>JBKEBG010000050.1:0-15403 GCA_047972985.1 Arachnia sp.
CCAGCGCGCCAACGCCGGTCCTGATCAGAGCTACTTGGACTTCAGATCCTCCTCGGGAAGGTGCGCTCCTTCACGTCACCCCGCCGAGGACCATCCACAGGTTCTGATCATTGCTCATCTGGCCACGTACATGGAGGTGCTTATGGCTGAGCGATCTACCCCGGCCCGCAATGCCGAAGTTTTCAACTCCCGCAATCTGTTCATCCTGACCGCGATCGGTTCCGCGGTCGGCCTGGGCAATATTTGGCGGTTCCCCTATGTGGCATACAGCAACGGCGGCGGGGCCTTCATCCTGCCCTACCTGATCGCCCTGCTCAGCGCCGGTATCCCGCTGCTCTTCCTCGATTACGCCATCGGCCACCGCTACCGCGGCAGTGCTCCGCTGGCCTTTCGACGCATGGGCCGCTGGACCGAATTCTTCGGCTGGTGGCAGGTGCTTGTCGCGTTCGTGATCGGCGTGTATTACGCGGCCATCATCGCCTGGGCGGGGCTGTACACGATCTTCAGCATCAATCAGATCTGGGGCGATGACCCGGGCGCCTTCCTCTACGGCGAGGTGCTTCACGTCCCCGGAGGGCGATCCTTTCATCGGCCTTGATTTCGTGCCCCAGCTGGCCGTGCCGATGGTCATCGTGTGGGGTGGCGGTACTTGTCATTTTGGCCCTGGGCGTGAACAAGGGTTTGGCCACCGCCAACCTCATCTTCATGCCGATCCTGGCGGGGATGTTCCTGATCCTCGTGGTCCAGGCATTGCTCCTGCCCGGCGCATTGGACGGCCTCAACGCCCTCTTCACGCCCGATTGGAGCACGCTGGGTGATTCCAGCGTGTGGGCAGCTGCCTACGGACAGATCTTCTTCTCACTGTCGGTGGGTTTCGGCATCATGGTGACGTACTCGTCGTACCTGAAGCGCCGCACCGATCTCACCGGCTCGGGGCTCGTGGTGGGCTTTTCAAACTCCAGCTTCGAACTGCTCGCAGGCATCGGCGTGTTCGCCGCGCTGGGCTTCATGGCGAACGCGGCGGGCACCGGCGTGGACGAGGTCGCCGCGGGCGGGCTCGGGTTGGCCTTCGTCGCCTTCCCGACGATCATCTCGCAAGCCCCCTTCGGCTCCGTGCTGGGAATCCTGTTCTTCGGGGCGCTGACCCTGGCGGGGATGACGTCGCTGCTCAGCATCGTCGAGGTGGTCATCGCCGGGGTCCGCGACAAGCTTGCCCTCAGCAAGCCCCTGGCTACCGCCCTGGTCGGGATCCCATTAGCCGTGTTGTCCATCACTTTGCTGGCCACCACCTCGGGCCTGTACTTCCTCGACATCACCGACGAGTTCGTCAACAAGCTGGGCATCCTGGCCGGCGCATTCGCCTATGTGGTGGTGACGGCATGGGTGATCAAGAAGCTGCCCACTCTGATGGCTCACCTCAACAGCTTCTCGAGCTTCAAGGTGGGCAAGTGGTGGATCTATCTGATGGGCGGCCTGGTGTCGGTGGTGCTGGGGTACTTGCTGATCTCCGAGGTGGTTTCGAAGATCCAGGACCCCTACGGGGGCTATTCGGTCACCATGCTGGGGATCTTTGGATGGGGCATGGCCATATCGCTGCCCATCTTGTCGGTACTTGTGACGCTGCTGCCGTGGCGCCGTGGCATCAGGACCGACTTGGCCGACTCGTCGAATGAGCACAACACCGAGGAGGTGACCCGATGACAGCAGGTGCCATTGCCATGATGCTGGTCGCGATGATCACGCTGTGGGGCGGGCTGGCCGCCGCCGCCATCAGCTTGTTCAGCCGCGAGGACCAGTCCGCCGGAGACGAAGTCTCCCCCGGCGCTTCGGCTGGATAGGCAGCCAGGCAGGCGCGCCTGGGTATCTGCGCTGCCGCCCGGCGGGTGGGGCAGGGCCGCGGGCACGCCCGGAGACCTCGCCGTCGGGGCTCAGACGGGCCGTCCGCCTGGGGTGGCGGGCCCCGCCCACAGCAGCGCGACAGCGGCCACCGTCAGCAGCAGCAGCGAGCCGACGAACCAGCCAACGTTCTCGCTCGGGTCACCCCACCCCGGGTCCTCCGGACCGCCGGGTTCGTCTGCGGGAACGTCCTTGTCCTCCACCACTGCATCGCCCTGGTCATCGACCTTCGGCCTCTCGACCGGCAGCTCCTCGGACGGCGTGGCAGCATCGGTGGGATCCGGTGAGTTGGCGGGGGTCGGCAGTACTGCCTGGATCGGTGCCACAGTGGTGGGGGCCAGCGGGGGCCGCACGGCGGGGATCGGCCCCACCCCCGCCCCGGAGCCGGGCTGGGCGCTGGGTGGCCGCACATCCAGCGTTGGCGGCGAGGTGGGGAACACGACAGGGGGTGCGGGTGTGGCGCTCGCGTCAGGCATCGACGTGGGCCGGTGATCCGGACCGGCGGTGGGTGTAGGCAGTGAGCCGGCGACGCCGCGCTCGACGCAGGTGCTGGCCGCGGGCGGGTTCGAGTGGGCCGCGACACAGGCGATGCTCACCAGGCTCCGATTGCCGCCACCGCGATAGGTCGCGTCGAAGGACACGCTCGCGGATGCTCCCGGGGTGAGGTGGCCTTCCCAATCGAGGGCGCGGGCAGTGACCTCGGCCGTGCCCGCGGTGGTGACCACGCTCGCCAGATCGACCTCGGCGTCGTCGACAACGTCGCTCAGATCGGCCCGCCATGCCGCACCGCCGGTCTCGCCGAATGCGCCGAGGCCGGTGTTGGTCGCGCTGATGGTGAATCCGACGCGCTCACCCGGCTCCGGCGCGGCGCCCTGGGACGTTATCGACAGTTCGAGCCTGGGCAGCAGCACAGTCAATTCGTCGCAGGTCTGCGCGCTGCCGACACCGGCGCACACGGTGCCCACTGCCCTGGTATCACCGCGGATCGCCCCGTCCGGGGTCGCGGCGGAGAAGGCGAGGGTGACAGTTTCGCCCGATTGCAGCGCGCCGGACCATTCGAGGACTCCGCCGCTTAACGCGGCGCCCTCCCCGACCTGGGTGGGGATCGGGCTACCGCTGTAGGTGACGCTGGGCATCGCGACGTCGGGGAGATCATCAAGCACCCCGGTGAGATCGCCGGCGATCTCGATGGGAACCTCGGGCGTATACCCGGCCGCGCCATTATTTGTCACCGCGATGTCGTAGTGGACCGAATCGATACCGCTGGCAGTGACGCTGCTGGTCAGCGAGATGTCTGCGGTGCACACGGAGGTGCCAGCGTGATCGTTGCCCGGGTTCGGGTCTGCGTCGTTGCCGACGACGCGGGCGGAGAAATCAAGGCATCCCGCCGCCCCGGATGAGACGCCAAGGATAGTGAACTCATCGGTTCCGCCGGCGGGAAGCGACGGGACGGTGCACACGATGCCGACGTCATTGGTGCGGCACGACGGCGGCAGTGAGGGCCGGTCCACCTCGAAGCCCTCGGGCACAGTGATCTGTAGCGTGTAGGCCGAGGCCCGGGCCGTTGGAGACCGGTTGGTCACCACGATCGCGGCGCCCGACATGGCATCAGGGGACGTCTGGGCATCCACCGGCGAGACGGCAACGGCGAGGTCCACCTCGTTGCCTGGCCGCGAGGCGGCGTCGTTGTTTCCCGATTCGGGGGCGTCTTGGGCAGCCACGACCGTGAAGATCGGGGTGGACGAGGCGGCCGCGTCGACGGAGATTTGATACAGCCTGCCGCCGTTGTCGAGCAGGCCGAAGTTCCCGTTGCCGAAGACCCACTGCCCGCCGAAAGTGCCGGGAGCCACCTCCTGGGGCAAGGCGAAGTACTCAGTTGCCCCCGAGACCGGATCGACCCGCGCTATCTCGGCGTAGCCGTTGCCGCGGTGAAGCACGGTCCAGATGAAGCCGTCGGCGTAGAGCATGTCGTAGCCGAGCGGGCCGCCGGTGTCGATCTGGCGAACCAGCGCCCCGGTGCTGATATCGACCACGTAGATCGTGGGTGAGGAACCGGCCCGGACGATGTAATAGTCGGCGTCGGCGGTGCCGACTTCGCCCCAGGTGCCGGCGTTGAATGTTCCCGACGCGCCGGTGATCTCGGCAAGGTTCAACCCGTCGACGAGTTCCCATTGCCCCTCTTGGCCGATCCGGATGACGTCACCCACCACGGCGTCATCCACGCCGCTGGTCAGGCCGCTCACCACGGCATACAGGAATCCGTCGCTCGGGTTGAACGCTAGGGCGTTGTACCGCAATTGCGTGACTTCACCCTCTGGGACCAATGCGACGCTGCCTTCAGCATCCGCCTCAGCACCAAAAAGGCCGGTCGGATCGTTCTGACTAACGAACACGACGCTGTCGGCATCACCGAAAGCGTCGCCGGGAGAAGCTGCCGCGGGCCCCCCCGAACCCGCGACAGCCAGCACCCCCGCGACAGCCGTGACAACCGACATAGCCAGCGCCCGGCCGCAACGATTCTTCGCTCGGGTGCCCCCCGCACCTGGCGACGAAACTCGCATCACGCTCCCCACCCGAGCTATCGACAAGACTCATCTCTGCTGCCAACTTGGTCAGACTATCCCAAGCGTGGCCAGAGTATCCGAGCATAATGCATGATCCGCGCCGTGCTTTTGGCCGACACTCATCCCATTGCGGGCACCGAGCATGATCGGTACCCGCTTTGACATGTGGCTTTGCCTGCGGCGCCCTATCCTTGGTTGAGTACGGCCTTAGCAGCCGCGAACCGTGCGATCGGCACCCGGAACGGCGAACAGGAAACGTAGTTCAGGCCGACGGAGTTGAAGAACTCGATCGAGTCCGGATCACCGCCGTGCTCCCCGCACACACCAGTCTTCAAGTTCGGTTTTGTTGCCCGACCCTTCTCCACACCGATCTGAACGAGTTGGCCCACGCCCTCTTGATCGATCGACTCGAACGGGTTGCGTTCCAGCACGCGATTCATCACGTAGTCAGTCAGGAAACCGTTCTCTGCATCATCGCGGGAGATACCAATGGTGGTCTGGGTCAGATCATTAGTGCCAAAGCTGAAGAAGTCGGCACTTTCGGCAATCCGATCTGCAACAAGCGCTGCCCGGGGAAGCTCAATCATGGTGCCGACTGTGTACTCGAGTTCGCGGCCAGCTACGGCCAATTCGTCGGCCACTGTCTTTTCGACGATGTCGCGCTGGACCTGCAATTCCTTGCTGAGGGCCACCAGCGGGATCATGATCTCCACGCCGACAGTCTCACCCTCCCGGTCCAGCACGGCCAGCGCCGCGCGGACAATGGCCCGGGCCTGCATCTCGGGGATCTCCGGGAACAGCATCGCCAGGCGGACACCGCGCGTACCGAGCATCGGGTTGAGCTCGTGGAGGCGCTTGACCTGAGCCAGGGTTTCCTTGGCCTCGGGCAGGCCCTCCCCCCCTTCGAGTTCGAGCCGTTGCACCAGCAGCGACTGCTCGGTCAGGTTGGGCAGGAACTCGTGCAGCGGCGGATCGAGCAGCCGGACGGTGACCGGCAGGCCCTTCATAGCGGTGAAGATGCCCTCGAAATCGGCCTGCTGCATCGGCAGGATCTCCGCGAGAGCGTCGGCGCGGGCCTCCGGCGACTCAGCCAGGATCATGCGGCGCACCGCGGGCAGCCGGTCCTCGGCCATGAACATGTGCTCGGTGCGGCACAGCCCGATGCCCTCGGCACCCAGTTCGCGCGCCTTGCTGGCATCGGTGAAGTTGTCGGCGTTGGCCCGCACCCCCAGGGAGCGGACCTCGTCGGCCCAGGTGACAACACGGCGGAAGTCCTCATTGATCTGCGGCGGGATCAGATCGAGGGCTTCACCGTAAACGTCGCCAGTGGTGCCGTCGAGGGTGACGACATCACCCTCCTTGAAAACTGCATCGCCTATTGTCAGTTGCCTGTCCACGACGTTTATCTTGATGCCCTGGGCGCCCGCAACGCAAGGCTTTCCCATACCGCGGGCCACCACAGCGGCGTGCGATGTCATGCCGCCATGAGCGGTGAGGATGCCCTGGGCGACGATGACGCCATGAATGTCGTCGGGTGTGGTCTCGTAGCGCACCAGGACCACCGGCTCGCCCTTCTCGCCGCGTGCGGCGGCGGTGTCGGCGTCGAAGACCACCTCACCGACAGCGGCCCCCGGCGAGGCAGGTAGCCCCTTGGCGATCGGCCGCTTGCCGTGATCGGTGGGGATCGCGGGGTGCAGCAGCTGGTCCAACTGCGCGGGCTCGATGCGCTGCAGCGCCTCGGTGCGGCCGATGACACCCTCGTCGACAAGATCGGAAGCCACCTTGAGCGCGGCGGCCGCGGTGCGCTTACCGTTGCGGGTCTGGAGCAAGAAGAGCTTGCCGTTCTCGACGGTGAACTCCATATCCTGCATGTCCTTGTAGTGCGCCTCCATCTTGTTCATGGTGGCGATGAGCTGGTCGTAGGCCTCAGGGAGGACCTCGCGCATCTCACCCAGCGGCCGCGGCGTGCGGATGCCCGCCACCACGTCCTCGCCTTGCGCGTTGACGAGGAACTCACCATAGAGGGCCTTCTCACCGGTGGAGGGGTTGCGGGTGAAGCACACTCCAGTGGCGGAGGTGTCTCCCTTGTTCCCGAAGACCATCTCCATGATGTTCACCGCGGTGCCGAGCTCGGCAGAGATGTTGTTGGCGCGCCGGTACACCTCGGCCCTCGGGTTCTGCCAGGAACGGAATACTGCGTTGACGGCGCGATGCAGCTGCTCCCGCGGGTCGGTGGTCCAGTCCCCGCCCAGGTGCTCGTTGGAGATTTCCTTGAATGTCTCCACGAGCTGCTTCAGGTCATCGGCGGTCAGGTCGGTGTCTTGTTCGACGCCGCGGGTCTCCTTCAGCTCGGTCAGTGCGTCCTCGTAGGCGTGCGCCGGCACCGCCTCGACGACCTCGCCGTACATCTGGATGAAGCGGCGGTAGCAGTCCCACGCGAACCGCTCGTTACCCGACTCGGAGGCAACGGCCCCCACCGACTCGTCGGAGATACCGAGATTGAGGATGGTGTCCATCATGCCGGGCATCGAGACAACTGCACCCGAACGCACGGAGACCAGTAGCGGGTTGGCCGAGGCGCCGAGCTTCTTGCCGGTGCGCTCCTCAAGGCGCGCGAGGCCTTCGTCGATCTGCCCGGCCAGGCTCTCGGGCCATTGGCCGCCTGAGTTCATTGCCTCGACACAGGCAGTGGTGATGACTGTGAAGGCGTCGGGGACCGGCACACCCACCTTTGCCATCTCCGCCACGCCCGCTCCCTTGCCACCCAGCAAGCTCTTCATCGAAGCGTCGCCCTCAGATAGGTCGTAGACGAACCGCTCGTCGCTCATATGCACGCTCTCCTTTGACTGCACTCGGTAGGACTTCTGCGTCCCCTGCAGCCAGCCTATCGTCACCCACCCAACCTCACCCCGTGATCCCCCCGAATCCCCTGCCTGCGATTCAGCTCACTTCCGGCACGGGAAACCGACACGTTTCGGGACTGTGACAATCTCGCCCTGGCGATTTCCGCCGGGCGCACGTGCAAGGACGATTCCCGTGCCGGTGAAGCCGCCAGATCTTCAACGAACTGCGACGATCAGCCGCCCTAGGCCGAGTCCGGTACGTCGAGGTGGGGCTTACAGACGATGCCGGCCAGCCGGCGCAGGCTGGCGCCGTTGCGCTCTGCCCGGCGGACCACCACGTCAAGGATCCGGGACGCCGATTCCTCTAGCGCGACGCCGGTGGTGTCGATGATCGGGCAGCCGAGCTTGCGCTGGGTCCGGTTGACCTCATCCAACTCGTCGTAGATCTGCACCAGATCCGCGTAGCCATCGCGCGTGCCGAAACCGCCCATGCCGCGCACGCGCTGCGTGCGGATGATCTGCAGGCGTTCGGCATCCATCGTGAGGCCGACGATGCGCCAGCGATCCACCTCGTAGAGCTCGGCCGGGGGCTCGATGCCCGGCACCAGAGGCACATTCGCCGCCTTGTACCCCAGATAGGCCAGGTACATCGACAAGGGAGTCTTGCCCGAACGCGAGGCCCCCACCAGGACGATATCGGCCTCCCGCAGCGCACCGGGCAGAGCGCCGTCGTCATTGCGCACGGCGAAATCGATGGCCGCGACGCGCGTGAAATAGTCGGTTTCGACGCCCACCGGCCGGCGCGCCACCTGATCTGCCGCGCGTCCCGATGCCGCCTCGATTGCCGTGACAGTTCCGGTCATCAGGTCAGCATGGGGAATCCCGAGATCGTCACAGGCGCTGCGGACCATATCGACGGCATCGCGTTTGACCAGGGTATACAGCACTATCGTCGGGCGGCCTTCCCGCTCCCTGAGCCCCTCCAGGGCCTTACTGACTGTCTCCAGGGTGGCCATCCGGCGATGCCGGATGAACTTGAAATCGCGGCCGGGAAACTGGGCCACAGCGGCCCTGGCGATCCGGACGGCCGACTCCCCCGTCGAATCAGCGATGATGTGGATTTCTAGGGGCTCCGATGCCATGCCACTAGCATAGTTGCTGCCCATTGGGGGCCACTCCACGGGGTATGGTGCCCAGCGCGGCCTCACGCCCGGGCAATCAACGACCCGCCGCTGGGGAAATCCGCCGACGAAGCGCCTCGGCCAATTGGGGCCCATGGATGGGGTCCATCGGGATCTCGAGCCAGTTCGCCGGCCGAGGATCCTGCCCACTCGATCTGATACGGCGGGCCCACTGTCGCATCTCATCGGTCATGGCAGATGCATCGACGGCCACAGTGACGAATGGCTGCGGGGCACAACCTGCCCCGGAATCGTGCAATTCCACCCCCCGCACCGCGGCCATCGGCACCGTCCACTCGTACTTGCCCGACCAGACCTGCATCAGTTGCGACCCCACGGCGACCCTGACGCGCTGAAGCGGCTTGGTTTCCCACCGCAGCAGCACCATCGCCACGATCAAGAAGGTCATGCTCATGATCTGCCACAGCATCCACGACTGATACCGCCGGGTCACCGCCGCCACTGCCACCACCAGCAGCAGCACGACTGCACCACACCAGCCCACCCAAACGGCGACCTTGGCGCTCCGGACGACCTTGCGGTGACTGGCCTCGAACCTGAGGGGCTCCGCTGGAACACCGTCATACTGTCCGATCCCGGGACTGTTCACCTTGGTGAGGCTAACAGCGCCCCGGGAGCGCTCGGCCAGCCAGTCATTCGACTTCCTTGTCATCGCGCTCGGTACCCAGTGCCTCGACCACATCGGCGGGCAACTCGTCGATGACGTCCCGGGAAATGACGTCATCGGAGGATTCGCTGCCGCCACCATCGGAGCCCGACCGGATGAGCAGCCCAGTATCGGCGTCCAGGGCCAGCCAGATCGAGCCGCCAGGCATGACCCCTTCATCGGTGAAGACCACCCAGATCTGGTCGGCCTCGCCCACGGCGCCGGGGTAGACCTCGATGTCGATTGCCGGTCGGGCCACCACACCCTCCCGCCCGGTCTCCGGGGCGCTCGGGTTCTCGGCGATGCCCTTGAGCACCAATATCGCTGCCGAGCGCAATTCCGGGCTTGCCGCCTCAGTGCCGAGGATCTCAGTGATGGCGCTGAACACCCGCCCGTCGCCGCTGTTACCGCTGGTACCCGAGCGCAGCGCGGCATCGAGGGCGGCTGGATCGGTGGGCAGTCCATTGACATCGACGTATTCAGCCGAGCCCTTGAACCACGTCACGTCGTCGGCTGACCGCTCGATCTTGGTCCACGACCAGCCGTCGTCGGAGATGTAGAGGTCTCGAGATTCGATGCTGCAGTATGGATCGGTGTCGCCCTCGGCCAGGTTCTGGCAGTTGGTCTGCACCGACATCACGTGGAGGAATTCTCCGGGTGCCAGGCCCGGCTGCCCGAGAGCCCCCTCGGCCGGGCGGTCGAGATCGGCCGCGATACCAGCGTTTGCCACCGCAACATCCTGCGACGGCGAGCCCGTTGGAGTCGACGACGTCGGCCTTTGAGTCTGCGTTGGTGGGGTGACGTCGGCGACGTCTTGCCTGCCGTTGGCATCAAGGGCGATCACGACGCCGCCTCCGGCCACTAGAACAACTGCAGCGGCCAGCGCGAACCAGGTCAACGGTGAGCGGGCCAGACGCACCCCCATGACTTCTTGGAGGATCGCGGCCTGCTTGGCAAAGCTGAGCTCGGCGGCGACATCAGCCTCCAGCGGGCGCAGCGACGCGAGGACGTCATCGAGTCGTTCAGACATGGGTGCTCCTATCGGTGGCGGTGTCGACGAACGGCGGGTCCAGGAGCGCAGCAACGTGCTCTCTGGCTCGCCGGATGCGCGCCGTAAAGGCCCCGCGGGTGCAGCCGAGAACCTCGGCCGCTTCGTCATGAGTGAGCCCTTCCCAGGCGACGAGTAGGAGTGCCTCGCGGTCAATCTCGGGAAGCTGACGCAGCGCCGACTTCGCGGCGGTGCGGCTGACCGCGGCCTCAGCCGGATCGGGCCCGGAATCACTTCGCACGAGGGCGAAGACATCACCCGAGAGCCGTTCCCGCCGTGACGACGCACGCTGCTGGTCAATGATCAGCCGCCGCGCCGTCGTGATCAGCCAGCCCAGCGCAGGGGGATCAAGTTCACCCACATGCTGCCAGGCTCTCAGATAGACCTCGGTGAGGATCGGCTCTGCCTCGTCGGGAGCGGCATGACGCCGTAGGTAGGCATAGACCCGGCTCACGCTCTCGTGATAGAGATCGGTGAATCGGGCCTCGTCGCGCTTGCTCACACCATTGGATACGTTTCGGCCGGGCAATTGGTTACCTCCAGTCACGCGAGCTTTTGATGTGCCTGTGTTACTCAACCAAGCATGTCAGGGGTCAGCGGCGCCACACCTGCGGGTGCCTGGCGCGGGGGCACGATCAGCTGGGACCCGTCGACTAAGCTGACCTGGGCGAGGCTGGGAGGCGAAGCGTGAACCAGAGCAATCACCGCACGTGGCTGACCCGGCGCCTGTTCCCCGGCGGCACCGAGCCCGATCCCCGGTTCTCGCTGGCCAACGAGCGGACCTTCCTCGCCTGGATCCGGACGTCGATGGCCCTGTTGGGTGGTGGCGTCGCTTTGGAGGCTTTCGCACAGGAAGCCCTGCCGACGCAGCTTCGGCACGCCGCAGCCCTGACGCTGCTGGTCACGTCGCTGATCGTGTCGATCTATGCCACCTGGCGCTGGCACCGGGTGGAGGCTGCCATGCGCCACGACCGGCCGCTGCCCGTGCCGGGGGTGATGCTCGCGGTGGCCTTCGGCTTGATCGTTGCCTCCGCGCTGCTGCTAGTGGTCGTGCTGGGCTGGGCATGAGCGTCCACGCGGACCCAGGGCTGCAGCCGGAACGAACCAGCCTGGCCTGGACCCGCACCTTGCTCTCCCTCATCGTCGTGGCTGCGCTGATGATGAAGGCGCTGGCCAACTATGGGGTCCCGATCACTCCGGCCCTGCTGGTGGCCGGGATCATCATCGGCGGGGTGATCGTGGATCAGGTGCGTCGCTACCGGCGCGCCGTGCACGGCCTGCTCACCAACCGACACAGCCTCGCGGCGTGGCCGGTGCTACTGCTCGGCCTCGGCAGCGCCGTCCTGGCCGGGATGGTGTTCCTGGCGACGCTGGCCCAGTAACGGCCGAGGCTGAGTGCCCCTCCCGGCGCGGCATCTCACCAGCACGACGCCCGCCCCGACGAGGCCTGGCCCGCGGCAGCTCAGCCCGCCGCGTCGACCAGCCGACGCGTCCGGATCACCTCGCTATACCATCGGGCGCTGTCCTTGGGGATGCGCTCGAAAGTGGCGTAGTCGATATAGACGATGCCGAAGCGCTTGGAGTAGCCGTAGGCCCACTCGAAGTTGTCGAACAGCGACCAGAGTTGGTAGCCGCGCAGGTTGACACCGCGGGCCATCGCGCGCGAACAGGCCACCAGATGCCTGTGGACATAGTCGATGCGACGGTCATCGGCGACCCGCCCCGCCGATAGCTCGTCGTCGAAGGCCGCACCGTTCTCGGTGACCATCAATGCCAGGCCGGGGAATTGCTCGGCGACCGAGACCAGCACCTGCTCCAGGCCGTCGGGGGCGATGTTCCAGCCCATCGCCGTTGCAGGCCCTGCTCGCGGCAGGAACTCGACGTCCTCGGAACCCGGCCATGGGGTGCCGCCCGTCGACTGGTGACCGTCGTTGTGCTGGCGCTGACCCTGCCCGTCCCACATCCGGACCGTCACAGTCGAGTAGTAATTGATCCCCAGCACATCGAGGTTTTGGTGGATCTGCGCCAGATCCCCCTCGGCCACGAACCCCCAGTCGGTCACCGCGGCGGTATCGGCGAGCAAATCCTCCGGATAGGCGCCCTTGAGCATCGGACCGGTGAAGGCGCGGTTGGCAAGGGCATCAACCCGGCGGATCGCCTCGGGCGATGACGCATGGTCACCTCGTGGCACGTGCAGATTCAGCGTCACCGAATACTGGGCCTGTTCCCCGGAAGTGGCGCGCAACGCCTGGATCCCCAGGCCGTGGGCGAGGTTCAGATGATGCACGGCGGCCAGGGCATCGGCACCGCTGGTGCGTCCGGGCGCATGCACACCGGACCCGTAGCCGAGGTAGGCAGAGCACCACGGCTCGTTGAGCGTGGTCCACATGGCGACCCGGTCACCGAAGGCCCGGCCGACGATGTCGGCGTAGTCAGCGAACCGCAACGCCGTCTCGCGGGCCGGCCAGCCCCCGGCATCCTCCAACGGCTGCGGCAGATCCCAGTGGTAGAGCGTGGCGATCGGCATGATTCCCCGCGACAAGAGACCGTCAATGAGGCGCTGGTAGAAATCGATACCCGGCTGGTTCACCGCCCCGGATCCGGCGGGTTGGATCCGGGGCCAGGCCAGCGAGAAGCGATACGACTCCAGCCCGAGCTCGGCCATCAGGTCAAGGTCGGCTTCGAGCCGGCGATAGTGATCCACGGCGTCGTCGCCCGTGTCGCCGTCGAGTATTCGCCGCGGGGTGTGGCTGAAGGTGTCCCAGATCGACGGGCCCCTCCCGTCGACGTCGAAGGCTCCCTCCACCTGATAGGAGGCTGTGGCCGATCCCAGGATGAAATCGCGGGGCAGTTCCAGCCCCGGCACGCGGTAGTCGTTGGTCATTGCTGCCCTCTCGGTAGTGAGTGTGGTCCTCGGATGAAGCTGTTGGCGCCAGCCGGATCCGATCCCCGGCTCGGCACTATCGGAGAATGAGTTGCCCTCGCCAGGCCCGGGCTCGCGTAGGCTACGGTGAAACGCTTCGCCACCATCGCCGCGCCCCCCGGCCATCCATCGGCAGGCGGGGCATCCCCGTGGGGGGCAGGCACAGGAGGTACCGCATGGCTGGGATCCAGGATGTTGCGCGGCGCGCGGGAGTGGCGCCGTCGACGGTTTCCTATGTGCTCAGCGGGCGCCGATCCATCTCCCTCGAGACGCGCAAACGGGTCGAGGACGCCATCGCCGAGCTGAACTACCGCCCGCACGCCGGCGCCCGGTCCCTGGCCTCGGCCAAGACGCAGGTGTTGGGGCTGGTCAGCCCGCTGCGCCCGGGCGTCGACGTCAACGTGATCATGCAATTCGTTGCCGGGGTCGCCACCAGGGCGCGTCACTACAACCATGACGTGCTCCTGGTCACCGAGCGCGACGCCACCGGCATCGAGAGCGTCTCGCTGCGTTCGATGGTGGACGCCTTCCTGGTGATGGACATCGAGGCCCAGGACCCGAGGCTGGAGACCCTCGCCCGGCTCCGGCAGCCGTGCGTGCTCATCGGGCTGCCGGAGAATCCGGGATCGCTGAGCTGTATCGATCTCGATTTCGTGGCCGCCGGGGCCATGGCCGTGCGCAAGCTCGAAGCTGCCGGGCACACCAGAATCGCCCTGATCGGTTCGCCGCCCGAGGTAGTCAAACGCCAGACCGCGTACGCGGTGTGGCTGGCCCGCGGCGCCGAATCCGAGGCCGCCACCCGGGGCGTCCAGCTGCGACGCATCCCCTGCGACGATGATCCCGTCGCGGCGGCCGCCATCGTCAACGACATCATCGACGCCGGCGAGATCACTGGATTGATAGTGCACAACGAGTCGGCGCTACCTGGTGTTTCAAGCGCATTGGATCGCCGCGGACCATCCGTGGTCGACGTAGTCGCGATCGGCCCCAAGGCCCTCGTGTTCTCGCAGCTCACGCCGTTCACAGTCATCGACATCCCCGGCGTGTCCATCGGCTCCAGCGCTGTGGACATGGCCATGGACCTGCTCAACGACAGCCCGCTGCCCCAGGTTCGGCTCATCGCGCCCCGCATGGAGTAGATCTGGCCGCGCCAGCAACATTGGCACGCAAATCTCGAAGCCTTTCGATGCCGGGGACACTACACTGATTGCTACGTGAGTGCGTCGCAATTGTGCGATTCCTACGGCAGGTGTCACTGATGGGTCCTGCCGCCTCCCCAGGCGACTATGGTGGCTTTGATATTAGTGGTTCCGGACTTGAAAGGCATGGCAACGATGGAGTCGCTTCTCCCCTCTACTCCCTGCTCGGCGCAGGAGGTGGAGGATCTGGTCGATGGAACCCTCGCCAAGCTGACGCTTGAGGAATGCCTCACCCTGCTCCACCAACAGGTACCGGCCCTGCCCGAACACGGCCTCAATGCCTTCCGCACCGGCAGCGAGGCACTCCACGGGGTGGCCTGGCTCGGGACCGCCTCGGCCTTCCCGCAGCCCGTCGGGCTGGCCGCCACCTGGGATCCAGAACTCATCACCGAGGTCGGCCAGGCAGTCTCCACCGAGCTGCGCGCCAAGCACGCCGCCGACCCTGCCCACGTATCGCTCAACTGCTGGGCACCGGTGGTCAACCCGCTGCGGCACCCGCTGTGGGGGCGCAACGAAGAGGGCTACTCCGAGGACCCACACGTTACGGCCGAATGCGCCACGGCCTACGCCGCCGGCCTACGCGGCACCCACCCGGTGTTTTGGAAGACTGTGCCCACCCTCAAACACCTGCTGGCCTACAACAACGAGACCGACCGATCCACGTCGTCGTCGAACCTGCCGCCGAGGGTGCTCTACGAATACGACCTGCCGCCGTTCACCGGGCCAATCGCCGCGGGTGCCGTGGGCGGGGTCATGGCCGCGTACAACCTGGTCAACGGCCGCCCGGCGCACATCTCGAAAGAACTCTTCGCCGCAGTCCGCGCGCACAACCCGGACCTGCTTGCCGTCTCCGACGCCCACGCCCCGAGCAACCTGACCGGATCCGAGCGGGCATTCGCCACCTCTTGCGAATCGCACGCCGCAGCCGTCGCGGCCGGGCTCGACAGCTTCACCGACCACGATTCCGATGCCTCGGGCACGCTGAGCGCGCTGCGCACCGCACTGGCTAACGGCCTGCTCACCGAGAACGCGGTACGACGCGCGGCCCGCCGGGTGTTGCGCGCCCGCGCCCTCACCGGCGA
>JBKEBG010000029.1:0-14255 GCA_047972985.1 Arachnia sp.
CGGCCGATTAGATCCTCCCTCGCCTGGGTCAGGACCGAGATAGTGACGTCTTCGGGGATCTTGTCCTGCTCGATCAGCTGACGCACGAAGTTGAAATCGGTTTGTGAGGCGGAGGGAAAGCCGACCTCGATCTCCTTGTAGCCCAGCGCGACCAGCAGCTCGAACATCCGCATCTTCCGGGCGGGGGTCATCGGATCGATGAGTGCCTGGTTGCCATCACGCAGATCTGTGGACAGCCATCGGGGGGCCCTCTCGAGGCGGGTGGCGGGCCAGGTGCGGTCCGGGACGTCAACGGGCTGGAACGGAGTGTAGCGGTGCACCGGCATCGGTGTCGGCTGCTGCACGGGGGTGGGCTGCGGGCGAGTGTTCATGGTTGCTCCTCCAGTGGTGTGGGGCGTGGCGCCAGGCGCAACAGGTCTCCGCAGCGAGGAGGCTTGGCCGGTCTAGTTCGGGGCCTCGCTGCGGCGGTCAAGGAGCAAGAACCGCTCAGCCATGCCCCGACGATAGCCCTCAGGTTGCCCATCAATCAAACCCGTTGGTCCGGATCGGTGCTTAAAACCCGAGACGGTTGAGGTATTTGGGATCGCGTTGCCATTCTTTGAGCACCTTGACGTGGAGGCTCAAATGCACCGGGGTACCCAGGAGGCGATTGATCTGGGCGCGTGCGGCGGATCCGATCTCACGCAGCCGAGTTCCCTTGTGCCCGATGACGATTCCCTTCTGGGAGTCGCGTTCCACGATGATCGAGGCGAACACGTCGAGCAGGGGCTTGTCCTCCGGCCGGTCGGCGCGAGGCAGGATCTCGTCCACGACCACAGCGATGGAGTGGGGCAACTCATCGCGCACCCCTTCCAGTGCGGCCTCTCGGATGAGTTCGGCGATCAGCGCCTCTTCCGGTTCGTCGGTGAGTTCGCCATCGGGATAGTAGGAGGGCCCTTCGGGCAGCTGCCGCAGCAGCGCGTCGGTCACGTCGCCGAGTTGCTCACCGGCACTGGCCGAACAGGGAACCACGTCGGCCAACTCGATGTCAAGGTCCTGGCCCACGGCGGCGATGTCGGCGAGGTGGCTGAGCAGGCGTGATTTGCTCACCAGATCGGATTTGGTCGCGACCGCCACCAGCGGCGGCACCTTATCCAACGCCGCGAGTTCGGCGAGGATATAGCGGTCCCCCGGGCCGATCCTCTGATCGCAGGGAAGGCAGACCCCGACGACGTCGACCTCTCCCCAGGTCTCGCGCACGACGGCGTTGAGCCGCTCTCCCAGCAGCGTGCGCGGCTTGTGTAGCCCCGGTGTATCGATCAGGATCAGTTGGGCATCGCTGCGGTTGACGATGCCCCGAACCACGTGGCGGGTGGTCTGGGGTTTACTCGAGGCAATGGCGACTTTGGCGCCCACCAGCGCGTTGGTGAGCGTCGATTTTCCAGCATTCGGGCGGCCCACGAAGCAGGCGAACCCGGATCGGAAGGTGTGGTCAGTCATCGTCGTCTTTCGTTGGGTGGGGTGGGCTCACTCGACGCACGAGGACGGTTCCGATCTGGTGCCGTCGCCCCATCGCCTTATCGGCAACCATTTCGATGCCTTCGTAGTTGGTGGTCGAACCTGGGATGGGCACCAGGTTGAGCTGCTTTGCCATCAGGCCACCGACGGTCTCGACCTCATCATCGTCGATGCCGATACCGAAGAGGTCGCCCAGGTCCCCCAGGGAGAGCCGCGATGACACCCGGTAGTGCCCGGGGGTGAGCTCGGTCACTTCCTGCACGTCCTCGTCGTATTCGTCGACGATCTCCCCCACGATCTCCTCGACGATGTCTTCCATCGTTGCCAGCCCGGCGGTTCCCCCGAACTCGTCCACGACTATCACCAGGTGAGAATGCCGCAGCTGCATGTCTCGCATCAGGTCCGCGGCGTGCTTGGAGTCCGGCACGAAGACTGCCTGACGCATCAGGTCGGCCACGGTTTCGTACCGCTCAGCGTCGGGGAAATCGAAGATGCGGCGCGCCACGTCCTTGAGGTAGATGATGCCCAGCACGTCGTCGATCCCTTTGCCGACCACCGGGATCCGCGAGAAGCCTGAGCGCAGGGCGAGGCTCATGAGCTGGCGCAGGGATTTGTCTTGGGGGATGAACACGATGTCGGTTCGCGGCACCATGACCTCTTTGACAAGTGTGTCTCCCAGTTCAAAGACCGAGTGAATCATCTTGGATTCCTGGGCCTCGATGACCTCGTTGGCCTCAGCGAGATCGACGAAGTCGCGCAGCTCGGCTTCGGAGGCGAAGGGGCCGTCGGCGAATCCCTTGCCAGGGGTCACGGCGTTGCCCACGAGCACCATCAGTTGCGCGATGGGCCCCAGGACAGTGGTCAGCACTCCCACCAGCGGCCCGGTGAGCTGCAGCGCTGCGGCGGGCTGCTGGCGGCCGATCGTGCGGGGAGCCACCCCCCACAAGATGAACGAGATCACAAGCATCACCCCGACGGTGACGGCCACCCCCACCCACGAGGCCCCGAAGAAGTCGTAGGTCACCAGCGCGACCAGCGTGATTGAGCCAATCTCCAGCGCCATCCTCGTGAACATCACTGCGTTGATAGATGGGGCGGGGTCTTGGCTCAGCAGGAGAGTCTGCTGCGCCCCGGGTGCCCCGTCGGCGACCAACCACTCGGCCCGGGCCTTTGACATGGTGGACAGCGCAGCTTCGGCCGCGGCCAGGATGGAGGCGGCCATCGCGCAGACCAGCGCGATGGCCAGTTGTATCCAATCAGAGGATGACACGGGCTGGATTCAACTCGCTTCGGTATAGGAGCACAACGACGAGTGCGAGTCTATCGGCTAGCCTCACACCCCTGAGCCGTGGCCGTGAGGTGTCGTCGAAACCAGTGATGCTCACGGTGGCCCACGGGCTACTGTTTGGCCCGGGCCGCCTCCCATGCGGAGATGATCTGATCATTTAGGCCGAACATGATGGCCTTCTCCTCAGGCTCGGCGTGGTCGTGGCCCAGCAGATGAAGCAGCCCGTGGATGAGGAGGTACTCCGCCTCTGCCGCTGGTTCACGGCCGTTGTCCGCGGCTTGTTGCTGGGTCACCTGCGGGCATAAGACGATATCGCCCAGCAGCCCCACGGGCGGCTCCTCGTCCTCGTCGGGGGCCCGCAGCTCATCCATGGGGAAGCTCATCACGTCGGTGGGTCCAGGCAGACCCATGAAACGCTCGTGATAGTCGGCCATTGTCTGCTCGTCCACCAGCAGGATCGACAGCTCCGCCAGGGGATGGATCCGCAGTTTGTCCAATGCGAACCCCGCCAGGGCCACCAGCCGGACCTCGTCGGCAGACTGCCCAGACTCGTTGTTGATGTCGATCATTGCCGTGTCCTTGGCGTCTTGGGTGGGGTGCGCGTGTCGAATCTGTCGTAGGCGGCCACGATGTCCCCGACCAGCTTGTGCCGCACCACATCACGCGCAGTGAGCGTGCAGAAGGCGATGTCGTTGACGTCGTCGAGGATTCCCTGCACCACCCGCAGACCCGACTTCACACCGCCGGGCAGATCAATCTGGGTTACGTCACCCGTGACAACCACCTTGGAACCGAAACCCAGCCGGGTGAGGAACATCTTCATCTGCTCGCTGGAGGTGTTCTGCGCCTCATCGAGAATGATGAAAGCATCGTTGAGGGTGCGGCCACGCATATATGCCAGCGGAGCCACCTCGATGGTTCCCGATGTCAGGAGTTTGGGCACCGAGTCGGCCTCCAGCATGTCGTGGAGCGCATCGTAGAGGGGACGCAGGTAGGGGTCGATCTTGTCGTTCAGCGTTCCGGGGAGGAAGCCCAGCCGTTCCCCCGCCTCGATAGCTGGGCGGGTCAGGATGATCCGGCTCACTTGCTTGGCCTGCAGCGCCTGCACGGCCTTGGCCATCGCAAGATAGGTCTTACCTGTGCCCGCCGGCCCGATCCCGAACACCACAGTGTGGCGGTCAATAGCATCGACGTAGCGCTTCTGGTTCAAAGTCTTGGGCCGGACGTTGCGGCCTCGCGCCGAGACGATTGTCGCGGTAAGGATTTCCGAGGCTGAGGCCTCCGGGTCCGACGCCATCCCCACCACCCGCTCGACAGTCTCGTCGGTGAGTCCTTGGCCGGTGCGCAGTATCGTGATGAGTTCGGTGATTACCTCAGCGGCCGTGGTCACTGCCTGGGGTGCGCCGGTCAGAGTGATCTGGCTGCCGCGCACATGCAGATCAGCTTCGAGTTGGCTCTCCAGGATGCGAAGGAAATCATCGCGAGGGCCGAGAAGGTTCACCACATCGATCGACGTAGGAACCTGCATTACTGTGGTCCCGCGATCGTCGCCAAGCGTGGAATTCAGGGCGGTGCCTCTCTTCGGCCGGGCGCATCTCGCCCGGGTCGAGAGTCAAGTCTAGTCTTCGTCCTCGCCTGTGTCAGAAATGACGTGCATGGCTGCCTCTTCCGCACTGGCGGCTCCGCCAGCGAAGCCGACGTCGACGCCCAGCGTGTCTTGGTTTCCGCCGGCCCCTCCCACGCCCATCAATCGTCCGGTGCGCTCTCGACCCACCTCACGCGGTTCGTGCTCGGGGTTCCACGGCTCATCGCTGGCGACAGCCTCAGGCTGCTCCTGTCTGATCCGCTGCTCCAGGGTCTCACCTTGCTTCATCTCCGCAGGAGTGTTGCCGAAACCCTCCGCGGGGGACCAGTGATCGGGGGCCATGTAGCCCTCATCCAGCACATCGTCAACGCCGCGATCGATCAGCGAATCGCCCTGCTGCAACTGGTCAAGCTGCACGGATTCCTCGGGGACCTCCTCGGTCACTACGTCGTCTTCCATGAACCAATCCTGCCACCACTGACGGCTGGGCGAGTACAACTGGGCATAACCCGCGCGTATCATCACCGCGTGTCCAACCCGTCGCCAGAACCGCCCACAGCTGGGGTCGCTCCACTCCAGCGCGGTCACTTCGATCTCATCGTCGCCTTGTTCTGTGCGCTGCTGCTGCTGAGTAACATCTCGGCGGTCAAGCTGATCCAATTCGGCCCGCACGTGGAGCTCGGCGGTTTCCAGATATTCCCGGTCATCACCGACGGCGGTGCCTTCTTGTTTCCGTTGACCTATGTGGTGGGCGACGTGCTCGCCGAGGTCTATGGCATGCGGGGGGCAAGGCGAGCGATCGGCATCGGTTTCGCAGTGTCGATCCTTGCCTCGCTGACATTTCTCCTGGTCGGAATCGCCCCATCGGCCGACGGCTGGGTGCATCAGGCTGCCTTCGAGGCGATCCTCGGCTTCGTACCCCACATAGTGGCGGCCAGCCTTGCCGCCTACGTTGCCGGGCAACTGCTCAATGCTTTCGTGCTGGTCAAGATCAAGCAGCGCACCCGGGAAGGATCGCTGTGGGCGCGCCTGCTGGGTTCGACTCTGGTGGGTGAGGCAGCCGACACTGTGGTGTTCGCCATCATCGCCTTTGGGGGCATCATCTCGGGCTCCGAGCTGCTCAACTATGTAGTGGTGGGCTACGTGTACAAGGTCACCGTCGAGGCGCTCTTCCTCCCGGTCACCTACCGGGTCATCGCCTGGGTCAAGCAGCACGAACCGGCCTATCACGCCCACCACTAGCGGCCCCGGGGTCCCAGACCCGCCGCTGACGGCAGGCGAGGACCTCTCCAGTGTCGTCGCTGCGCTGCCTTAGCGGCGAGGCCTGGGTGGAGCGACATCTAGCTGCGCCGGTTGGCGTAGAAGCGGCCGAGGAACTCGGCGCGTAGTGCCTCGAAGTCCCCGGCGTCCATGGCGCGGCGAATGGTATCGACCAGCCGCACCGTGAAGCGCTCGTTGTGGATGGTGGCCAGGGTGGCGGCCAGGATTTCCTTGGCCTTGAAGAGGTGGTGCAGATAGGCGCGGGTGTAGTGACGGCAGGTGTAACAATCACAGCCTGCCTCGAGTGGTTCGAACGAACGCCGGCACACTGCCGTGTTGACGTTGTAGCGCCCGTCGGCTGTGT
This sequence comes from Arachnia sp., assembly GCA_047972985.1. GTDB lineage: Bacteria > Actinomycetota > Actinomycetes > Propionibacteriales > Propionibacteriaceae > Arachnia. Next base: position 5,995 of record JBKEBG010000029.1, read on the forward strand.
AGATCGCCGCGTTGCGGGCCACCCGGGACGGGTTGACGCAGTCGAAGGTGTCGGCGCCGACCGCGACGGCTGCAAAGATGTCGTCGGGCTCTGAGATGCCGAGCAGGTGCCGCGGCTTCGCCTCGGGCAATTCGTCGGTCATCCAACCCAGGATCGCGCTCAGCGCACTCTTCTCCAGCGCGCCACCGAGTCCGAATCCGTCGAATGAGCACCCATCGACCTCCAGCGAGGCGAGCCCGCGCGCTGCGGCGCGGCGCAGGTCCTCGTATTGGGCTCCCTGCACCACGCCGAACAGCGCCTGATACGGCTTATCCGCGCGTTGAGCGGTGAGCCGGGAGTGTTCAGCCAGGCAGCGCTCGGCCCAGCGATGCGTGCGCGCCACCGATTGTTCCTGATAACCGCGGGAATTGTGGAGGGTGGTCAGTTCGTCGAAGGCGAAGATGATGTCGGCACCCAGCTGGTGCTGAATGCCCATGGACACCTCTGGCGTGAAACGGTGCTGATCGCCATTGAGGTGACTGACGAACGTCACCCCGTCCTCGTCGACCCGGGCCAGTCGGGTCTTGCCCTCGGCCACTCGATCGTCGTCGCCATGGCCCTCGGATTCCATGGCGATCACCTTCTTGAACCCCGAGCCGAGGCTCATGACCTGGAAGCCTCCGCTGTCTGTGACGGTGGGGCCCGGCCAGTTCATGAATCTGCCGAGCCCACCGGCCTCGTCGATCAGGTCGGGCCCAGGCTGGAGGTAGAGGTGATAGGCGTTGGCCAAGAGTGCCTGTGCCCCCAGCTCGGCCATCGCCTCCGGCAGTACGCCCTTGACAGTGGCCTTGGTTCCGACCGGGATGAACGCAGGTGTGCGGATGTCTCCGTGCGGGGTGTAAATGGTGCCGGTGCGGCCGCCGCCGTCGAGGCGGGTGGCCACGTCGAAACCGAAACTCATGCGGTTGCTCGCGCGGCGAGGGCCTGCAACTGTCCCACGGCGACGGGACCCGCTGTCGAGGTGCGCAGCACTGCCTGGCCGAGGCTGATCGCCTGTGCCCCGGCGGCCTCGAAGGCGGCGAGCTCGTCGGGGGCGATGCCGCCCTCGGGTCCGACGATGAGTACCACACTGCCGGCCGTCGGTAGCCCCACCTCCGCGATGTAGTGGCCGGCAGCCTCATGCAGTACCAGCGCCAGGTCGGCCGCCGCGATAGCCTGCGCCACCTGGCTGGTGGTGGCGGATTCGACGGTGGGCACCAGCGCGCGGCGGGACTGTTTGGTGGCCTCGCGGGCGGCGCGGCGCCACTTCGCGAGCGCCTTCTGGCCGCGTTCGCCGTGCCAGCGCACGATGGATCGCGCCGCCTGCCAGGCGAGGATGCGGTGCACTCCCACCTCGGTGAGCATCTCGACCGCTAATTCCGAGCGTTCGCCCTTGGCCAGGGCCTGCACCGCGGTGAAAGTGAACTGGGGGCGGACCTGGGGCACCAGCTGGGTCACTGTGACCTCCAGGCGTTGCTTGGTGGAGGTGAGTACCTCGCCGCGGACCGCGTTGCCCTGCCCATCTGCCAGCAGCACCGTCTCGCCCGGCTGGAGGCGTTTGACGACGGCGTGGTGGGCCTCCTCACCGGTAACGCTCACCGTGGTCCCCACCTGGGCCGACCCAATGGGGGCGAGGAAAAGGGCGTCGCTCATCCGCCGAAGGTCTCGCGAAGCCAGCCGAGGACCCCGCCCTTGCCATCGTGCGCCTCGGCGGCCACACGCTCCTCGTCGCGGACCGCGGCGAGCTCCTGCAACAGTTCGCGCTGCCGCTCGTCCAGTTTGGTGGGAGTCTGCACGAGGAATGTGACGCCGAGCTCGCCGCGGCCTCCACCACGCAGCCGCGGGACGCCGCGGTTCTTCAGCGCGATGCGGGTGCCTGATTGGGTTCCGGAGGGAACCTCGACGGCGACGGTGCGGTGGTCCGGATCGGAGCCTTCCCACTCGGCCTCGAGGGTGGTGACCTCGACGCTGGTGCCGAGCGCCGCCGCTGTCATCGGGAGCTTGACCACCACCTCTAGGTTGTCTGCATCGCGACGGAAGGTCTTGTGGTCAGTCACGCTCAGCTCGACGTACAGGTCACCGGCGGGGCCGCCGCCGGGGCCGACCTCGCCTTGGCCCTCCAGGTGAATCCGGATACCGGTGGAGACCCCCGCGGGGATCCGGACGCTGATGGTGCGGGTCGAGCGGACCCGGCCTTCACCGGAGCATTCACCGCAGGGGTGCGGGATGATAGTGCCGTAGCCGCGGCACTGGGGGCAGGGCTGCGATGTGCGGATGTCGCCGATGAAGCTGCGCTGCACCGCCGTGATTTCTCCCTGACCATGACATGTGGCGCAGGTGACCGGCTCGGTGCCGGGCTCCCCGCCCTTACCCGAGCACTTGGGGCATACCACCGCGGTGTCGATCTTGATGGGTTTGGTGGTGCCGAAGACTGCCTCGGCAAGGGTGAGCCGAGCCCGCACCAGGGCGTCTTGTCCGGGCCGGACCCGGGGCCGTGGTCCACGCCCGCCCTGAGCGCCGAACATCGCGTCAACAAGATTGGAGAAGTCGAAACCGCCAGCGAAGCCGCCGCCGAAACCCGAGAACCCGGCTCCCTGGCCCATGGGGTCGCCGCCGCGATCGAATACTGCGCGCTTGTTCGGGTCGGACAAGACCTCGTAGGCCTCGTTCAGTTCCTTGAACTGCTCGGCCGCATCATCGTCCTGGGCCACATCCGGGTGCACCTTCATAGCGCGGCGCCGATAGGCCTTCTTGATCTGTTCTCCGGTGGCGTCACGCTCAACGCCCAGGATCGAGTAGTAGTCCTTGCTCATATGGTGTGCGTCTCAGCCTTCCAGGAAGCGGCTCACGTAGCGGGCGACGGCCCGCACTGAGGCAATGGTCGAGGGATAGTCCATGCGGGTGGGGCCGACCACTCCGAGGCCCGCGGCCAGTTGGCCATTGCTACCGTAGTGCGCCGCCACCAGGGACGTCGATTGCAGGCCCGCGACAGCCGTGTTCTCTTCGCCGATCCGGACAGTGACGTCAGCATCGCCGCTGGCCTCGCCCAGCAGACGCATCAGGACCACCTGCTCCTCCAGCGCCTCCAGCAGCGGCTGCAGGCCCGCCGCGAAGCTGGGACCGAAGGAGGCAAGGTGCGGCACACCCGCGACGACGACCTGGCCCGCCTCGCCGGATCCGAGCATCTCAAGGAAGACGGTGACGATGGGCGCTGCGAGGGCTCGCTCGGGGGGCGGCAGTTCATCCAGGAGCCCCCCGGCCGCGACCGCGGCTTCGGGTGCTGTCTTGCCGACGACGGCGAGGTTGAGCCGACGGCACAGGCCGCGCAGCCACGACTCATCGTCGGTGGGCACCTCGAGCACGTGCTGGTCCACCTGACCACCGGAGGTGACCACGATGATCAGCATTCGTTCGGGCGTAAGCGTCACGAACTCGATGTGCCGCAGCCGCGCGCGGCGCTCCACTGGGTACTGCACGATCGCCACCTGACGGGTGAGCTGTGCCAGCAGGCGGACGGTCCGGGTGACGAGATCGTCGACGTCGAGTGCCCCGGTCATGAAAGTGTCGATTGCGCGCCGCTCGGCGCCCGAGAGCGGCTTGATCGTGGCGAGCTTGTCAACGAACAGCCGATATCCCTTGTCGGTGGGGATGCGTCCGGCGCTGGTGTGGGGCTGCATGATGTAGCCCTCGTCCTCCAACACCGCCATATCGTTGCGGACCGTGGCCGAGGACACGTCGAAATCGTGCCGCTCGACTAGCGCCTTCGAGCCGACGGGCTCGCGGCTGGCTACGTAGTCGGTGACGATGGCCTTCAGCACCGACAGCTTCCGGTCGTCGAGCATCACACCTCCTATTGGCACTCGAAGCGGGTGAGTGCCAGTCTATCCGGACCTGGCAACCAGATACGAAACCATCGCCTGGCGGCTCGCCTCGTCGAAGTGTCCTCGGGCGGGCCAGGCACCCGAGCCGACTCCCGGCCGCCGGGCAGTGGCTCGGACCGGGATAGACTCGGGCGCCATGTCGAACTTCCAGTGGCAACCGGTTCGCGAGCGGATCTTCGTCACCCGGCTCCAGCCCCACGGCGTCAACGCCGGGCTCATCGTCGGCGACAACGAGGCCCTGCTGGTCGACACGGGCAGTTCGGCGCAGCAGGGAGCCGCGCTCCTGGCCGCGGCGCAGGCCCAGGCCGGGGTGCCCGTGTCCCATGTGATGATCACACACGCACATCACGATCACTGGTTCGGGCTCGCGGGTATGCCCGGCATCAGCTCGATCGCCCACGAGGGGCTCACCTCACCCGATGCCGCTTCCGAGGTGGCCGACGAGGCCGCCGCCAACGGCCTGACGGAGCTACCGCAGCCCACTCGAACCTTCTCGTTGGCAGTTGCGCTGGATCTGGGAAATCGGCGCGTTGAGATGATCCACCTGGGCGCGGCCCACACCAGCTCCGATGTGTATGTGGTCGTGCCAGACCAGGACGTCATCTTCGCCGGTGACCTGATCGAGGAATCGGGCGAGCCCCAATTCGGCCCCACCTCCTCGGGTTCGAACTGGCCGATGGTCCTCGACGGCGTGATCGGCGCCACCACCGACGACACCGTGATAGTTCCCGGTCACGGCAGCGTCGTCGATCGGTATTTCGCGATTCGCCAGCAGGGCGACATCGCGATGTTCTGCAACACTGCCGAGTCCCTTTTCGAGCAGGGTGTGGGGCTGGCCGAGGCGGTCACCTCGGCACAGTGGCCCGATGGCGCCCAGCCACGCGAACCAGCCCTCAGTTACGTATATGCCGAATGTGAGCGGCGCGGGATCGTCCCCAAGCGCCAGCTACCCATCACTGCTATCTAGGCGGGATCCTGAGCCGCGGCCGGCTAGCGGTTCATCATTGGCCAGTGTGCCTGGGCCGCCATCCACACGCCGACGTCTGCGGCGATCAGTAGCCCGCTGGGCTTGGACAGCACAGTGTAGGCAAGGCCGTCGACGGTGCGGCAGACTCCCCCGTTCTCGGTCACCATCAACGACCCGGCCAGATGATCCCAGGGATGCATGGTCCCGTAGAACATGAAATCGAGGTCACCGTGCAACACCGCCGGATAATCGAAGGCCGCCGAGAAATAGGACCACACCACGGGGCTCAGCTCACCGTCGGCATCGAATCCCAACACCGCCTGCTTCGATGAGGCACCCAGCGGCAGCCGCTCAGTGTGGTGCCGCACGATGGGCTCCCCGTTCAGGCGGGTTCCCGCTCCCCGCTCGGCGACGTAACAACGCCCGGTCCTGGGTTGCCAGATCCAGCCGCGAGTGGTCACTCCGCCGCGGGTCTCGGCGAGCATGACCCCGTGCTCGTCCCGGCCGCGCACAAAGTTGCGGGTGCCGTCGATGGGGTCGATGACCAAGGCGTGATCGGCATTGGGCAGCTTTACCAGCAACGACGGATCCGCGAAGGCCCGCTCCTCCCCCAGCACGAGGGCATCGGGATAGGCACGCTGCAACCGTTCGGTGAGGAAGTCCTCGGCCTCCCGATCGGCGATGGTCACCAGGTCGTCGGGGCCGTTCTTGCTCTCGACGTCGCCGTCGTCTAGTGCCCGAAACCGGGGCGCGATGATCGTCTCGGCCGTTTCCTGCAGCAGTGCGACAATCGCGTCGGTATCCATGCGCCTCAGCCTAGTCTGCGCCCAGAGCCCCCGCCTGGCACCCCCGCTGCCCTCGGCTCGACCCAGGAGGCATGCGGCGATGGCTTGCCCACGGGCGCTATCGTGTCGCGGTGTCTGATCGCCTCGGCCGCCACGTCCTCTCGCTGGCCATTCCGGCCTTCGGTGCCCTGCTGGCCCAGCCGCTGATGCTGCTGGCCGACACCGCGATCGTGGGCAGGATCGGCACCACCGAGTTGGCTGGCCTCGGCATCGGAAGCACTGTGCTGTTGACCTTCTCCGGCCTCATGATCTTCCTCGCCTACGGTTCGACGGCTGTGGTCTCGCGTCTGGTCGGCGCCGAGCGCCGCCCCGAAGCACTCGAAATGGGAATCCAGTCCCTGTGGCTGGCGGCCACCATAGGCATCATCGGCGGCACCCTCGGCTGGCTCACAGTACCGTGGCTGGCTGCCTGGCTCGGCGCCGACGACCAGGTCGCGGCGCAGGCCGTGTCATACCTCAGGTGGGCGATGCCGGGGCTGCCGGGAATGCTGGTGATGCTCTCCGCCACCGGGACCTTCCGCGGCTTCGCCGATGCCCGTACTCCGCTGTGGCTGACTGTCGGCTCTGCTGCCGTGAATGCTGTGCTGAGCCTGGTGCTGGTGTTCGGCTTGGGGCGTGGCATCGGCGGTGCCGGGCTGGGCACGGCACTGGCCGAGACTGCGCTTGGCATCGTCGCCGCCGGCATCGTGATACGCCGCGGGCGGGGCCTCAGGCTCGGGCTTGCTCCCTCGCCCCGGCTGATGGCGCACAGCCTTGCTGTCGGAACGCCGCTGCTGATCCGCACCGTGGCCCTGCGGGCAGCGCTGTTGGTCACCACCTACGTTGCCGCCTCGCAGGGACCTGCCGCCCTGGCAGCTCACCACATTGTGTTCAACGTGTGGACCCTGCTGGCCAATGCACTCGACGCGTTGGCCATCGCAGGACAGACCGTCATCGGTACCAGGCTGGGCGCCTCCGATGCTGCAGGTGCCCGGCAGGCAGCCCGGCAGATGACGCGCTGGGCTCTCGCCGGGGGTGTAGTCCTGGGGGCCCTGGTGGCTGCGGGCGCACCCCTGATAGCGGCGGCGCTCGGGCCCGACGCTGAGGTCGCCAGCATTGCCAGGGCGCTGCTGTGGGTGGCTGCGGCCGGTCAGCCTCTGGCCGCCTATGTGTTTCTCCTCGACGGCATCCTTATCGGCGCCGGCGACGGCCGCTATCTTGCTGGGGCCTCGCTGGTCACCCTAGCCAGCTACGTGCCGCTGGCGTTGGCCGTGCAGTGGGCACCTACCGAGCTTGGCGTCATGGTGGGCTTGTGGCTGGCGTTCGCGTTCGGATTCATGGGCAGCCGAGCGGCGCTTCTGGGGTTGCGGTCCCGAGGCGGACGTTGGCTACGAGAGGGCGCCTAGGCAGCAGCGGCCCCGCCCCCGGACGAGTCGAGTCGACTATGGCTTGAGTCGCCAAAGGGCCCTAATGCTCCATGTGATCCTGCGTGACGAAGTCCACCAGCGTCTCGACGGTCCGGTTGAACCCGGGATCGAGGTCCCGGTAGGTGCATACCCTGGCGAGGATTGCCTGCCAGCCACGGGCGATGTCGGCCTGGTCTGCGGCTGGAAGCCCGAGCGCGGCCAATGTTGCCAGCTTGAAGTCGACGTCGCGGGGTATCTCGGGCCAGGCTTTGCGGCCCACCCGCTCCGGCTTGACCGCCTGCCACACGTCGATGAATTCGTGCCCCGCGACCAACACTGTGTCACGGTAGCCGGCGCGGTAGACCTCGCGGGCGATGCGGCTCTCCTTAGAGCCCGGCACCAGGTGGTCCACTAGGACACCCAGCCGCCTACCCGACTGGGGTAAGAACTGCGCGACGATGGCGGGGAGGTCGTCAATCCCGCCGAGGAATTCCACCACGACGCCGACGTGACGCAGGTCATCGCCCCAGATCTTCTCCACGAGTTCGGCGTCGTGGCGGCCCTCGACATAGATCCGGCTCGGCAGAGCAGTCTTTGCTGCTTGCTGGCTCGCGCGCGATCCCGACGCCGTATAGGCAGGCTTGGCCGGCGTGCCGCGCAGCGGCGCGCGCAGCGCCACTGGCTGGCCCTCCAGCAAGAACCCGGCGCCGAAGGGAAAACTACGGCGTTTGCCGCGTCGGTCCTCCAGCACGACCAGACCATTCTCCCAGCCGACGACCGCGCCACAGAAGTCATCGAATTCGACGACGAGATCCCGCTCGACGGGAACATCTCGGGTCTGCTTGAGGTGGGAGCGTTGCCAGCCGGGGCGCAGCACATCGCCGTCGTATCGGGTCACGAGGGGCAAGCCTAGGCCTGCCCAGCGGTCAGCACAGCATCACGCGCCGGGCACACTGGAGGCATGCCCATGTTGCACGATCGACGCCTGTCGTATGAGTTGGCCAGCCTCGGCGATGACGCCCCCGCCCACCCCTTGGAATTGTTCGATGCCTGGCTGAGCGAGGCGCTGTCGATGCAGGATCACGGTGCCCCGTTTGAGGCCTCGGCCATGACGCTGGCAACCGTGCGGGTCGGGGCGGACGGGACCCTCTATCCGGAGGCCCGG
>JBKEBG010000140.1:0-18069 GCA_047972985.1 Arachnia sp.
GGACACGACAACAACCGCCTGCGGCCCGTGGGCGGCGACGATCGGGGCGAGCACAACGGCCATCGCCCCCGTCGGGCCCGAGACCTGGACATGTGAGCCACCGAACACAGCCGCCACGACCCCGGCGACGACGGCGGTGACCAGCCCGGCCGCGGCCCCCATCCCCGAGCTGACCCCGAAGGCCAGGGCCAGCGGCAGCGCCACCACCCCCACGGTGAGGCCCGCGAGCAGGTCCCGGCGCCACGATGCTGCCATCGGGCGCAGATCGTCGCGACTCGGGAGCAGGGAGGCGAGATGGGTGCGTACCTGGGCCGGCACCCGCAGCGTGATGGCTTTCGTCATAGATCCGACGGGTCCAGCGCCGGAAGGGCCACCGCAGCGGTGAGCTGCTCCTCGGTGTCACTGAGCCGATCCACAAGGAAGCGGCGCGCGGCGGCAAGCAGGTCGGCGACGGCGGGGTGGGCCACCCGATACAGCACGCTCGACCCGGAGCGCCGCGAGGTCACGGCGTTGTCGTGGCGCAGCACTGATAGGTGCCCCGACAAATGCGACGGTGACACGTCAATGTCGGCCAGCAGCGCCGCCACGGGGACCTCGTCGGGCTGCTCGGGATCGTTGGCCGCCATCACCAGGAGTTCCAGCACCCGGATGCGCACCGGATGAGCCAGCGCCCGGAACAGTGCCGCCTTGATCTCATACAGCGGCCGCTCAGAAGACTTCACCACTTCACAATATCTTGAAACCGTGACATCAACTAAACGTCGGGGTGAGCAACCGCCCGCGGCGGTCGTGAGTACTCGGCGGAGGTGGAGGAGTCTTCCTGGCCGGTGGCCCAGCCGCGCGGCAACGCCTCGAAAAGTGACTAGCGAGGTCTCGGCTCAGACCCGATGGATCCGGCTCCGCCGCGGCCGAGGCGGCTCACTTTTCCGATCTGGAGCGGCGCCTGCTGGTGGGGCTCGGCCGAGGACGGCGCCTGACCAGGGAAGGCTCGGCGAAAAGGAAGGCCGGGCGCGGCTCCACCAGCGGCCAGAACAGAGCACGGATGGGCCTGGTCGCCAGCCCCATCGCGATGAGCACGGCCGCGAGGAGCAGGCTCGGCAGCCAGATCCAGGCTGGTTCGAGATGGTCGAGCATGCCGGCTTCCCGGAATCCGAACAGGACGAAGGTATGCAACAGGTAGATGTACATCGATGCCTGTCCGAAGTGTGTCCATCGGTAGGCCCGGCGTGGCACGAGCGCCAAGAAGGCGGACATGACCACGACGGCGATGCCGATCAGCAGTAGCCGGACGCCGCCCGCCCACCATTGCTCGACGCCCATCGCCTCGTAGGCGCTGCGGTAGTAGAGCCATTCAGTAAGGCGCACCTCGCGCCACAGGTCGGCGAAGTGCCAGGCCGCCCAAGCCGTGGTCGCGAGGACGGCGACGGCCACCACCGGCACCCACCATGGACGGGGGCCGAGCAGCTTCCAGCGATCAACCAGGGCCCTGTCTTTTACCCACCAGCCCAGAGCGAAGAAGGGCAGCAGCGCGACGGCTCGCGACATCGAGAATGTGGTGTCGACCGCGGGCAGGTAGCCCACGATCACCGATGCCGCCACGGCCCAGGCCAGCGGCCAGCGCAGCAGCGCGAGGTAGGGCAGCGCCAGCCGGAACAGTGCCAGCGCCAGGAGATACCACAGCGTCCACCCGGGGGCGGTCGGGTCGAAGACCTGGTCACCCCGGACTGCCCACTTGACGAAGAACCAGATGGTGTCGAAGACGAAATATGGGATGAGCAGATCGGTGACGAGCTGCGTCATGCGAGCCGGGGACGGCGGCGTGGCCCGGGAGAAGTAGCCGGACAGCACCGCGAACGCGGGCATGTGGAAGGAGTAGATCCACACATAGGCACCCAGCACGGCGTTGCTTTGGCCGTTGACCGAATCCAAGGAGTGGCCCAGGATCACCAGCACCATCAGGAGCCATCGGCCGTTGTCCCAAAAGGGTGTGCGGTCCTTTGCTCCAGTGGCGGTGGAGGCCTGGGGGGATGACGTGGCGGTTAGCAGTGACATCGCGTCTCGCGGGTGGGGGGCGTCGCTCTGGAGGCGATTACTTGACCACTGTACGCGCCGAGGTGCCCCACCGGATCCAGCCGCTCAGTGCGGCAGTTCACCTGCCCCCGGCGGCAGGTAGCCGCGCGCCCCAGTCACTGGGCGAGGCCGCAGTCCTGCTACCAGCCAGGTGTCCTACATAAGGACGACGCGAAGCGCGACTGGCGAGCCTTTCGGACGCCGCTGCTCGGCCGCTCCACCCGCCGAAGCGCCCACGCCTCACTGGCGCCGCAGCGTCAGCGGCCCGCCGGATGACCGGGCAGCGTCAGTGGTGGGAAGCGACGAAGTCAAGACCCACCTGGCCGTGTTCGGCTGAGCCGGCCCATCGGGTGGTGACCACCTTGGCGCGTGTGTAGAAGTTGACGCCCTCCTGGCCGTGGATCTTGGTATCGCCGAACAGCGAGTTCTTCCAGCCGCCGAAGGAGTAGTAGCCCACCGGCACCGGGATCGGGACGTTGACCCCGACCATGCCGGTATGCACGTCGAGTTCGAAAGACCGGGCGGTCTGGCCGTTCTCGGTGAAGATGGCCGAGCCGTTTCCGAAGGGGCTGGCATTGACGATGCCCACGGCCTCGGCGTAGCTGGCCGCGCGCACCACTACCAGCACCGGGCCGAAGACCTCCTGGCAGTACACGGTGGCGTCGAGCGGAACGTTGTCGAGGATGGTGGGGCCGATCCAGTGGCCACCGGCGGTTCCCTCGGCTTCGGGCAGCACCGCTCTGCCGTCGAGTGCGACGCTGGCGCCCTTGGCCTCGGCCTGGTCGATCCACGACAGGATGCGCTGGCGTGAGGCCTGCGAGATCACCGGGCCGAGCTCGTTGTCCGGGTCGCTGCCCGGGCCCACGCGCAGCGCCGTGGCGCGGGCGATGACCCGCTCCAGCAACCGATCGTGGGCGTCCCCGACGGTGACGACCACTGGCAGCGCCATGCATCGTTGCCCCGCGGCCCCGAACGCGCCGGAGACTATGTGCTGGGCCGCGAAATCGAAGTTGGCATCGGGCATGACTATCGCGTGGTTGTTGGCGCCGCCGAGCGCCTGGTACCGCTTCCCGGAGGCGGCCGAACGCTCCGCGACGAGCTGGGCCACCGGGCTGGACCCGACGAAGGAGATGGCGTCGATGCCGGGATGGTCGAGCAGGTGACTGACCACTGGCTTGTCGCCGCAGACCACCTGGAACAGTCCGTCCAGTAGCCCCGACTGTTGGTAGAGCTGGGCGATCTTCAGCGACGCGGTCGGGACGGGGGTGGCTGGCTTGAGGACGACGGCGTTGCCGGTGGCCAGCGCGATCGGGTGCATCCACATCGGCACCATGATCGGGAAGTTGAACGGCACGATGGCTCCCACTACACCCACCGGCTGGCGCAACGTGTGCACGTCGACCCCGGTGGCGGCATCGAAGGTCAGGTCACCTTTGAGTGCGTTGTGGATGCCACACGCGAACTCGACAATCTCCAGGCCGCGCGCGATCTCGCCCAACGCGTCTCCGCGGGTCTTGCCGCCCTCACGCACAATGACCTCGGCCAGCTCCTCCTGGTGATCCAGCAGCAGCTGCCGGAAGGAGTACATGACGCGGGTCCGCTTGGCCAGCGACGTGCGGCCCCATTCGGCCTGGGCCACGCGGGCCGAGGCGATGGCCCGGTCGATCAGCTCGGTGCTGGCCTCGGCCACCCCGCCAATCACCTCACCGGTGGCCGGGTTGTCGATCTCGATGACTGCGGCGCCGGCCTCGGTCACGGGGGCCCCGTCAATCCAATGGGGCATGGTGATGCTAGTCATGGGTGGATTCCTCTCGAAGACTGTGGTTAGAAGAAGCGGCGCTGGGCCTTGACGGCCTCGACGTAGTCGCGGTGGGCCTGCTGGGTGGATTCGAGCCTGGATGCGGATGTCACCGGCACATCCCACCAGCCGATGCCGGGCGGGTTGGGGCCGTTGATATCGGTCTCGATATGGATCATGGTGGCAGTCTCGGCCGCGACGGCAGCGGCATAGGCCTGGCGGAACTCGGCGATGGTGTGCACCTCGATCACGTCAATGCCCCAGGAGCGGGCGTTGGCGGCGATGTCGACGGGCAGCAGCTCGGCGGTGGGCCGGCCGTCCTGGTCTCGCATCCGGTAGGAGGTGCCGAAGCGTTGCGAGCCGTGGGATTCCGAGAGCCCACCGATGGAGGCGAAGCCATAGTTCTGCAGCAGTACGAAAATCACCTTGGCCCGTTCTTGCACGATGGTGGCGAGTTCCATCGGCAGCATCTGGTAGGTCCCGTCACCCACTATCGCCACCACCTCGGTGTCGGGGCTTGCCAGCTTCACCCCGAGCGCGGCAGGGATCTCGTATCCCATGCAGGAGAAGGCGTATTCGAGGTGGTACTGCTCGGGGGTGCGGGCGCGCCACAGGCACTGCAGGTCGCCAGGCATTGATCCGGCGGCATTGATCAGCACGTCCTGGTCGCCCATCAGCTCGTTGAGGGCGCCGAAGACCTCGGTCTGCGCGGGGAGCGGTTCCTGACCGAGGTGGTAGCACTCGTCGGTGGCGGCGGCCCAGGCGGCACGTTCCTCGCCGATCCGGCGGGTGTAGCCGTCGTCGACCCGGTGGCCGGCCAGGGCGCCGGTGAGCGCTCCCAGCGCTTCCGCGGCGTCGGCGGCGAGCATCTCGCCGCCCTGTTTGGCCGCGTCGAAGCTTGACACGTTCACGTTGACGAAGCTCACCGCCTCGTTGCTGAATTGGGTCTGGGAGCCGGTGGTGAAGTCCGAATAGCGGGTGCCGACGCCGATGATCAGGTCGGCCTCAGCTGCCAGCGCGTTGGCCGAGTTGGCGCCGGTGGCCCCCACCCCGCCGACGGCACATGGATGGTCCCAGTTGATGGCTCCCTTGCCTGCTTGGGTGTCGGCCACGGGGATGCCGGTGGCCGAGGCGAAGGCCCTCAGCTGCTCTGCGGCGCCCGAGTAGACCACGCCGCCGCCGGCGATCAGCAGCGGGCGGTGGGCGTGCCGGATCAGTTCCACGGCGCGGGCCAGCGCGGCCCGGTCGGGGACGCGTCGTTCGATGTGCCACACCTTGGTGGCGAAGAACTCCACCGGCCAGTCGTAGGCCTCGGTCTGCACGTCCTCGGGCAGGCAGATCACCGCGGCACCGGTCTCGGCCGGGTCGCTCAGCACCCGCATCGCGCGGGGCAGCGCCACCATGAGCTGCTCGGGCCGGTTGACCCGGTCCCAGAAACGAGACACGGGCCGGAACGCGTCGTTGGCGCTGACATCCGGGTTGGTGGGGTCTTCGATCTGCTGCAGCACCGGATCGGGGGCCCGGTTGGCGAAGATGTCCGAAGGCAGCAGCAGCACCGGCAGCCGGTTCGTGGTGGCCAGCGCGGCGCCGGTGACCATGTTGAGCGCGCCGGGCCCCACCGACGATGTCACCGCCAGCGTCTGCAAGCGTTGGGTCTGCTTGGCGAAGGCGGCGGCGGTGTGGACCATTCCCTGTTCGTTGCGTCCCATCCAGTACCTGAATGGCTCGTCGACGGCCGGGTCAACCTCGTGCTGCAGCAATGCCTGCCCCAGCCCGGTCACGTTGCCGTGCCCGAAGATGCCGAACATGCCGGGAATGAAGCGCTGCCGCTTGCCGTCGCGTTCGGTGTATTGATTGGCGAGGTACCCCACGACTGCCTGGGCCACCGAAAGGCGGATTGTGCTCATCAGTGGGTCTCCGTTTCAGTTGAGTGAGCAGAAATGTCGGCTGGTTGAGCCGGGTGCGGAGCCTCCGCCCCGGGGCCGCTACGGCTGGGAAGTGTCCAGACGCGTCGGTGGGGCTGCTCAACCACGCGGGCTTCCTTCCGGAACCAGTGGGAGCCGCGGATCCACGGCTTGGCCTTCCCACGTGTGGCGCACCCAGCCGAAACATGGGTCGTCGACCGAGAGCCATTCGGCGTCCCCGGGTCCGGCCATGACGTTGAGGTAGTACAAGTCGTAGCCAGGGGCGGCCACGCAGGGGCCGTGCCAGCCGTGCGGCACCAGCGCCACGTCGCCGTTACCCACGCGCGCCGCGACATCGATGGGCCGCTCGGGGGTGCCATAGGTGGAGTGGAACGCCATACCGGGGCCGTGCTGGTCGGCCTGGATCTCGAAGTAGTAGATCTCCTCCAGCTCCCGCTCCACATCGGTGGTCTGGTCGTGCTTGTGCGGCGGGTAGCTGGACCAGTTGCCGCCTGGGGTGATGACCTCGCAGACCAGCAACCGGTCGGTGTCCAGTTCATTGTTGAGCGCGTAGTTGGTGACCTGACGCGACATTGATCCCGAGCCACGCAGGCCGACAACAGCCTCGCTGGCCGGGCAGTATCGGGCTGGCAGTTTCCTTCGAGCGGCAGCATTGGGCAGTGCATAGCGCCCACCCGAGACCGAGGTGAGGCTCACTTCGACCTCACGCGGCGCATAGATGTAGTCGGTGATCTCGCCGAAGACTGTGCCCCGGCCGTGGAGTTCGAAACTGTGATCGGCGACGCCGACCCGGGCGGCGCCTTCCAGCGGCAACACGAGGAACTCGTGATCGCCGGTGCTGAACCGATGCGTCTGGCCGGCGTCGAGCTCGACGATCTGTAGCCCCGAATATGTCCAGCCGGCTACCTGTGGCGTCACATTGACCGCGAGCGGATCGTCGGCGGTGGACCCGGCGGGGAGTAGCTGGTCGGTCATCGGGGCTCCTTGGGGTGAGGGGTCAGGGTCACTGCCGCGGGGTGTCTACGGACCGCGGCGAGGAGTTCTGGTTCGCTGGGCATGGCTGTGGAGCACTCGAGCCGGGACGCGACGATGGCCCCCGACGCGGAGGCCGCCTGCAGCGTGTCGGCCAACGGCCAGCCCTTGACCAGGCCCGAGCATAGGGCCCCGCCGAAGGCGTCCCCGGCGCCCAGCCCATTCACGACGTCGACCTGGGTGCCCGCGACCCGGATCGTGCCGGCGGCATCCATCGCCAGCGCCCCATCGGGGCCGAGCTTGACCACGGCAAGTTCGACGCCGCGCTCCAGTAACGCGGCTGCTGCCCGCTCGGGATCCCGCTCCCCCACGGCCACCTCGCATTCGGCTTGGTTGCCGACGGCGATCCTCACCCGCGGCAGCGCCTCGGCGATGGCCGCGGTGGCCGCGGTGGGTGAATCCCAGAACTGTTCGCGGTAGTCGAGGTCGAGAATGGTCCATGGCGCCCGGTTCCGGATGGCGAGGGCCTCCAGGTGGGTGCTGCGGCTGGGTTCGCTACTGAGCCCGGTGAGCGTGACCCAGAAGACCTTCGCCTCGCGGATCGCCTCGCGCGGCAGATCCTCGCCGGTCAGGCGCAGGTCCGGGGCAGTGGGTTGGCGGTAGAAGTACAGCGGGAAGTTGTCGGGTGGGAAGATCTCGCAGAATGTCACCGGGGTGGTGAGGGCTTGGTCGATGGTGACGAAGTCGTCGAAGACGCCGAGGCGGCCCATTTCGGCGCGGCAGAACCTGCCGAACGGATCGTCGCCGACGGCTGTGACCACGGCAGCCGAGCGGCGGAGCCTGGCGGCAGCCACAGCAACGTTGGTGGGGCTGCCGCCAAGGAACTTACCGAAGGACGTGACATCTTCGAGCCCGACGTTGTGTTGCAGTGGGTAGATATCGACGCCGATGCGGCCCATCGTCAGCACGTCGACGCGGCGTGTGCCGAACAGTCCCATCGCTCACCCGCCTCTTCGAGGTTGCTGCCCGACCATCCTAACTCGTCACCCCACTTTGTCAAGACAAATTGAGGCACCGCAGCGTGGTCCCCACCGGCGCACGGCACTCGCGATCGGGATAGCGGGCAACCCGGGCAACAGCACCTACAATGCAGCCAACGTCGACGCGAAAGCCAGCATGTCCAACGCCCCCGCCTATATCCCGCAGATCCACATCGACCGGAGCAGCTCGACCCCGCTGCACGTGCAGATCACCGAGCCCCTGGCCGAGCTGATCGAGAGCGGCGCACTGGAGCCCGGGACCCGCCTGGAGGACGAGGTCTCGATGGCCGAGCGGCTCCAGGTCTCACGCCCGACGGCCCGCCGCGCGCTGGAGACGCTGACCCATCGCGGGCTGCTGGTGCGGCGACGCGGCGTCGGTACGCAGGTCACGCCCACCAGGGTGCACCGTCCCATGTCGCTGACCTCGCTCAACGACGATCTGGAGAAGTCCGGCGCGAAACCACACACTTCGGTGCTGGCCTGGGAGCTCGAGGAGCCCACCCCCGGCGTCGCGGCAACCCTCCACCTGCCGGCCGGGGCACGTGTGGTGCATGTTCAGCGGCTGCGCATGGTGGGTGAGGAACCGCTGGCGATCATGACCAACTGGATCCCCGCCGACATCGCCCCTCGCCGAGACGAACTCGAGGCCGGCGGGCTGTATTCCCACTTCCGCACCCAGGGGATCAGGGTGTCCGTCGGCTTCCAGCAGATCAGCGCCCGGCTGGCGACCATCGAGGAGGGCCGGCTGCTCAACGAGCCGACGGGGGCTGCGTTGTTGACTATGCAACGCACCGCTTACGACGAGTCCCAGCGGGCGGTCGAATACGGCCGCCACGTCTACCGCGCGTCGATGTACTCCTACGATCAGCGAGTCTTTGCCTAGGCCCTACTTGCCCGCCGCTTTGTCCTGACATATCATGGCGGAACACACTCACTGGTGTCCGCCGGCGCGCACCACCACCCGCGGCACCTCAACCAAGGACGTGGCGATGACCAACCAGTTCCAGGATGGACCACTGCTCCGGGCTACCCGCACCACGGGCACCGCGCTATGGAACGACTCAGCCGACCCGGACGAGTTGCGCCAGTCGATCTCGTTCGGCGGCGTCGGCGCCACCTGCAACCCGGTGATCGCCTACACCACCATCAGCAAACACCTCGACGTGTGGGGTCCCCGAATCAAAACGATCGCCGCGGACCATCCCACCTGGGGCGAGTCGCAGATCGGCTGGCAGGCTATCAAGGACATGTCGGTCGAGGCCGCGCAGCTGCTGCTGCCCGCGTTCCTCGAAAGCCAGGGCCGCAACGGGCGGCTGTCCATCCAGACCGATCCCCGGCTGCACCGCGACGCCGCGGCACTGGCCGATCAGGCCGAGGAGTTCTCCCGGCTGGCGCCCAACATCATCGTGAAGATCCCGGCCACCAGCACCGGGCTCCAGGCGATCGAGGAGGCCACCTACCGCGGCGTGGTCATCAACGTGACAGTGTCGTTCAGCGTGGCGCAGGTGGTCCGCTCGGCCGAGGCGATCGAGCGTGGCCTGCAACGACGCGTCGAGGAGGGCGCCTCCATCGACCAGATGTGGCCGGTGGTCACGCTCATGGTCGGGCGCCTCGACGACTGGCTCAAGTCCTGCGCGGAACGCGACCAGCTCTTCCTCGACCCCGGGCACCTCGAGTGGGCGGGGATCGCCGCGTTCAAGCACGCCTACCGCATCTTCGGCGAGCGCGGTTTCCGCTCCCGGCTGCTGGCCGCCGCGTATCGCAACGTGCTGCAATGGAGCGAACTGCAAGGCGGCGACGTGGTGGTCTCCCCGCCGTTCGCCTGGCAGCAGCGAGTCAATGCCTCCTCCTACGCACCCGTGCCCCGCATCGACGAGCCGGTCGAAGAGAACATCCTGGCCACGCTGCGCGGCATCGACGACTTCAATCGCGCCTGGGACGAGGCCGGTTTGAGCATCGAGGACTTCGACAGCTTCGGGCCCACACTCAAGACGCTGCGACAGTTTCTCGCCGCCGACGCCGACCTCGACGCCTTAGTGCGAGACTTCCTGGTCCCGGCCCCCTGATCCCCGGGGATCGGCGTGACGGTCTGGGCGCGCCGTGGGCCGGCAGGCAGCAAGATGGACCCATGGACACTTCATCGAGGTTTTCCCTTGGCCTGCTGGGCACAGGGCGCATCGGGACTATGCATGCGGGGATTCTCGCCAACCACGCTGGCCTCGGGCGGCTTGTGGTGGCAGACGCCGACGCCGAACGCGCCCAGTCCACCGCGGCCCGGTTCGGGTGCGAGGCCGCCGAGGTGGCCCAGGTGCTCGACCCGGCCAATCCGCTGGCCCTCGACGGTCTGATCATCGCCACCAGCACCGTCACGCACGCCGATCTGCTGGTCGCGGCCGCGCGCACCGGCCTGCCCACATTTTGCGAGAAGCCCCTCGCGCTGGACCTGGCCGAGGCGCTCCGGGCGCAGTCGGCGCTGGAGGCCGCCGGGCTGCCGCATCACATCGGCTTCCACCGCCGCTTCGACCACGGGTATCGACGGGCGCGCGATCTGCTGCGCGCCGGTGAATTGGGCGAGTTGCACCGATTCCACGCGCTGACCTGTGACCAGTTCCCGCCCTCGCCCGAGTTCGTCGCCGGTTCCGGCGGGATCTTCCGCGATTGCAACGTCCACGATTTCGACATTCTTCGCTGGCTGACGGGCCGGGAGGTGGTGGAGGTCTATGCCACCGGAATCGCGCGAGGCCACGACGTATACGCCGCACACCAGGATTTCTCGGAGGCAGTGGCGGTCCTGACCCTCGACGACGGCACCATCGGCACCGTGCAGGCATCCCGCTACAACGGGCAGGGCTATGAGGTACGCCTGGACCTGATGGGAACCGCGGGATCGGCCAATGTCGGGCTGGACGCCAAGGTGCCGCTGCGTTCGGTGGAGGCCGGCACCGGCTTCCCCACCGAGGCGCCCTGGACCGACTTCATCGAGCGGTTCCTACCCTGCTACGAGCGAGAAATCGACGATTTCCTCACCGGCCCGATGCTGGGCTCGGCCGGTGCCTGCACCGCGGCCGACGCCGTGGCCGCCCTTCGGATCGCCGACGCCTGCACCCGTTCGGCCCACGAGAATCGCCCGGTCCGGCTGGACGAGATCGGCTAACCGGGCCGGCGGCGCTGGCCTAGCGACGGCCCCCGGGATCGATCTCCCGGGAACCGTCGCCGGCGGCGTTTGTCAGCCGATGACCTGTTGCACCTCGTCGCTGTCGAGGTTGTCCTGGGTCACCCACATCGATTCGGACACGATGTTTGTCTCCTGCGGGGTTTCACCCGCGGCTGCCTGCACCAAAAGCTCCACCGTCTGGTACCCCATCAGGAACGGGTTTTGCACCACGACGCCGGCGATCTTGCCCTCGCTCAGCAGCGTCACGACATCCGGGGAGGCGTCCACGCCGATCACGGCGACGTCGGCTGACTTGGCGGCCACCTCGTCAGCGATCGCCACTGTCGAGTCGTCATCGGTGCCGAAGAAGCCCACCAGATCCGGGTGTGCCTGGAGGATTCCCTGGGCCTTGTCGCGGGACTTGGCGGGGTCAGATTCGCCGTTTTGGACGTCGACAACCTCCATATCGGGAGCGTTGGTCTGCAGATAGGTGACGAAACCGTCGCGCCGGGCCGCCGCGGTGCCCACCTCACCGTGGGCGACGATAGCCACCTTGCCCGTGCCTCCGGTGAGCTCCACCAGCTGCTCGGCGGCCTGGGCCCCCATCCCCTCATTGTCCGAGGCGATCGTGGCCAGTGGAACCTCGGAGGTGGTCAGCGGGGTATCGAAGACGACGACGGGGATCCCGGCTGCCTGCGCCTGATCCATCAGGCGGGGTGCCCCGTCCTGAGCGCCGTCCTGGGGCGCGAAACCGATCCCGATCGGGGCGTCGTTGATGGCTGACTCGAGCTGGTTGAGTTGCTTATCGCCCTCGGATTCGGTGTCGGGCCCGTTGAAGGTGACCTCGACCCCCAGGTCTTTCCCGGCGGCCTCGGCGCCCTCCTTGGTCTTGATCCAGTACTCCGCCGAGTTTGCCTTGGCGATGATCGCTACCCGGCCCCCGGTGGCGGCCTCGGATGAGCCGGTGGTGGCGGTGTCGTCGCTGCACGCGGCGAGCCCCATGATCATGGCAACGCTGGCAACCCCAGCTATCAGTCTCTTCACAATGGCTCCTTGCTCAATGAGATGGGCAGATGACTGCGAATGATACGACAGCGTTGCCGTGTCACTCTTCCTTGCCGCCGCGACGCTGGATGTCGACGAAGACCGCCAGCAGCACCACGGCCCCCAACACGACCCGCTGCCACTGGTCCTGGACGCCCATGACAGTGAGCCCGTTGAAGATTGTCTGAATTGTGACGGCCCCGATGACGGCGCCGAAGATGGAGGCCCGGCCGCCACGCAGCGAGGTGCCGCCGATCACCGCGGCAGCGATGGCGTACATCTCGTAGCCCTGCCCCAGCGTTGGCTGTGCGGCCGACAACCGCGAGGCCATGATGATACCGGAGATACCGGTGAACAGGCCGCCGATCATGTAGGCCAACACCTTCCAGCGGCGGGTGTTGACCCCGGATATGCGGGTGGCTTCCTCGTTGGAGCCGATCGCCAGCGCGTATCGGCCCACCCGGGTCTTGTTCATGGCGATGCCTGCCAGGATCGCCAACACTATGAGGATCAGCACCCCATTGGGCAGGTTCGGGATCAGCTCGCCCACAGCGATCTGATCGAATCCCTCGACGCTGCGAAGCGAGATGGTGCGCCCATCGGCTAGGACCAGCGCCGTCCCCCAACACACCATCATCATCGCCAAGGTCGCGATCATCGGTTGCATCTTCACGTAGGACACCAGGACGCCGTTGATCAGGCCCAGCAGCACTCCGGCGGCGAGCCCGCCGAGGATGCCTACCCACAACGGCAGCCCGAAACCGGCTTCGTTTCCGATGAGCAGGGCCGCGAAGACCGAGGTGGCGGCCATGCCCATGCCCGGGGTCAGATCGATACCTCCGGTGGCGATCACGAACGACAGGCCGAGTGCCTGCACCCCGGTGACCACCGAGGCCAACAGCAGCGAGGACACGTTGCTCCACGATGCGAAGCTCGGCCGCATCACGGAGAAGAAGATCACCAGCAAGACCAGCACCAGGACAACCATCGCCTGCTGCAGCAGCGCCTTGTACCGGTCGGGAACCCTGGCCCAGATTCCGGGGGCGGCGGGGGTGGGAGTCATTCGGCCTCGCTTGAGAGTTCGTCGATGGGGTCGAACGTGGTGGCTAGTTCCATGATCTTCTCCTGCGTGGCCTCCTGATTGCTGAGGAAGCCGGTGATTCTGCCATCACACATCACCGCTATCCGGTCGGACATCCGCATGATCTCCTCAAGTTCCGAGGAGATCATGATGATCGACTTCCCGGCAGTTGTGAGCTCGCGTAGGAGGTCGTAGATTTCCTGTTTCGCGCCGACGTCGATCCACCGGGTGGGTTCGTCGAAGATCAGGATGTCGCAGTCGCGTTCCAGCCATTTGGCGATGACGACCTTCTGCTGGTTTCCGCCGGACAGGTTGCGCAGCCGTTGCGAGATCGTGGGGGTCTTGGTGCCCAGCACGTCCACCCACTTCTTGGCGGCCTGACGCATCTGCCGGTCCTGGATCAGCCCGGCGCGGGTATAGGTGTCGATCGAGGCGAGCACGGTGTTGGCGGTCACGTCTTGGCCCAAGAGAAGGCCGTAGCGTTTGCGATCCTCCGACAGGTAGCCGATCCCCCGCTCGACGGCATCGCGCGGGCTGGCGATGGTGACCGGCGCGCCGGTGATCGAGATGGTCCCGGCGGTGATCTCGTCCTCCCCGATCAGGGCCCGCGCCGTCTCGGTGCGCCCGGCGCCCATCAGCCCGGCGAAGCCCAGGATCTCCCCCTTGTCGAGGGTGAAGCTGACGTCCTTGAGTAGCGTTGCTGTGGACAGCCCGCTGACCTCCAGCACCGGTGCCGTGGCTTGCCGAGGTTCCGGGCGGGCGTCGGTGACCACGCTGCGGCCCACCATGAGCCGGATGATCTCGGGAATTGTCAGGTCCTCGGCGCGGCGCGAATCGACGAGTTCACCATCGCGCAGCACAGTCACGTGGCTGGCTATCTGCCGGATCTCTTCCATCCGGTGCGAGATGTAGACCACGGCTGTGTGATCGGTGACGAAGTCGTCGATGAGCCGGAACAGCGTGGCGACCTCGGTGCCGGTCAGTGCGGCGGTCGGCTCGTCCATGATGAGCACTTTCGAGCTGAACGAGAGGGCCTTGGCGATCTCCACGAGCTGCTGCTCGGCGACGCTGAGCCGCCCGACAGGCACCCGCGGGTCGATCTTCACGCGCAGCCGGGCCATGAGTTCGTGGGCGCGCCGGTTGAGTTCCCGATCGTCGTTGAGCAGCCCGCCGAACTTTTGGGGTTCGCGGCCGATATACAGGTTTTGCGCCACGCTCAGGTGATTCATCAAGAAGAACTCCTGATGGATCACGCTGATCCCCTGGTGCTGCGCCGACAAGGGTGTGGGCAAGGTGACTGGTTCTCCCCGGAGCCGGATCTGTCCGGCGTCGGGCTGATAGATCCCGGCCAGGACCTTCATCAGCGTGGATTTACCCGCCCCGTTCTCCCCGACCAGGGCATGCACCTGCCCGGCCCGTACCTCGAAATTGACATCGTGCAGAGCCCGCACACCCGGGAAATTCTTGGAAATACCGCGGGCTTCGAGCAGCAGCTCGGCGGCGCGCTGCGTCGCAGCCGTCTCGGACGCGGTGGGCGTTGCCGTCATCCTCAGCCTCCTCTTTGACGGTGTGGACTAGACCGGCATCGGCTGTCAGCCGAGCGCCAGGATACCGGGATCGGCCCGAGCCTCCCACGGTTGACTGCCGGACCTGGTCAGGGCTGACATCCCACAACAACACCACTGGCGGGCCGATCATTCCATCAAGGCAGTTCCCGGATTCGGCGTGGCACATCCAAGCGTGCCGTAAGCGCCCACCCGCCGGCCCAGGACGGTGACGCCGGGTGGGCGATTCACGGCACTAGATGACCGAATCGCAGCCACGCACATCCCGAGCGTGAGACAGTTGATCATTCCCCACGCTTGAGGCGGTCATGGATCCCCATCGTCATCTGATCTTCGTGCAGGATCGGGCCTCGGGCGAGTTCAGAGACACAACTGCACGCATCCGCCGGCTGGCGCAGGTCTCGGACCGACACATCGAGATTTCCTACGGATCCAAGGCCTACCGCTACGGGATCCAGCGGGTGCGTGTGTTCACCGGCCAACCGCAGCATGTCGAGGGCACCGGGAGCGTCGTGACGGTGCGCGGGGATTTGTGTCCCGATGTGGTGAGCATGACTGACTTCGGCGAACACACCCGGGTGTTCCGACGCAGCGGCAACGGCGCCGAGCACAGCCAGCTCCATCCCACCGCCGAGATCCGGGTCCTGCCCGCCGTGGACACCCAGCCGGGGCCTGCGGCAGCCCTGGACTATTGGCGGGCGATCATCGGGGAACTGGGTGACAGCCCGACCGCGCGGGCATGGTCGCATCTGACCACTGTTCATCCGGCCAGCGCACTGGCCCGCTTCCTCCTGGCACCACCACCCACACCGGTGAAGTCACCACTGCCGATCTTCCCCATCCCCGCCAATCGGAACCAACAGACCGCGGTGGCCAATGCGCTGTCCTCACCGGTGTCGATGATCGAGGGGCCACCGGGCACCGGGAAGACCCAAGCCATCGTGAACATCATCGCCAGCGTCCTGGCGGAGGGCCGGGAGAGCGTCGCGATGGTCGCCGCCACCAACACTGCCGTGGAGAATGTGGCGGAGAAGCTGGACGAGTTGGGCATCGGCTTCGTCCCGGCGATGCTCGGCAACGTGGAGAATCAGCAGCGGTTCCTGCAGCAGCAAACCGAGCGGATCGGGCAACGCAGCCAGTTCCTGGCCCGGATATCCCAGGCCCCGCCCCCATCACCGGCCCGCATCCGCCGCCTGCTCACCCGGCTGACCCGCAGGCAGGAGTGGCAGCGGGAACGGGCCAGGCTCAGCACTCACCGCGATGCCTTCCAACTGGAGCACCAGCACTTCTCCCGGCTGGTCCCGGACGAGATTCCTGATGCGCTGCGGGAGTCTCGGCTGCTGCGCGCCTCAGCACCTCGCATCCTCGGGTTCGTGGCGCAGGCACCACACGATCACGCCCCCTGGTGGACCCGGCTGCGCCGGTGGATCCAGTTCGGCCCCACCGGACAGATCGACCTCGACGACCCCGATAGCCTCCAGCACCTACTCAACGCGTTCTATGAACAGCAGATCCGCAGCCTCGACCAACAGATCGCAAGGCTGGACAGCAAGCTGAGAAACAACGACCCTGATGCTCTCGGCACCCAGCTAGCGACGGCCTCCATGGACCTATTGGCGCGGGCTCTGGCCGAGCGCTACCACGGCCGGTCTCCGGGCCCCTTCGCTGACGGCGACTGGCGCCGCCCCCGCAGTGGATTCGGCAGGGCCCATCCGGTGATCCTCAGCACCTGCCACTCACTGTCACGGTGCATTCCGCGGGGGCGCCTGTTGGACCTGCTGATCATCGACGAGGCCTCCCAGGTAAATCCGCTCGTCGGCGCGCTGGCGCTGGCCTGCGCCCGCCGCGTTGTCATCGTCGGCGACGAACGCCAACTGTCGCACATCGGCGAACCGGTTCCGGTCGGCCTCCACGCACCAGCACCGGAGTTCGACCAGACGCGTCACAACCTGATGTCGAGCTTCCGGCACCGATTCGGTGCTGCCCTACCGACGGTACTGCTCGACGAGCACTACCGCTGCGCGCCGTCGATCATCGAGTTCTGCAACCGATCGTTCTATGACGGTCAACTGATCGCGCACACCCGGCCGACCGGTGGCCAGGAGATGCTGGTCTGGCAGTCGGTGCCTGGGCATCACGCCCGATGGCCCACCGGCGGTGGCGCCATCAATCAGCGCGAGATCGACATGGTGTGCCGTGAGGTCATCCCCGAACTCGGCCTGCAGGCACGCCAGGTGGGCTACATAGCGCCCTACCGGCGCCAGGCCAACGCCCTGGCCGAGGTCGTCGACGTGGCGGGCACCGGCTCGGCGGCAGCCCAGACCGTCCACAAGTTCCAGGGACGGGAGCGGGAGGTGATAGTGATGTCAACGGTGATCGACGACTCCCGGGACGGAATCCGTGGCCGCAGATTCGTCGACGAGGCTCGGCTGATCAATGTCGCGGTGTCCCGCGCCGTCGAGAAATTCGTGCTGGTGACCCACCACAGCAGGCACCCAGGCACTCACTACCTCGCCGATCTGATCGACTACATCGACTACCACCACGACGACAGCATCCGGCCCAGCGGCATAGTGTCCATCTTCGATCTGCTGTATCAGGAATACGATCGGTGCCTGGATCACCTCGCTGGCCGGATCACGCACATCTCCGCCCATCGCTCGGAGAACATCGCAGGCACCGTCCTGCACGATGTGCTGGACGCCCACAACGCCGCGCTTCAGACTGAAGGGGGCACCGGGAGCCCCGTGGCGCTCGCCACCCAGTACCGGTTGGCCCATCTTTTCGGTGACGTGTCGCGGCTGACCCCCGAGCAGCACCGCTTCGTACGCCATCCCCGCGCATCGGTGGACTTCCTCGTCTACCGCTCGGTCAGCCTCACCCCGGTCCTGGCGGTGGAGGTGGACGGGTGGAAAAACCACGCGGACAATCCGGAGCAGCAGGTCCGCGACAGGCTCAAGGACCAGATCTTCGCAGCCATGGAAATGCCGCTGTTACGGCTAGCCACCACCGGAAGCGACGAATACTCCCGGATCAGCAATGCGCTCCGAGACGCCTTCGAGAGCTGACCCATCCGGGAGGGCACTGCCTGGGGGAGTCAGGCAGGCAGCTGGCCCACGGCACCGGCGATCCCAAGCCCAGCCCCGGCGAGGCCCTCGGGATCGGCGCGGCGCGACGCTCCAGGGACCCGCAGCCGGGTCAGCGGAAGCCCGAAATCACCCCCGGCGAGGCCTTCATCTCAATCCGGCTTTCCTCGTCGATCTCGATGAGCGCGTCGATGGTGTCTCGCATCGTGGTGGACTGCGGCGTCGGATGCCACTGCCAGGCGTAGGTGATGTCGTCGGCCTCTGGGAATCGATCCCGGTTGGCCCGGACCACCGCGGGCCCGCCTAGCGGCGCCAACCCAGACACTCGGCCCAC
>JBKEBG010000055.1:0-3247 GCA_047972985.1 Arachnia sp.
TGCCTGCGGGCACCCCGGGATCGGAACTCGGCAAGCTCGGCGAGACTGTCCTGAGTGGGCAACGGCGCTCCGCTGCGGGCCAGGGTGGCGGCAGCAATGATGGCGCCGTCGGAAAGCACCCGGCCGGGCGGCCGATCGGCGGCTCGCGCCATCAGATCGCGCTCAATCCACATGCTGCGTGCCACCGCCAACTGGCGAGGCTGGCGCAGCGAGGTGATGCCGCTGAGTCGGCGCCATGGGTCGGGCCTGGGCGGGGGATCGGTGCGATACTGCTCAACGGTCGCGGTGAACTCCTGCTCAGCCCACTCCCGCCGACCTCGTTGGTCGAGGATGACTGCCAAGGCATCGTGGAGTTCCACGAGGTAGTCGACGTCGAGGGCAGCATAGGTCAACCAGGCCTCTGGCAGTGGCCGAGTGGACCAGTCGGCGGCCGAATGTGCCTTGCGCAATTTGATGCCGAGGTGGCGCTCCAACAGGTTGGCCAGCGACACACTCGGCTCGCCCAGCAGCCGTCCGGCGAGCTCGGTATCGAACAGCCGGCGCGGGTAGATACTTGCCTCGCGCATGCACGCCAGATCCTGGCTCGCTGCGTGGATCAGCCACACCTCGTCCATCAGCGGGGCGACAGCATCCGACAGGTCGACGTTGCCGTCGCGTTCGAAGGCTGTGGGATCGACCAGCCAGGTGCCCGCTCCAGCACGACGGATTTGGAACAGATATGCCTTGGGCCAATAGCGATGGCCGTGCGCTCGTTCGGCATCGAATGCGACAGGGCCAACTCCCGCAGCAAGGCTCGTTCGCGCCTCGGCCAGCCCCTCATCGGTGTTGACCACGCCACGTAGCGGTTCCCTGGAACTATCCACGAAGTCTGTCACGAGCGGGTCCCCGGGAATGCCACGATGCCGGCGGGCAGCGGCGGGTGACCCGCCACGTGTCCCAGCAGGTCCTGCCAGGCGCGAAGGTGCCCGATGAGCCAGCCCGCAGCCCCACCCTTGGGGGTCCACGAGGAACGCACTTCCACATCGGCGCGGTCTGCGTCATCGCTCATTTGGCCAAAGCCCTTGCCAAAGGAAGCGGTCACTGTGCCGGCCAGCGAATGATGATCGGCCGCATGTGCGTCCAAGGCGTCAGTGAGCCAGGTCCACGCCACGTCGGGCAACAAGGGATCGGTCACCATCTCAAGGTCGACCTCGGCGCGCACGTAGGACACCAATCGGAAGGTGCCGTGCCACGCGCCGTTGCCCGCCGGATCGTGTAGCAGGATGAGCCGACCGGTGGCCACATCCTCGCCGGCATCGTCGTGGAACTCGGCCTCCAGAGCAAGTGAATGTGGAGCGATGCGCTGCGGGGAGCCGATCTCTTCCACGCTCACCTCGCGCCGCCAGGTCATGGCCCCGAGGTCTTCGATAGCACCGCTGAACTCCGGCGGTATCAGGTTGGTCGGAGTGGCTGCCACTGTTCTAGCCTAGGCCGGTTACCGGTAAGTCGCAGTTGGCGCGCCGTCACGACGTTGGGTTCAGCCTCAGGCAGATCGAGTTGATGCAGTAGCGGCGATCGGTGGGTGTGTTGTAGCCCTCGCCGTCGAAGACGTGGCCGAGGTGCGAATCGCAGCGGGCGCAGCGCACCTCGGTGCGTGGCCGCCCTGGCAGGGACGCATCGGCCAGGTATCTCAGGCGATCATCGGCCAGCGGCGAGAAGAAGCTCGGCCAGCCGCAGTGGGACGCGAACTTTGTGGCGCTGCGAAACAGCTCAAGCCCACACGCTTTGCACGAATAGACACCCTCGGTTGTGGTGTCGGTGTACTCGCCGGTGAACGGGGCCTGGGTGCCGCCCAGACGCAGCACCGCGTACTCAGGTTCGCTGAGGCGGCGACGCCATTCCTGATCGGGAATCTGGAGAGGGTTGGGGGAGTCGCTCACGCTTCGATCCTAGCCAGGTCACCCCTTTTCCCCCAAGCAAGTTCGTGGTGGGCCGACCGGAGGCTCAGGCCGATGTCTCTTCCTCGCGCAACAAGATCAGATCGGCGCCCAGGGCGGCGTCGTCGAGGAGTTCCATGGCCGCGAAGGCGTAGCGTGCCAAGATCAATTCCAGCACCTGCGGGTCGTCGAGCAGCGGCTCGGTGACCGCCAAGGCACCAGCCCGCGAGGCCGCTTGCTGCAGTGCGACGAAGTCAGGTGTCGGCTCGAGGCACAGCGCGCCGACGGCGATGTGACGTCGCCCCTGGGCGCGCAGGGCGGTCACCGCGGCAGCGCTTGCCGCGCCCGCGGTGTCCATAGTTGCCAAGCGGACCGGGAGGCGATGATGCGCCGACCATTGCCTGGCTCGACGTGCCAGCAGCGACAGACCTCGGGGATCGGCGCCCTCGGGTGTAGCCAGCACGAGAGCATCCACCTCTAGAGCTTCGGCCCGGTGCAGTGCATCACGGACCTTCGAGTCAAGGACACTCAGGAACTCGGCGGCTGGTCCCAACGGACGTGCGGCAATGATGCGCACCTCCGGGTGCTCCGTGGTCACGGCGCTGAGTTGGGAAAGCAGTTCCGGGTGGGGTTCGGTGGCGGCCACCAAGTCCAATGGAACAGCGACGATTTCGCGTGCGCCCTCGGCGACCAAGAGCGCCGCAGCCTGAACCAGGCTGGGTTCGGCGCCGTAGCGGCAGGCATGCACCGCCAGATCGGGTCGGAAGGCCCGCATCCGGCGAACCAGGGCACTCAAGGAATGATGAAGGCCCCAGCCTGCTGGCCCCGGAGCGGCCAGAAGGACTCCAGGTGCAGTCATAGCTCACCTCCCCCGCGGTGGGCGATGGCGGTTTCGAACCGCCGACCTCTTCGGTGTGAACGAAGCGCGCTACCACTGCGCCAATCGCCCGCTGCAGCCGCTGAGTTTAGTGCATCGGATCCCCAGAAGGGAAACCGACGGAAGGGCAACGGTGATTTGGCTACCAGGCAATGGCTGCGCTAAGGTCTTCTACGCGCCGAACGGTGCATGCGGACGTGGCTCAGTTGGTAGAGCATCACCTTGCCAAGGTGAGGGTCGCGAGTTCGAATCTCGTCGTCCGCTCGGAGAAGTCTCTCCCGCTCCCGCTGGGAGGATGATCCTTCTGGTGGAGTGGCCGAGAGGCGAGGCAACGGACTGCAAATCCGTGTACACGGGTTCAAATCCCGTCTCCACCTCGGGCGGTTGGCGCAGTGGTAGCGCGCTTCCTTGACACGGAAGAGGTCGCCAGTTCAAACCTGGCATCGCCCACCGA
>JBKEBG010000063.1:0-4451 GCA_047972985.1 Arachnia sp.
GGCGTCGATTCCAGGCCGAGCAGGTCACCGGCTACATCGATTGGCAAGCCGGCCTGGTGCGTGAGTACTCCCGGCCCGAGCAATTCGTCACGACGTGCCTCGCCCTCGATCGTCCGGCCACCGACGAGGCGAAACTCACACGCGGCCTCGACGTCGCCGCAACCAACCCGTACTACGCCATGCAGGACTACCTCGATCGCGGTTTCGACCTGCCTCGGCCCGAACCCTGGATCCGATCCGGCATCACCGGCCTGCTCGAACTTGCCGATCGCTCCTACGCGGCGAAACAGGGCCGCTTCCTGGTCACCGAGACCAACGCGCAGGCCATCGGCTTCTCCGGGCTCAACCTGCCGCCCTATCCTGGCCAGCTCCAGCAGGCGGGGCTCGCGCTCGTGGCCCGCGGCGCGGCAATGATCGAGTACTGGCACTGGCACACCAACCACTTCGGGGCCGAGACCTACTGGATGGGTGTCTTGCCCCATTCCCAGGAGCCGGGGCGGGTCTATCGCGAACTTGCCGAACTGGGCAGGATCCTCGCCCATTTCCAGGACCGCCTCGACGGGTACGTCCCCGACGCCGACGTCGCCATAATGTTCTCCACGGACTCCAAATACGCACTCGAGTTCCAGCCCCCCTTCGCCGACGGCGCTCACCGCACCGGCACCTACACCGCCAGCGACCCCACCGCCTACCACGACATCGTCGAGGCCTTTGCCAGCGGCGCGCGCGAGGCCGGAGCCCAGGTGCGCTACGTCCACGCCGACCAGTTCAGCGAGGTCCCGGCGGCGGAGCTCGCGGCGGCCTACCCGGTGATCGTCGCGGCCGGGTTCTACACCGCCACCACCGCGCAGCTGGCAGTGCTTCGCGACTACGCCGCCGCCGGCGGGCACCTGATTCTCGGGATCCGCACCGGATATGGCGACGACGAAGCCAGGGCACGGTGTGCCGTGGCACCCGATGTGGTCGGGCAGGCGGCCGGGGTGCGCTACGACGAGTTCACCACCCTTCGTGAGCCGCTGGCACTGGTGGGAGACATCGCCGAAGGCGCCAGGGCGACGCGCTGGGCCGATCTGTTGGTAGCCGACGCGCAGACCACGATCCTGGCTAGCTACGACCACCCGGAGTTCGGCCGCTACCCCGCGCTCACCACCCGGGAACACGGCAGCGGGCGGGTGACCTATGTCGGCACCGTGCCGAATCGGCAACTGGCAGCCGACGTGATCGGCAGGGCCGTCACCGCACCGCGAGCGGGGCAATGGTCGGCGGAGCCCACCGTCACAGTCATGTCGGGGACGACCCCCAGCGCTGGCTACTACTTCGTGCACAACTGGTCGGCACATGCCGCCACGGTGACCCCGCCCGTGAGCGCGACCGAACTCACACGCGGCGTCGAGGCCGTCGCAGGAGTCCCGCTCGAGATTCCTGCCCGGTCCTCGCTCGTCTTCGCCCACACCAGCACACCATCGAAGGAGAAGAAATGAACCGCATCAGTCGCCGTCGCCTGCTGGGCTCCTCACTTGCTGCAGGCACCGTCGCCGCTTTGGGGGCCTGTTCGGCTTCACCGGGCCAGACCAGTGCCTCGTCCGAATCCGCCACCGGTGGCACTATCAGCGACGAAGAACGCCAGGCCGCGCTTGACACTGAGACCGAACTGCTGTTTTGGACCTGGGTCCCCGAGATCGAAAACGAAGTCGCCCTGTTCCAGGAGGCCTACCCGAAAATCTCGGTGACTGTCGAGAACGTCGGGCAGGGCGCCGATCACTACAAGAAGCTGCGCACCGCACTGCAGGCAGGCCAGGGGGCCCCCGATGTGGCGCAGATCGAGTTCCAGCACATCCAATCGTTCACCGTGACCAACAACCTTCTCGACCTGACCCCGTACGGCGCCGCAGACATCGCACCACAGTTCGTCGACTGGGTGTGGAACCAGGTACAGATCGGGAATGGGATCTGGGCCATCCCCCAGGATTCCGGGCCGCTGGGCACGTTGTATCGACGCGATCTCTTCGCCGACGCGGGCCTGGATGGGGACATGGAGACCTGGGACGATTTCCGTGCGGCCGCCGAGACCGTTCGACCTTCAGGGGGCTATCTGACGTGCTTATCTCCCAATGAGGCCGGGCAGTTCAGCTCGTTCTACTGGCAGGCAGGCGCCCGCCCGTTCGGATATGACGGCGCCGAGAC
Source organism: Arachnia sp. (assembly GCA_047972985.1). Lineage (GTDB taxonomy): Bacteria > Actinomycetota > Actinomycetes > Propionibacteriales > Propionibacteriaceae > Arachnia. Next base: position 2,185 of record JBKEBG010000063.1, read on the forward strand.
TGTCACTATCAACCTCGGCGGCGACGAGCTAGTCAAGCAGGTGATGGACTATTGGACGGGGCTGCTCCAAGACGACCTGGTTGCCAACGATCCAGCTTGGAACGACACCTGGTACCAGGGCCTGGCCAACGGAAAGTACGCGTCCTGGGTCACCGCGGCGTGGGGGCCGGTGTTCTTGCAGGGCACCGCAGCCACCACCTCGGGGTTGTGGACCGCCACCCGGGTGCCGCAGTGGAACGCGGGCGAGGACATCTCCGGTAACTGGGGAGGCTCGTCGAATGCTGTGATGCAGCCCACGCAGAACCCCATCGCAGCCTACGAACTGGCGAAATGGATCAACACAGACATCGCGTCCACCCTGATGTTCGCCAATGAGCAGTTCTTCTTCCCCACCACAGTCAAGACGCTGGAGGACCGACGCTTCACCGACACCGAATCGGAGTTCTTCGGAGGGCAACGGGTCAACGAGTTGTTCAGCGAGATCTCGGGGACAGTCACTCCAGATTTCGGGTGGTTGCCCTTCATGGACTACACCTACGCCCAGTTTGTCGAGACGGTCGGCGTTGCCATCACAGATCGTTCGGACCTTTACGAAGCGACCCTTACCTGGGAGCAAAGCCTCAAGGACTACGCCACCCAACAGGGCTTCACCATCGCCTAGTGACCGGCTCGTGGCGCTCGTCCCCGTTGGGGCTGGGCCACGGGCGGCCTGGAAGGAGCTCTTCGATGTCCGCACCGCAACGGTCCCCGCAGCGTGTGAGCGCCGTCACGAAATCACGACACCGCGCAGCGTTGATCCTCGTGGCCCCCTTCATGGCCGTCTTCGTGGCCATGCTGATCATTCCCTTGGCCTACGCGGCCTACGTCTCGCTGTTTCGAAGCTCCCTCGTGGGCGGAGTGAGTTTCGCCGGGCTGGCCAACTATGCCCGGGCCTTCACGGATCCGGCCTTCCTGGACGGGCTCGCCCGCATGGGACTGTTCCTCGTCGTGCAGGTGCCGATCATGCTCGGGCTTGCGTTGTTCATCGCACTTGCCATCGATTCGGGCATGGTCCGTGGGCACAAGGCGGTGCGGATGATCACCTTCATGCCCTACGCAGTGCCCGGCGTCATCGCCGCCCTCATGTGGGGCTACCTGTATGGGGACGATTTTGGACCGATCGCGCAGGCGGTCCGGGCCCTGGGGCTCCCATCGCCTGAATTGCTCAGCGCCCACAACATCCTCGGATCGATGATGAACGTCGTCACCTGGGAATTCGTTGGCTACAACATGATCATCATGTACGCGGCGCTGCGGTCCATCCCGACCGAGCTCTACGAGGCAGCCGCCATCGACGGCGCGGGGCCGATCCAGACCGCGATCCGCATCAAGATCCCGGCGATCCGCGGCGCGATCATGTTGACGGTCATCTTTTCGATCATCGGGACATTCCAGCTGTTCAATGAGCCGGCGCTGATGCGCCAACTCAACCCGTCGGCGATCGACCTGGCCTACACCCCCAACTTCTACGCCTACAACCTGGCTTTCATCAACCAGGACGTCAACTACGCCGCCGCGATAGCGTTCGTGCTGGGGTTGTTCATCGCGATCATCTCGTATGTGGTGCAGCTGGGCACGCAACGCAGGGGGAACCCATGAGCGCCGCAGCCGCCACGGCCCGCAGCCGGAGCCACACTCACTATCTGCGACGCAAATCGAACGTCCTCTCGGTCATGTTGTGGTTGTTGGTTGCCTACTTCTTGTTGCCGATCGTGTGGCTGGCGTTCTCCTCGACCAAGGACAACGGCGACCTGTTCACCACCTTCGGCCTGTGGTTCGGCACCCACAACAACCTGCTGTCAAACATCGCCGATGTGTTCGCTTACCAGGACGGGATCTATCTGCGTTGGGTCGCCAACACAGTGCTCTACGCCGGGGTCAGTGCCGTCGGTGCCGCCTCACTTGCGACGATGGCGGGGTACGCGTTCGCCAAGTACGACTTTCCGGGCAAACGGGGAATGTTCGCCGTGGTGCTGGGGGCAATCATGATCCCGATGACCGCGCTTGCGATCCCCACCTACCTGCTGTTCGCCAATGCCGGGCTCACCAACACGGCTTGGGCGGTCATCATCCCGTCGCTGGTCAGCCCCTTCGGCGTGTACCTGATGCGGGTCTATGCCCAGGACGCGATTCCCGATTCACTCCTGGAGGCGGCCCGGGTCGACGGTGCGGGTGAGCTGACCATCTTCTGGCGAATCGGGCTCCGGCTGCTCGGGCCTGGGCTGGTG
>JBKEBG010000066.1:0-13370 GCA_047972985.1 Arachnia sp.
GCCTCCTGCAGGTCCCTGGCGCACTGATCGGCCTCACTCTGGAACCGGTTGAACTGCGCCTTGGCTGGGCCGTTGAAATCGGCCGCCATCGGTTCAGCGGCTTCGAACATGCGACGCACAGTTCCGAGCAGGTCGCCGCCAAGGGACTCGCTCTTTTGCACGTGCATATGGAGAGCGTCGCCCTCCATCGAGAACTTGGTACCCATAAAAGACCTTTCTAGGGGATTGCGGCTGGCGGAAAAGGTGCCATCCCGTATCGATGTTACGAGGTGATGGGGTCACCGAATAGGGCGTGAACCGTCGTGGTGGACAATGGTCTGCGCGGAGAATCCAACCCCTGGGGTAGATCCTCCGGGCGGTAGGGTCAGCAGCGCTACCAAGCTGCCACCACCTGCCTGCCTCACTCGAGCTGGAGCTAGATGAGTACACAGATCGACGTCGTGGTCTGCGGCCGTTGCGGCGGCCCGCTGAGCGCAGGGCTGTGCAGTGCGTGCGGCCACCGGCTGGACCAGGCGGTATCGGTGCCGCCCCCCTCGGCGTGGCGTGGGCCCTGGCCACCGGCCCACATCCTCGCCGTCATCGGCGGTTTCGCGATCGATCTGGTGATCTGCGCTGCGGCGGGCGGGATCGTCTGGCTGTTGGCCGCGTGGCTTCGCCTGGCCACGTGGGTCGGTGCAGTGCTCACCGCCGCCGCCGGCCTCGCCGCCGCCGCCTTGATGGTGCGGCTGCTGCTGGTCCGGGGTCGGGCACCCGGCCACCTGATCACCCGGGCGAGATGGCTCGGACAACGCACGGGGCTGCCTGCCGGATCACCCTCCCACCGGCTACCGATGGGCCAGCTGACTTGGGTCTCGACGGCCGAGGATCCGCTACGGCGGTTGAACGCCGCAGCACCGGGCGCCGCCGCGGAGACGGTGCCGCTGAGTGTCCGCACCCGCCCCATCCTCACCGCCGCTGACGGCTCGAGCGCGCCCATCGGGTCCCGGCTGCTGGTGGGCCGCTACCCGATGCGGCACGAGCCGGGGGCTAATGCTCTGGAGATCTACGACATGACCCGCACCCTGGGCCGTCGCCACGTGACCATCGACGCGGATCGACACGGCAACCTTCACGTCACCGACCTGGGCTCGGCCAACGGCACCGCCGTCACCTCGGCGGCCGGAACCGCTGTGCTGGAGCCCCACCACCCCACCCCCGTGCTCGTCCCGTGCACGCTGATCTGCGGTGACCAGGTGCTCAGCGTTTCCCTGGCCGAGCTGACCCCGGCGACCTCGGCAGTGATTCCCCAACGTCTGCCTGGCACTGTGCTGGGCCCACCGGAGGTGCAGCCGTGATCGACCGCGACCGGGTCCTCGTCGAGACCGCCAAAACCCGCAGACAACGGCTATTGTCATCGTTGACCTTCGGCCGGATGCAAGACCGCCGAATTGCCCGCAACAACCTGGGCCGTTTCATTGGCTCGGTCATCCTCGCCGCCGTCATCAGTGCGGTATGTGTGGGATATGCCTTCGTGATCCATACCCTCGATTCACAGGCTATTTCGCAGGCCCAGACGAATTACGCCAACGCGCTGCGCAACGCTCAGCCACTCGAAGAGGGCGACACCACCGACACCAACGGCCGCCCGATCGATCCAGAGACCGGGTGGGTGAGCGGGCCCTACGGCACCTGGTATGACCCACTGACCGGCTGGCAGATCGATCCGGAGAACGGCTACGTGATCGACGCCTCGACGCAGTGGGAGATCAACCCGGCCACCGGCAAGGCAGTAGGTAAGGCGGGCCTCGGATGACACGTGAGCTCACCCGGTCGGCCGCCAAGGAGTCCAACTGATGGAATACACCCGCGTCACAGTCCACGGCTCGAGTCGGCGCAGCGATCTCGTCCTGCCCAATGACGATCCACTGCTGGAGATCCTGCCCTATGTGCTGGATCTGCTGGAGGAGGACCCGGCCGACGCGCACACGATGCGGCTGACCAGCGTCCAGGGCGATCAGCTCGATCCGCAGCGCACCCTGGGTGAGCAAGACGTGCCCGACGGCGCGCTGCTGCACCTGGTGGCGGCCGATCAGGCCCCGCCGGCGCCCGAGGTCTCCGACGTGACCGAGGCCATCGTCGGGGAACGCGACCGGCGAGGCGACGTGTTCAACCAGACCTGGGCCCGACGCCTGGTCCTTGCCACCGCCGCGATACTCGGCTGGCAGGCGAGCCGGCTCACCGTCGAGCTGTATCCGGATCCCACTGCGATCTCGGTGGCGGCCGCGGCGGTGCTGATCGCGCTGACCACCCGGTGGCGCGACGGCTGGGTGAGTCAGGCCTTGTCCACCACAGTGATCGGGGCCGCGATGGGCACCGGAGCCTGGTTCGCGCAGTCGCTGGATTGGCTGTCGGCCTATCCCCGCACCGAGATCGCCATCCTCGGGGCACTTGCCTGCGGCGGTGCCGCCACCGCAGTCATGCTGGGCTGGGGCGGCCGGCGGCGTGCCATCGCGCTCGGCGCCACCGCGGGAACCATCGCCGCGCTCGCCCCGATGGGGCTGATCGCCTCGGGGATGAGCGTGGCCCACACCAGCGTCGTCACTGTGGCCGGTGAAACCCTCGTGATCGGCCTATTGCCCGCGCTGGCCCTGACGATGAGCGGGCTCACAGGCCTGGACGACCAGATAGTGGCCGGTGCCAGGGCGCGGCGGGAACGCGCCGCGATCCTCGCCCGCGACGCCTTCGCCACCCTCGGCTGGCTCGTGGTGGGCATCGCGGTGCCGATGACACTGTCCCTGGTGGCGCTGGCCCAAGTCCCGGGGCCGTGGGCGACGCTGCTATCGGTCCTGGTCGGGATAGTCCTGGCGTCCAGGGCACGGTTCTTCCCGCTGGTGGAGCAGGTGTCAGCGCTGTGGCTCAGCGTCGCGGTGCTCGGGTTCACTCTCGCGGTGGTGTGGGTACCGGATCCTCTCTCCCGGGCCGCCATCTGCCTCGGGGTCGCGGTGGGCCTGATCCTCCTGCTCGCCACGCATCCCGCCGATCACGCCCGGGCCCGCTGGCGGGGCTGGCTCAATGTCGTCGAGCAGTTGTCGGTCATCGCCATCGTCCCGGCCCTGCTCGGCTACTTCGGTATCTTCACCGACCTGCTGGAAACCTTCCGTCGATGATCAGCGCCACCGAGTTCGTTCAGCTCATCAGCGGGGGGCGCGGCAGCGCCATCGACCGGCTGCGCCGCGATGACACCCTGATCCGTACCCGGGCCGCGCTCACGGTGCGGTTGGCGTTCGTGGCCGCCGACGGGGGCACCGGTTGTTCCTCGGCCGCCGGCGCTGTGGCCGGCATCCTGGCCGCCCGTCGCCCCGGGCCCACACTGTTGGTCAACGCCGACGGTGAGGGCGCCGACGCGCTGCACAGCGCGGGCATGTCCTCCCAGGTGCAGGCGAGGCTCGTGGTCGACGCCCCGCTGCGGGAACAACCCACCAGGCTCGCCGAGGCACTCGACGGCCTGCCCGCCACCGAAACCGGCCTGCGTGGACTCGACCTGGCCCGGCTGACCGGGCGGGTGGCTCCAGCCGATCCGGTGCTGTGGCGTGAATCGGTCGGGCCCATCGCGCGCTTCCTCGACGTGATCTGCACCGACTTCGGCCGCCGCAGCCTCACTGACGCGCACCACATCGCCGAGTCCAGCGCCTGCACCGTCGTGACTGCCCGGCCGGACCGGATGGGCCTGGAACGCGCGGGGATCCTGGTGCGCTCACTTCACGAGCGCCACCGGCGCGTGGTGCTGTGCGTCACCGACCTGGCCCGGACCGCCAATCGGGGCGCCATCGCGGAGCTGACGGCTGGCCTGGGTGACGAGGTCAGCGTCGTGGCCCACGAACCGGCTCTGGCCGCCCCGGGGCGGGTGCGTTCGCTGGTCGATGCCCGATCCCGCCGCGGCCGCTACCGGCAGGGCCTGATTCACCTTGCCGCACAGCTGATGGCCCCGGCCACTCGAGGAGCCGCCGCATGACACAGCGCCTGGTGCATCGCCCGGCCCGGGTGACCCGCCCAGTCCAGGCCCCCACCGAACAGGTATTACCGGCCCCGCCGCCGATCGAGGCGGGCGCCGCGGCCTCGGTCGGGACTCAGATGCTGATGCCGATCCTCGGCGCCATGACATCGGTCACGATGATGATAGTGATGCGCAACGGCAACATATTGTTCATGATGGTGGCCGGGCTGATCTTCATCGTCGCGGTGGGTTCGGGGATCTTCATGGCCTTGTCGGGACGCGGCCAGGCCACCCGGAACCGGGCCCAGCAACGCGAGATGTACCTCGATCACCTGGAACGCTCCCGCGCTGACCTGGGGCAGCAGAACACTCTCAGCCGGGAGAACGCCATGACTGTGGCTCCGGCACCGGAGGCACTGCCCGGCCTGATCCGGGACCGCACCCGTTTGTGGGAGCGCCGCAGCAACGATCCAGATTTCCTGCATCTCAGGCTGGGGGCGGCCAACCGGGACTGGCGCAATCTGAGGATTCCCGAGCCCGAATCAGCCACGGCGCCGCACGACCCGGCGATGCTCGCCGAGACCGAGCGGCTCGTCGATGACGCCTCGGTGATCAAGGACATGCCGGTGCAGGTGGACCTCGACAGCGCCGGGAATGTGGCGGTGATCGGGGAACGTGCGGAGACCCTCGCCGCCGCGCGCGTGCTGATCGCGCAGGCATCGAGCCTGCATTCACCTGATGACCTCCACATCGCGCTGGTATTCCCCCGGGAAAGTGCCGGGGACTGGGCGGGTGTGGATCAGCTACCTCACCTGGTCAACGGGCGCCTGTTCGATGGTCCCGTCCCGGCCAGGCGCGTGGCGCAGTCGCTGGCGGCGCTGTCGAAGGTGGTCGGCGGGGAGATCTTCGACCGGATCGAGCAGACCGCGATCCGGCGCCGCATCCAGGGGCAGGCCTCGGCCTCGACCCGGCTGCTGATCATCGTCGACGGTCACGGACACGTCGCCCAGCGGCTGCGGCTGCCCGATCTTGCCGCCACCTACCAGGAACTCGGCATCACCATCGTGCATCTCCTGACCCGTCGCCTCGACGAGCCCGACGATTTGAGCGTGCGGATCAGCCTCGCCGAGGGCAGCGCCACCGTCGAGGATGTGGGCTGGCGGGCCGCCGACGACAGGCCCCCGACCCACGGCGTGCGGGTGGACGAGGCGACGCCGACGCTGCTGCGCGCATTGGCCAGGCAGCTGTCCCCGCTGCGGGTCTCCACGATCGCCAGGGAGGTCAACGAGGTAGCCTCCGAGATGGAGATCACTGACCTGCTGGGCATCGATTCCCCCGACGCGATCGACACCGCCGCGTTGTGGCAGCCCCGCTCCCCGGGAGATTTCCTGCGGGTACCGATCGGGGTGGACGACGCCGGTGTCGCGGTCCTGCTTGATCTGAAGGAAAGTGCCCAGCTCGGCATGGGCCCGCACGGCATCTGCGTGGGGGCCACTGGTTCGGGTAAGTCGGAGATGCTGCGCACCCTGGTCCTCGGGCTGGCGATGAGCCACCCGCCGGAGGACCTGTCGATGATCCTGGTCGATTACAAGGGGGGCGCTGCGTTCTCGCCCTTTGAGCAACTGCCGCACCTGGCCGGGCTGATGGACAACCTGGCCGACGACGCCCAGCTCACCGAGCGGGCCAGGCAGAGCCTTGCCGGGGAGGTGGTGCGTCGCCAGCAACAGCTCAAGGACGCCGGCAGCCTGGCATCCATCGGGCACTATCGCGAGCTGCGTCGCCTCCAACCGGAGTTGGCGCCGATGCCGCACCTATTCGTGGTGATCGACGAGTTCGGTGAGCTGCTGACCGCCGAACCCGAGTTCACCGACCTGTTCTTGCAGATCGGCCGGATCGGACGCTCGATCGGAGTCCACCTGCTGCTGTCGAGCCAGCGGATCGAGGGCGGCAAGCTACGCGGCCTTGACACCTACCTGTCCTACCGGCTGGGGCTGCGCACCTTCAGCGAGGCCGAATCCCAGACAGTCCTCGACACCAAGGACGCGTTCACGCTGCCGGCCATCCCCGGCTACGGCTATCTCAAGGTGGACACCTCGGTGTACAAGCGGTTCCGCTCGGGGTATGTCTCGGGGCCGGTGACCGACCTGACCCAGCCGAGTGCGGCGGCAGCCGGGCCGCAGCTACCAATCGAACTCCCGATCTACAACACCATCGCCTCGGGAGATTCCGACCTGGCCGAGCCGCAGCCGCAGCTGGAGACCCCCGAGGTCGGCACGACGCTGGTGCAGGCATGCGTCGAATCCCTGCGTGACGAGGCGATCACTGTCGCCCCGGTGTGGCTGCCGCCGCTGCCCGCGCGGCTGACGCTGAGCCAGGTCCTGGAGGATCAGCGGCCTACACCCGGCCTGGGCACCCTCATCGGCCTGCTCGACGATCCGGGGCACCAGGCGCAAAGCCCGTGGCAGCTGGATCTGGCCGGCGGCGGCGGTCACCTGGCGATCATCGGCGGCCCGCAAAGCGGCCGCAGCACTCTGCTGCGCACCATCGGTGCCTCGCTCGCGCTCACCCACACCCCCGCCCAGGTCAACATCTACGGCATGGACTTCACCGGGGGTGGCCTGCTGCGCCTTGAGGGCTTCCCGCACGTCGGCGGGGTGGCCATCCGCTCCAACCGGGAGCGGGTGGGGCGGCTCATCGAGGAACTCCGGGGCATGCTCGCCACCCGGGAGCGGCTGTTCCAGGCCCACAACATCGAATCGATGGCGCAGCTGCGCCGGATGCACGCCGACGGGCAGTTGCCCGGGCTGCCCGCCGCCGACGTGGTCTGGCTGATCGACGGCTACGGGGCGCTGCGCAATGAGTTCGAGGACCTCGCCGACGCCGTCAACGACATCGTCGGCCGGGCCGGCAGCTTCGGCATCCACGCTGTGGTCACCCTCACCAGGTGGGGTGAGCTGCGGGTGGCCCAGCAAAGCGAGTTCGGCACCAGGATCGAGCTGCGGCTCAATGATCCGGGGGATTCGAATATCGACCGCAAGCTAGCCCAGATCATCAGCAAGGACACCCCCGGCCGGGGCCTGACCGACGGCAAACTCTTCGGCCAGGTCAGCCTGCCGGTGCTCACCGACGTGCCCGACGACGAGATCGGCGACGAGCTGGAGCGCCTGGCCAGCCAGTCGGCCGCCTCTTGGAGCGGCCCCAACGCCGCCCCGATCCGGCTGCTGCCGCTGGAACTCGATCCCGACGCGCTACCCGATGTGACGCTGGAGCCGGACGCGGTGCCGATCGGCCTGCGCCAAGACAGCATGGAACCGGCCCTGTGGGAGTTCGACACCACCGACCAGCACCTGCTGGTGTTCGGGGATTCCCGCTGCGGCAAATCCACCCTGTTGCGCACCATCGCCCGCGGCCTGATTGAGCGCTTCACCAGTGACGAGCTGGTGATCGCCGTCATGGATGTTCGGGGCACGGTTCCCTCGGCCATCCCTGATGACTTCCTCGGGGGACATGCCAAGACCCCGACCCAGGCCAACGGCCTGGCGACGTCCATAGCCGCCGAGCTGACCCGGCGGGCCACCACCCCGGCGGCGGAGCTGGGTCAGGTGCCGCGCGTGGTGCTGTTGGTCGACGACCATGACATCCTCAGCGCCGGCGGCACAGAGATTCTTGACGCGTTGAAGGAGCACCTCCCGGCGGCCAGGGATCTCGGCCTGAGTATCGTGCTCACTCGGCCCGTGGCTGGATCCTCCCGAGCGATGTTCTCCCCGGTGCTGCAAGGGATGCGCGATACTGGCGGCGCCCTGTTCGTGATGTCGGGCGACCGCACCGAGGGTCAGATAGTGCCCCGCGTCTCGGCCCAGTTCCAGCCCCCCGGCCGGGGCCTGTGGGTGCGCCGCGCGCAGCCGCCGCACCTGGTGCAGACTGCGATGGAGCCTGACGAGTCGGGTTCGGCCGGCAACGCGCGCAGGGCAGTGTCGTGATCACCCATCTGCTGGTGGCGGGGGTCCGCGGCGGCGTCGGCACCACGACGCTGACCGCGCTGATCCATGCCCTGCTCACTAGCCAGGGGGTGCGGGTTCAGGTCGCCGATCACAGCGAAGGAATCCTCGGCTCCCGGCTCAGCGACGAGCCCGGGCCCGGCGCCGAGGAGCAGCCGACGTGGACCCACACCCTGAGTAACGCCATCCAAACGGTGCGGCTGCTGGACGCGGGCCGCTACCGGCCCACATTCGACGAGCTGGTGGCGGCCCCCTCAACCGGGCTGATCCTCGTCGGATCGGGGGACACTGAGTCCATTGCTGCGCTCAACCAGATCAGCGAGCCGCTCGCGGCCCAGGACGCCGCCAGGATCGGCCTGTGCCTGGTGAACGTGCGGCGGCAGCGCTGGCCCCGGGCCGCCCCCGCCCACACCGACACCGGCCTGCCGATCACCCGGCTACCCTTCGAGACCTTGCTGGCGACGTGGGGGCCGGTTTCGGCGGCGGAGCTGGCGTTCGTCGGCCGGGGCACCGTGGCGGCGCTGAACACGCTGCTGGCGCGGCTCCTGACCCGCGGCGCCGCACAGTAGGCTCGGCCTGTGGCCGGATCTTTGATCACCCGAGGCCTCGCGGCCGCCGCCCGGCTGCGCGGGCCCGGTGGCGTGCCCGGGCGCGGCGCTTGGGCCAGCGCCGGGATCATGATGCTGGCTGGGCTGATGATCAGCACCGGGGCCATCGTTTCTCGCGGCAGCGACCTTCGCCCTGACCGTACCGATAATCTGCAGGGCCTCGTCGCGGCGCAGGCCGATCACAACCGGGACCTGCGCGAGGCCGCCGCCGAGCTGCGTGACGAGATCTCCGAGCTGGCCCAGGAGCAAGATCCCGACCCCAGGATCGAGGCCGAACTCGATGCCGCCGGGCTGGCCGCGTCCACCACGGCGGTGACCGGCCCCGGGATCCGGGTCGTCCTCACCGACGCCCCCGCCGATGTGAAACCACCGGGGGTCAGCGACGACGACCTGATCGTGCACCAGCAAGACATCCAGGCCGTCACGAATGCTCTGTGGCAAGGCGGCGCGGAGGCGATGTCGATTCAGGGTCAGCGGGTGATCTCAACCACCGGGATCAAATGCGTGGGCAACTCGGTGGTGCTGCACGGCGTGCCCTATGCGCCGCCGTATGTGGTGGAGGCGATCGGCAATCAGGAGCAGCTGGCCGCGGCGCTGGAGGAATCGCACGCGGTGACGATCTACCGGCAATACGTGGCTGCGTACGGGCTCGGGTATGCGGCCGATCCGGTGGCGCGGCTCGAGCTGCCCGCCTTCGCTGGGGCCACCGGGATATCGCTGGCGCAGCCGACGTCGTGACAAGTGACACAATGCTGGCATGGCTCGTGTGCTGGTGATCGACAATTACGACTCGTTCGTGTACAACATCGTGTCCTACCTGGCGCAGATCGGCGCCGAGGTCGACGTGTGGCGCAACGACGATCCCCGCTTCGCCGAGCCCGGCTGGGCCGATCAGTTCGACGGCGTGCTGTTGTCTCCCGGGCCGGGCACGCCCGAACGGGCCGGGGTGTGTATCCAGGTCATCCGGGATCTGGGCGGCAGGGTGCCGCTGTTCGGGGTGTGTCTCGGGCTGCAGGCGATGGCGGTGGCCCTCGGTGGTGTCGTCGACCGGGCCCCAGAGCTTGTGCACGGCAAGACCTCTCCGGTCAGCCACGACGGCGCGGGAGTCTTCGCCGGGCTAGCCTCACCGCTTACCACCACTAGGTATCACTCCTTGGCGATCGTCCCGCAGACGCTGCCGGAGGAGCTGCTGGTCACCGCCCGCACCGACACAGGAATCATCATGGCGGTGCGGCACCGGGAGTGGCCGCTCGAGGCGGTGCAGTTCCATCCGGAGTCGGTGCTGACCGAAGGCGGCTACCAGATTCTCGCGAACTGGCTGGCGGTGTGCGGTGATCTGGGCGCACCCGCCCGGGCCGCGGACCTGTCACCGTTGGCCTCGGCCGACCTCACCCGTCAGTGAGCCTCGGCCGAGGCTAATCCCGCAAGGCTCAGGGCACCGCCACGAAAACTGTGATCGGCTCGCTGAGATCCCACGTCGAACCTTCCCGCGGGTCCTGCCCGATGACGGTGCCCTCGGGTTCGGCGCTTTGCTCCTCGACGAAGTTGACCCGGAAGCCCGCCTCGCCGGCCGATACCTCGGCCTCCTGGCGGCTCAGCCCGACCAGGCCCGGCACCTGACCACTGCTCGACGCAACGGCGATGGTCACGTTGATCGAGCTGCCCCGGTCTCGTTGTTCCCCGCTGGGCGGGTCCTGCCCGATGACGGTCCCCACCTCTTGGTTGCTGCTCTCCTCCTCAGTGAAGGTCAGGGTGAACCCGTTGGCCGCGGCCTGGGCCTCGTCCTTGCTCAACCCCAGAAGGTTGGGCACTGTGGCCGTTGTCGCGGCCGCCGCAATCGTCACCTTGATCGGCTCCTCGCGGTCCAGGGCGTCCCCGTTCTGCGGATCCTGCTGGAAGACCTTGCCCTCGGGGTGGTCGGCGGTCTCCTCAGTGGTGATGTCCAGCTCGAAACCTGCTCTGCCAGCGGTGTCTTTCGCCTCGTCCTCGGTCATTCCCGATAGGTTGGGAACTATCGAGCGGCCGGTGGCTATCGTCAGCTTCACCTCGCCCCCGGGCGCGATATCGGCCCCGGCGGCCGGGCTGGTCACGGTGACATTGCCAGCTTCGGCGTCGATCGGTTCCTCCGCTGGGTCGGCCTGCTCGGTGGTCACATTCGTGATACCGGCATCGTTCAACAGGCTGCGTGCCTCGTCCTCGGTCTTGCCGGTCACATCCGGGACCTTGATCTGGTCGGGGCCCTGGCCGACGCTCAGGGTGACCTCGGTGCCCACGTCGACAACCTCGCCACCCTCCGGATCCTGGGTGATCACCCGACCCTTGTCGGCCTCCTCGCTTTCCACGTACACGACCTTGGGTTCGAGTTCGGCATCGAGCAGAGTGTTGCTCGCTGCCTCCTCGGTTTCTCCGGTGACGCGGGGCACCTGCACCGAGGCCACCTCGGGCGTCGGCGGGTTGAAAACCAAATACAGCGCCACGAGCATGCCCACCAGAACCAGCCCGGCCAGCACCCACAAGATCACCACACCGCGGCGGCTCTTGGGCTCCTCCTCCGTCTCCTCCTGGGTCTCCTCGGACAGCTCGTCGGTGGGCAGCACAGTGGTGGCCGCGGCCCGGCGGGCCCCGGCCGCGCCGTTGGGCAGCACAGTGGTGGCGGCAGTAGCCGATCCGACGGGGGCCACGGCGTGCACCGGCTGATGATCCAGGGCGCGTTGGATGTCCTCACGCATCTCGCGGGCGTCCTGGTACCGATCGGCCGGCGCCTTGGCCAGTGCCTTCAGCACTATCGCGTCCATCGCCGCAGAGATCTCTGGATCTTTCTGGCTCGGGGGGGTCGGGGCCTCCCGGACATGCTGGTAGGCCACACTCACGGGCGAATCGCCGGTGAAGGGCGGCTGCGAGACCAGCAGCTCGTACAGCAGGCAGCCCACCGAGTACAGATCTGAGCGATTGTCCACCTTTTCGCCGCGCGCCTGCTCGGGGGACAGATATTGCGCGGTGCCGATCACTGCCGCCGTCTGCGTCATAGTGGCCGAGGTGTCAGCCACGGCCCGGGCGATCCCGAAGTCCATGACCTTCACGGTTCCGGCGGGGGTCAGCATGACATTGGCCGGTTTGATGTCGCGGTGCACGATACCGGCACGGTGCGAGTAGGCAAGGGCCTCCAGGACCCCGGCGGTGAACTCGAGTGCGCGTTCTGGGACTATGCGGCGCCCGTCGCGCAGTACGTCACGAAGGGTCACGCCCTCCACCAGCTCCATCACTATGTAGGGGATGCTGGTGTCCGAGGCCGGGTCCTTCTCCTCTCCGGTGTCGTAGACGGCGACGATGTTGGGGTGGTTGAGCCCGGCGGCGGACTGGGCTTCGCGGCGGAACCTCGCCTGGAACGTCGGATCGCTGGCCAAGTCGGCGCGCAGCCGCTTGATCGCGACATCGCGCGACAGCCGCGTGTCACGACCCCGCCACACCTCGGCCATGCCCCCACGGCCGATGATCTGGTCGAGCTCGTAGCGGCCGCCGAGCACTGTCCCCGGCTGCGTCATCGCTGGTTCCTTTCGCGTTGTTCATCGATCATTGTGGTGCATTGCCCTATGACTGGCGAAGTTGTCATCGTAGAGCCTCCACAATCGCTCGGAAGATCGGCGCGGCCACCCGGCCGCCGGAGATGTCGTTGCGCTCGACGTCGCTGCTTTGGACGAAGGCGACCACGGCGATGGATGGTTCCTCGGCGAAGCCCACAAACCAAGCGTAGGGCGGGCGGTCGGGGGCCGACTGCGCCGTGCCGGTCTTGCCGCCGATGGTCAGGCCACTGACCTGTGCCGGGCTCCCCGTCCCGTCGGTGACCACCGAGATCATCATGTCCTGCAGCTGCTGCGCGCTTTCGGTTCCCAGGGGCTGTCTCAGTTCCCTCGGATTGTTCTTCGACAGCACCCGCAGGTCGCTGGATTGCACCTGGGAAACCACGTGCGGCTGCATCATGGTGCCGTCGTTGGCGATTGCGGCGGTCACCATCAGCATCTGCAGTGGGGTCGCGGCGACGTCGTACTGGCCGATGGCGCTCAGCGCTGTCTGCGCGCCATCGAGTTCCTCGGGGAACCGGCTCTCCACCGACGGCAGGTCGATCTCAAGGTCCGAGCCGAACCCGAAGGCCTCGGCCATCTCGCCGAGGGCCTCGCCGCCCAGGTCGAGCCCGAGGTTGCCGAAGGCGGTGTTGCACGAGGTCACCAGCGCCTGCCGCAGCGTCACCTCGGTGCCGCCGCAGTCAGTGGAGTTGCTCATAGTGCTCGACGACTGGGGAAGCTGCAGGCTTTCGGGTGCCTCGAGCTCGCTATCGGGGGTCATGCCCGATTCAAGCGCCGCCGCCGCGGTGACCAGCTTGAACGTCGATCCCGGTGGGAACACCTCGCGCACCGCCCGGTTCTTCAGCGGCTCATCCTCGGCGTTGAGCAGCTTTTCCCAGTTGGACTGTTCGGCCCCCAGATCGAGGGTGGACAACTCGTTCGGGTCATAGGTGGGGGTCGAGGCCAGGACCAGGATCTCACCGGTGGTGTAGTCCATGGCGATGGCGGCGCCTTGCTGGTCGCCCAGGGCATTGATCGCGGCCCGTTGCGCTCCAGCATCGAGACTGGTTTGGAGGTCGGCGCCGCGGGGGGTGCGGCCGCTGAGGCTGTCGATGATGCGGCCCACAGCCTGGGAGGACGCTGTTCCCGCGAGCTCCTCGTTGTAGCTGGACTCGAGTTCCTGGCTGGCGAAATCGTAGGAGTACCAGCCGGTGATCGAGGACTATGTGGC
>JBKEBG010000069.1:0-14041 GCA_047972985.1 Arachnia sp.
CAGGCGCGACAGCGCAGAGTCATCCCAGGCAAGGATCGATAGATCCCTCGGCACCTCAAGCCCCGCGTCCTGGGCCGCTTCCAGACCCGCCACGGCCATGGCGTCGTTGTCGTAGAGGATGGCGGTGGGACGCGGATCCAGCCCCAAGAGGCGTTCGGTGCAGTCATACCCCGATTCGGTGGTGTAATCGCCCTCGAGAATCGAGCAGGCCACCCCAGCATGACCTGCCGCCTGCTCGGCGAAACAACTGTCGCGCTCCTTGGTGTGCCGCAGCCTGGCGGGGCCGCTGACGCGCGCCAAGCGCTGGTGCCCCGCCCCGACCAGGAAGTCCACGGCCAGCCGCGCCGCACCACCATTGTCGACGACCACTCCGGACATGACCCCGTCGGATCCGGTCCCCAACGACACAGCGGGCAGGCCGAGCTCCCGGCACAGCGCCGGCCTCGGATCCGACTCCTGAAGGTCCGCGATGACCACCGCCGCCACCAAACCGTCGGCACTCCAGCGGGCGAGCGCGTCCAATTCCTGCTCCGCGGTGGTCACGATCAGCAACTCGATGTGACTGTCATGGGATCGCAGCCGAGCATCCATACCGTCCAGCAGATTGGTGAAGAAGACATCCATCCCCCGGTACCCCGGCGCGCGTCGAAGCACTATGCCAAACGCGCCCTGATCCACCACAACATCACCGTGCGCCGAACTACCCATGACCAGAAGTATCGCGCAGGCTGAGGCAGCCGGAGGGGATAGTGTGGGCTGCGCCGCACCGCCGCCGCCCTCACCGGTCAACCCAGAAGGACACCACGCATGAGATCCACCGCCACCCGGGGCCGCGTGCTCGACGTGGTCAGGGAGCAGGGCCAGGTCTCGCGGGTCGAACTGGCCCAGGCCACCGGGCTGACCCAGGCGACGATCTCGACAGTGGTCCGCACCCTGCTAGACGAGGGACTCCTCACCGAATCCGGGGCACGCGAGTTCACCGGAGGCAAACCACGCATCAAGCTGACACTCAACCCCCGCGCCCGCTGCGCACTCGGGGTCCAACTCGCGGCGGACTGGATCACTGTGTGCATAGTGGACGCCGCCGGCGCCATCATCGCCCGAACCAGGGTGCGAGGAGCCGGCGATGAGGCGCCGGAGACGAGCGTCACCCGGATCGCGACGACACTAGAGCGCTTGATGAGC
The DNA here is from genome assembly GCA_047972985.1 of Arachnia sp. Lineage (GTDB taxonomy): Bacteria > Actinomycetota > Actinomycetes > Propionibacteriales > Propionibacteriaceae > Arachnia. The sequence continues at coordinate 1,186 of JBKEBG010000069.1, forward strand.
CTGGCCGACATCTCACGCAACATCCTGGTGGGCTTGGGCTTGGCGGTGCCAGGGGTCGTCAACCTGGAACTCGGCCAGATCCAGCGATCACTGTCGCTTCCCCAGTTTGACGCCTATCCGATCCGCGATGCCCTCGCCTCAGCTACCGGCCTGGACGTCAGCCTCGAGAACAACGGCACCGCCGCAGCCATCGGGGAGTCGTGGAACCGGGGTGCGCGCGACTCCCAGGCCCAATGCACCGTCTACATGGGGGCAAGCATCGGCGCCGGGCTCATCCTGGCGGGAAGGGTATACCGGGGAAGCTCCGGCAATGTCGGCGCGATCAGCCCGCTCCAGCTTTCAGTACCCAGCTGGAGCGAGCCGCACTCACTCGAGGCCCTGGCCGGGCCCCGCGGGGTCGCGGCTCGGGCACGCCTGGCCCTGCAGCGTGGCCGGCACTCGGCCATCGTGCTTCCCGAATACGATCGTGATCCGTTCCTCGACTTCACCGCGGTGGCCAGCGCCGCCATCGCGGGCGATCCGCTGGGCATGTCGCTGCTCGAGGAGTCGGCCGACCATCTTGCCTCAGCGATCGTGGCCACGGCGAATATGCTTGATCTCGACTCAGTCGTGCTGGCCGGACCCTCATTCACTCTGGCCGGGTCGCTTTACCTGAGCGTCATTCAGCAGCGCCTCGACGAGGCATTTTACGCTCGGGGATCGCACCGGGTGACGGTCTGGCTGTCGGGACAGATCGCCGACGCCGCCGCGGTCGGGGCCGCCGCCAACATGCTCCAGCAGGAGCTCTCCCCCCGCGCCGTCGGCACGCCTGGCTAGTCCGCCGCCGCACCGCCGGACGAGCGACGGGTCTCGCTTTCTTTGTTGACTAACTTTAGTGACCAATGAAAGACTTACCGGACCGTCACGGATGGAGAACCATGAAGACGCTGTCGCTGAATGGGAACTGGACCCTCACCGCCGCAGGCGGGCCTTCTGCCCAGCTACTCGAAGGCTCGGTGGCCGCCAGCGTGCCGGGGTGCGTCCACCTCGACCTGATGGCCGCGGGCATCATCGACGATCCATTCGACGGCGATAACGAGTCGGCCCACCAATGGATCGGTTCAACCACCTGGCGCTACCGCCGCAGCTTCGAGTGGGCGGGCAACACCCACCAGCGCCACGATCTTGTCGCGCACGGCCTCGACACTCTCGCCACCGTCGTCCTCAACGGCACCGTCCTCGCCCAAACCGAAAACCAGCATCGCAGCTACCGATGGAGCATCGGGCATCTCCTCAAGCCCGGCACCAACGAGGTGGAGATCACATTCGACGCACCGGTACCCGCCGCCGAGCGCCGCGAAAGTGAGCGGGGCGGGCCCCGGTTCCACGTCAACCATCACCCCTACAACGCGCTGCGCAAGACGGCCTCCAACTTCGGCTGGGACTGGGGCATTGATGTCGCGACATCGGGGATCTGGCGTCCGATCGAGATCCAGTCATGGTCGGACCTGCGGATCGCGGCGGTCAGGCCCCTGGTGGACCTCGCCGGTGATAGCGGCATCCTGACCGCGCACATCGAGCTGGATCGCGACCTGGTCCCTCACCCACGCGAGGTCGTCGTCACGCTCAGCCGCGGCGGGATCGAGGTAGCACGCGAGCGGACGCACCTGGCCGAAGCGGGCCAGGTCCGGCTCGTGGTGCCCGAGGTGGAGCTGTGGTGGCCACGGGGCCACGGCGCGCCCGCGCTCTACCAGCTCACGGTGAGCGCCGGAGACGACTCATGGCACCACGAGATCGGATTTCGCACTATCGAACTCGACACTGCCCCCGACGCCGAGGGCACGCCCTTCCAACTGCGAGTCAACGGCCGCGACATCACGGTGCGGGGCGCCAACTGGATTCCCGATGACGCCTTCGTCACCAGGATTGATACCCAGCGGCTGGAACGGCGGATCCGCGACGCCACCGAGGCGAACATGAACCTGCTGCGGGTCTGGGGCGGCGGCATGTACGAATCAGAGGATTTCTACGCCATCTGCTCGCGCGAAGGGGTGATGGTCTGGCAGGACTTCTTGTTTGCCTGCGCCGCCTACGCCGAAGAGGCGTGGCTGGCCGATGAGATCATCGCCGAGGCACGCGAGGCCGTGACCCGCCTTTCGAAGCATCCCGGCCTCGTGCTGTGGTGCGGCAACAACGAGAACCTCGTCGGCTTCGCGGAGTGGGGCTGGCGGGGCAGCCTGGCCGGGCGCACCTGGGGCCAGGGCTACTACTTCGAAATCCTGCCGGGAATCCTCGACGAGCTCGACCCGACCCGCCCCTACATTCCCGGCAGCCCGTTCTCGGCCTCACCACTACTGGACCCCAACCGGCATACCGACGGCACGGTACATATCTGGGACGTATGGAACGAGCTCGATTACACCCACTACCGCGATTGGCGGCCTCGATTCTGCGCCGAGTTCGGCTTCCAAGGCCCGGCGGCATACACCACTTTGTTCGGCGCGGTGCACGACTCTCCTTTGACGCCCGAGAGCCCCGAGCTGCTGGTGCATCAAAAGGCCAAGCATGGGAATCTCAAGCTACAACGCGGCTATGAGCCCCACTTGCCTCGCCCCACCACGATGGACGACTGGCATTTCACCACGCAGCTGAACCAGGCGCACGCCCTGCGATTCGCGATCAGCTGGTTCCGATCCCTGACCCCCTACAACACCGGCACACTCGTGTGGCAGCTCAATGACAACTGGCCGGTGATCTCGTGGGCCGCCGTAGACTTCGCCGAGCGCCGAAAGCCGTTGTGGTACGCGCTACGGGAGGTCTATGCCCCCCGCTTCGCCACGGTGCAACCCGATGGCTCCGACGGCCTGGAGCTCGTAGTGCTCAACGACACAGATGAGCCCTTCCACGGTTCGTGGCATGGTGTCAGGCTCCGCTTCGACGGCACCGAACTGGCCAGCCAATCCTCGCAGATCCACGTGGCGGCCAGAGGAGTCACCAGGGCTGGGCTGGCACCGCGGCTGACGGCCCCCGGCGACGCCACCCGCGAGCTGCTGGCGGTGTCGTTCACCTCCCAGGGAGCCCACCAGGACGGCCCGGCGCGCGTGCTGCACGACTTCGCGGAGGTAGTGGAGCAACGCCTGGCCCCCGAGGCAATTAGCACCGCGAGGGTGGCGCCGCAGCCCGATGGCGCCACCCTCGAGGTGACGGCCAGGCAGTACCTGCGTGACGTTGTGATCCTCGCCGACCGGGCCGACCCGTCGGCCACGGTTGATACCAGCGTCGTATCGTTGCTTCCGGGAGAGCGGTTCACCTTCCGGCTGCGCGCGGACCGGCCGCTGGAGGCCGCCGAGGTGGTGGCACCGACGGTGCTCAGATCGGCCAACCAGCTGCTGGCAGGGCCCACCGGGGTCGCGTTGCCGCCGAGTCCGGCGAGCTGAGCTTCACTGAGCCGCGGCCTACCGGGGGGCGTCAACCCATTAGGTCACCCCGACGCGCCCAGCAGCATCAGGCGCATGGCCGTCGCGACAGCACGCTCGAGATTGGCCTGCCCGTCGCGCACGGCAGTGGCTAGGTCACACGGCCCGGGCACTATCGATGTGACGGCGACGAAGCCGTTGCCGACCAGGCTCTCGGCGCCTGGCCCGAGCCGGCCGGCAAAACCGAGCACCGGCACCCCGTGACGGGCCGCCACCGCCGCCACACCGGCCGGGGTCTTGCCGGATAATGTCTGCGCGTCCATCGACCCCTCGCCCGTCAGCACAAGGTCGCTTCCCGAGATGGCAGCATCGAGACCCGCCACCTCGGCCACCACCTCAACCCCGGGGAAACGCCGGGCACCGATGGCCAGGAATGCCGCACCGAGCCCTCCCGCGGCACCAGCCCCGGGAAGCTCACGCACATCGGGCGCGCCGGCCATTACCAGGGCGTCGGCGATCCGTTCCAGGAGCGCGTCCAATACCGGCACCTGCTGCGCGGTGGCGCCCTTCTGTGGGCCGAAGACGGCGGCGGCTCCCGCGGGCCCGAGGAGCGGATTCGTGACATCGCAGGCCAGATCGATCTGGACCTGGCTCAGCCGCGGGTCGAGCCCGCTCAGATCCACCCGGTCCAGCCCGGCCAGCCCGGCGGGGGTGGGTTCAAGCTCACTGCCCTCGGCGTCGAGCCACCGCGCGCCCAGGCCCGCCAGCAGCCCGGCTCCACCATCGGTGGTGACCGAGCCCCCGAGCCCGACGACCAGCCGGGTGGCTCCCGCCTCGAGCGCGGCACTCACCAGATCGGCGACGCCGGTGGACGTGGCCGCCATGACGTCGCGCTCGGCAGCAGGGATCATCGCTATCCCCACTGCCGAGGCCACCTCCACCACTGCCGCGCCGGTGCCGAGAAGACCCAGCCGCGCGGACACGGGCCGCCCCAGCGCATCGCAGGTATCGACGTCCAGCCAGGTCCCCTCGACGGCCGCGACGAGCGCCTCGGCGGTTCCTTCGCCCCCGTCGGCCATCGGCACCGGCACGCACGTGGCCTCCGGCACGACGGCCAACACCCCCCGGGCCATGGCGGCGGCAGCATCCGCCGCCGCCATTGACTCCTTGAACGAATCGGGAGCCAGCACAACGCGCAGTGTTTTGTTCACTGCTCTATGCAATCACGCCCACGCCCGGCCGGCGGCAACTGCGGCTCAGTCCCTGGCCACTGGTCCCTGCTGGTTGGGCCGCCAGCCGAGGGCGGGGGCGACGTGTTCGGCGAAGTTGCTGAGGATCCGCAGGTTGATCTCGGGACCGGCCTGGGACGGGATGGTCAGCATCAAGGTGTCGGCCGCCTCAATGGCGGGATCGGCCGCGAGCTGCTCGATGAGGCGATCCGGTTCGTCGGCATAGGTCCGCCCGAAGGTCGACCGGAAGCCGTCGATGACACCCACCTGGTCCCGATCACCGCCGCCGAACATCATCGCGTCTTGGCTGGAGACGATCGGGAACACCGAGCGGCTGACCGAGACTCGTGGCGTCCTGGTGTGACCCGCCGCCGCAAAGGACTCGCGATACCCTTCGATCTGGTCGCGCTGCAGCTCGCCGAAGGACTGACCGGTGGCCTCCGTGACGAGCGTGGAGCTCATCAGGTTGACCCCCTGCTCCCCCGCCCAGCGTGCGGTCTGCCTGGACCCGGCGCCCCACCAGATGTGATCGGCCAGGCTCGGTGAGTGGGGTTCGATCCGCAGCCTGACGCCAGCGCCGAACTGGGTCGGATCGGCCTCGACCATCGATTCGCCGCGCACGGCTCGCATGAAGGTGTCGAACTTTGGGCGCGCTATATCGGCGCCGCGCGGGTCCTCGGAGCCGGTGTAGCCGAAGGCTTCCCAGCCACGCAGCGCAGGTTCCGGCGATCCCCGGCTCACGCCGAGCGCCACCCTGCCGTCGGAGAGCAGGTCGAGGGCAGCGGCCTCCTCCGCGAGGTAGAGAGGATTCTCGTAGCGCAGATCGATCACGCCCGTGCCTACCTCGATCCGCTGGGTGCGCATAGCCATGGCGGTGAGCAGCGGCATGGGCGCCGCGGCCTGCCTGGCAAAGTGATGCACCCGCAGGTAGGCGCCGTTGACCCCGATCTCGTCAGCTCCTTCGGCGATCTCCACGGCCTCCGAGAGCATCCGTTTGGCGTCGGGATCGTAGGGCCCCTTCCCCGCGCCATAGTGACCGAAACTCAAGAATCCAAATGCTCGCATGCCCCACCCAACACGATTGAACCGTCAACTATTCCTCGACTGATGGGACCATCATGCAGCTCCACGCGAGGGCACGTGGCCCACCCGGTCATCGCGGGTGCGCGATCTGGGGCGGCCCCTGCCGCGGCTTCGCCGCGCGGTGGTAGTCGTAGCTGACACGACTCGGGAGTTCTGATCACATGCCACGCACCACACTGACCGCTTCGACGCTGCACGTGACCGGGAGCCTCCCCGGCCCGGAGTGCACACTTCCGTGCTTCACCGCGATGCGCACACTCCCCTCGGTGGAGATCGGGGAAGGCGCCGACGAGGCGATGCGCGAGCGGGTCCGCTCGGGCCGCCTGACCCATCCGCTGCCCTACGCCAGGCTCAGCGATTATGATCGCGAGGACGAGGCCATCGAGCTGCCGTCATTCGTGCTCAGCAACGGCATTCTCACTGCCACAGTGCTGCCTACCCTGGGCGGACGCGTGTGGTCGCTGTTCGACAACTCCCGCGGTCGCGAGCTGCTCTTCGTCAACCCAGTGCTGCGCTTCGCCAACTTCGGCCTGACCGATGCCTGGGTGGCCGGTGGCCTGGAGTGGAACCTCGGCTCGACCGGTCACACAAATATGTCCTCGCGGCCCATGCATGCCGCCCGCGTTGCCACCGAGCAGGGCGATACCTTGCGGCTGTGGGAATGGGAGCGCACGCGCGATCTAGTGCTCCAGGTGGATCTGAGCCTCGACGGGGACCGGCTGCTGGCCTCGACCCGCATCCTCAACCCTGATCCTGAACCCAAGCCGCTGTATTACTGGACAAATATCGCGGTCCCGGAGACGGCCGGCACCAGGGTCCTGGCCTCGGCGAGCACCGCGTGGCGCACCGACTACCGTGGCCAGCTGAGCCGGGTCCAGGTACCCCATCCGGACACCGGAGAGGTGGACGTGTCCTACCCATTCACCGCCCGCTGGGCCGCCGACTACTTCTTCGAGACCGAGCCACCCCGGTTCGTGGCCGCCGTCGAGCCCGATGGCCTCGGGTTCGCCCAGACCAGCACACAGGGCTTGCGAGGCCGCAAGCTGTTCTTGTGGGGCACCGGCAACGGAGGCAACCGCTGGCAGGAGTGGCTGAGCGGACCGGGGGCCCGCTACATCGAGATCCAGGCCGGATGGTGCACCACCCAAATGGAGCACGACGTCATCGGCGGCCACACACAACGTGCATGGACCGAGGCTTTCACCGCCCTTGATCTTTCGCCCGAGCAGATCAGCGGATCATTCTCAGACGCCTCTGCGGCCGCAGCGGGCACTATCAACCGCAGCGTTGATCCGCAGTGGCTGGAGACAAGGCATGCGGCGTGGCTGCGCGATCTGGCTGATCGCGAGCCCGACGAGATGCTCCACCGGGCCAGCGGATGGGGCGCCGCCGAGCTCGTCCTGCGGCCGCAGGTGGCGTTCCCCCACCAGGCGATCGGCTTCCCGGACGCCCCCGAACAGGAGCTGGCCAAGGCGTTGCTGGCCGCAGACGCCGAGGCCCTTGGCGCTCTCGACGTACCACCGATTCCCCCCACCGGGAAGCTCTGGCGGGACGCGCTGGCGGCACCGGCCCTGGACTCGGATCCTTGGGTGTGGTTGGCCAGGGCGGTCGCCGCACACGCCGACGGCGACAATGAACGCGCCGAGCAGTGCTACACCGCTGCCATCGACGCCGGAGATCACCACCCGAGGGGGACCCTGGTGGCAGCAATCCGGGGCCGTGCCCTGTTGGCTGATGCGGCGGGCGATCCGGCGGCGGCAGCCCGGCTCTGGTGGCAAGCCTTGCGGCTCGACCCCGCCAACCGGGTGTTGACCACCGAGGCGGTGACGAGCCTGCTCGACGCGGGGCACCCCGATGAGGCGGTGGCAGTCCTGGACCAGGCACCGGCCGTGGTCGCGGCGCACGGGCGCCTCAGATTCTTGCGCGCTCGCGCGCTGGTGGCCCTGGGCGAGTGCGAGGCCGCCGATGACATCCTGACCGGCCTGGTGATCCCCGATCTCGCCGAGGGGGGCCGGGAGCTCACCGATCTATGGGCCGAGTTGCACCCTGACCGGGAACTCCCACGCCACCTTGATTTCCGGATGCACCTGGGACGCTAGGCCTCGGGTGAGGCGGGAAGGTCGCGGCTGACCAGGGCGGTGGCCATCGCGGCGATGCCCTCTCCCCGGCCGGTGGCGCCGAGGCCATCGGTGCTGGTGGCGCTGAGGGTCACGGGCGCCCCGAGCGCCCGGGTCATCGTGGCCTCCGCCTCAAGCCTGCGAGCCTCCATCCGGGGGCGATTGCTGATCACCTGGACCGCGACGTTGCCGATGGTCCAGCCGGCAGCGGTGAGCCGCCGGCCGGTTTCGGCCAAGAAGGCGACACCACTGGCACCGGCCCATTGCGGCTCGGCGGTGCCGTAGTTGGACCCCATGTCTCCCATACCTGCTGCGGAGAGCAGCGCGTCGCAAGCAGCATGGCAGGCGACATCGCCGTCGGAGTGACCGTGGGACCCGACGGGTTCATCGGGAAAGTGCAGGCCACCCACCCACATCGCCACCCCGGGCACGAGGCGATGAGTGTCGAAGCCGATGCCGGTGCGGATCATAGTCCGAAATGCCTCAGGACGCGGCGGCCGGAGTGGTGCCCGAAACTGGCCCTGAGTTTCCACAACGATTTGGCGACGGTGAGATCCGTTGGCTCAGTGATTTTCATCGACAGCCGTGACCCGGGCACCAGCCGCACTTGATGGCCCGCCAGTTCGGCGCACGACACGTCGTCGGTGAAATGTTCGCCCAGGTCGGCCATGCGGTCATGAGCCGCCAAAATCACATCGAATGGGAACCCCTGCGGTGTCTGGACCGCTTGTAGCTCGGTGCGGTCCACGATGGACGTGCTGCCGTCGGGGTGAAGCCGCCGCATCGAATCGGTCACGCCGACGGCGGGAGCGACGGCTGCCGCCCCGTCACGGACGGCGTTGATGACCCCCTCGGCGACATCGGCCGGGACCATCGGACGCACCGCGTCGTGAATCAAGACGATCTTGCATCCGGCGAGCTTCGGGTCATCACGGATCACCTTCAGCCCGCGGTGCACCGATTCCTGGCGGGTTGGGCCGCCGAGGGTCAGATGCACGGGGATCGGGGATGCGGCCAGCGCTGCCCCCGCTTGCTTGGCCACCTTCTCGTTGAGTACCACGACGGCGTCGGTGCACCCTGCCGCGGCCATCGCCTCCACCGACATCGAGACCAGTGCCTTGCCGGTCAGCTTGAGCGAGGGTTTCGGAATCCGCCCACCATAACGAAGCCCCAAACCGGCGGCCACGACGACCGCCACCACTTGCTCTGACATGGCAGGGAGTCTGTCATACCCGGGCCGGGAGTACACGCTGGGGCCCGAGGTACCGGCGCGATCGCTCATGACAAACCCCTCAACTGCATTCACCTCGGCTGACCATCAGGGCGGATGGCCTGCCCCCGAGAGTAGTCCAGCCTCCCGAACCGGCCAGCACTCACCGAGCCACCGGGAAATTCGCCGACCACACCTTGCGCTTCCCCGGCATCTAGTGACACCATCGATAAGGCACACATTCTCATTGTCCCGCACACTTGTGCATCTAGATCTTCGAAGGACGTGCAACACATGGCCCCGAGCACCCCCGCCGCACCATTTCTGATCGTCAACCCCAAGGCCTACCTCGGAAGCGCCGACACCCTCCGGCTTGCCTTGCTGACCGACCAACTCGCCGGCGAGTTCGGGATCGACGTCATCTTCACCACGCAACACGTCGACCTGCGGATGATCGCCGAGGCGACCCAGCACCTCACCGTCGCGGCACAGCACATGGACCCGATCACCAAGGGACGGGGCATGGGGCGGATCCTGCCCGACTCCCTGGTCGAGGCGGGCACCCAAGCCGTGGTGCTCAACCACGTCGAACACCCGCTATCCATCGCCGAACTCGACGAGACGCTGCAGCGCGCGCGGGAGGTGGGCCTGATGACCATCGTGTGCGCCGACTCCGATGCCCAATGCGAGGCGATCGCCGGCATGAGCCCCACCATGATGATCTGCGAGCCCACCGCGAACATCGGCACCGGGCAGATGGACACCGGCGACTACATCGAACGCACCACGCGGCTGGTCAAGGGCATCGATCCCAGCATCCTGGTGATCCAGGCCGCAGGCGTCACCAGCGCCGCCGACGTCACCCGGGTGCTCGATCAGGGAGCCGACGGATCCGGGGGAACCTCCGGCATCGTCGCCCACCCCGACTGGCGCCACATTCTCACCGAGATGCTCACCGCGATGCGCACTCACAAAAACAAGTCATAGCCGTCTCACAACGAAAGGACCACCCAGATGATCATTGGGCTCAACGAAGCACTCGACTACGCCGAGCAGCGCGGTGTCGGCCTGGCCGCGGTCAACACGCCGTTCTTCGAGGCCCTGCTGGCCACCATCGATGTCGGTGAACGCACCAGCATGCCCATCATCCTGCAATTCGCCCAAGTCCACGAGGGCATCGTCAGCATCGAAGACATGGGCCCGGCGATGGTCGCACTGGCGCAGCGCTCCGACGCCCCCTTCGTGCTGCACGTCGACCACGGCGAGGACATCGACTACATCCGCACCGGGATCGACATCGGTTTCAACTCGTGCATGATCGATGGTTCCCACCTCAGCTACGACGAGAACGTGCGCGTCACCAGCGAGGTCGTCGCCATGGCCCGGGATCTCGGGATCGGCGTCGAGGGCGAGATCGGGATGATGACCGGCAACGAAAACGGCGACCCGTCGCAGGGCGTGGCCGACGAGACCCTCTACACCGACCCCGCAGTGGCAGCCGATTTCGTGGCCGCGACGGGTGTGAGCTGCCTGGCCGCCTCGTTCGGCACAGTGCATGGCCTCTACCGCCAAAAGCCCCAGCTCGACTATGACCTGATCTCGAAGCTGCGCTCCACGACCGGGGTCCCGATCGTCATGCATGGCGGCTCGGGACTGGCCCCCGAGGAATACCAGGAATCGATCCGCCACGGAGTACGAAAGATCAACTACTACACATATGCCGCCCGCGCCGCGTATGAGGCGATCAAACCGCTACTCGTCGATCCAGACGTCATATTGTTCTCCAACCTCGCCAGCGCCGCCCGAGAAGGCGTTGACCAGGATGTCGCAGGTTTTGTCGACATTCTCGCCGGCACCACCAAGTAGCCACCCACTTCGCATTAAGGACCTTGTCATGACCGTGTTTCATGCCACATTGCCCCTCGAATCCCATGGTGGAACGCCAAGTTTCATCGACATCACCGAGCACGTCCGCCGCGCGGTGGCAGATAGCGGCATCCACAACGGAATCTGCACAGTGATGTCACCCCACACCACGTGCTCGGTCTATTACGACGAGTACGCCCACGATCAGGTTGCCGACGGCTCGGACTTTCTCCAGCACGACCTCAATCAGGTGCTGGGCAAGATCGTTCCCGAGCAGCGCGAGTTCCCTCCCGCCGACGGCTACACCTATCCGGGCGAACAGCACTTTCAGGCTGTCGAGTCATGGTCCAACGCCAACGAATACCTCCCTGGCGGCGACCGCAGTCAGCTGCTCAACGCCGACGCCCATCTGAAGTCGACTCTGGTGGGGACCAGCCAGAGCTTCCCCATCATCGACGGTGAACTCGGCTTCGGCGTCACGGGCTACATCTTCTTCGCAGATTGGGACCGCGCCCGGGCCCGGATCCGCAAGTGTCACATTACGATCCTGGGTGAATAGACGCTCATCTGCAAATATTCCCACCCTTTCGCAAGTCCTTGCACCGCCAAGGGAGCCCGTGTGAGGATCATCAATGTTCGGGGGCTCACCGCCGACCACCGCAGGTCTGGTGAGCCATCGAAAGTACGCACATCTAGCCCCTATGGAAGTGAGTCGAAAGATGTCCACCCGTGAAGCCACAGTCGCAGCCGCCGAAGGCCTGCATGCCCGCCCGGCGTCCCAGTTCGTTCAGGCGGCCAAGGCGACCGGTGTCGCCGTCAAGATCACCAAGGGCGAAAAGGGCCCGGTCTCGGCGAGCTCGATCCTGTCCGTGCTGAGCCTCGGCGCCAAGCAGGGCGACGTCGTCGTCCTGGAAGCCGACGGCGAGGGCGCAGACGCGGCACTTGAGAGCCTCGTTGCCGTCCTTGAGGATCCGAACCAGTGAGTTCCACCACCCTCAGCGGCATCGGCGTTGGCGCCGTCGCAGCTGTCGGCCCCTGTGTGCGGTTCGCCACCCCCGTGGGTGCCCCCGCCGATGAGGCGAGCCCGCAAGGCGCTGAGGCGATCGCATCCGAGGTCGAGCGAATCCGCACGGCACTGTCCGAGGTCTCGGCATCGCTTTCGGCGGCAGCCGGGCAGCATGCCGGGCAGACCCTCGGCGAGGTCCTCCAGGCGGCCGCCGAGATCGCCGCCGATCCGGAACTTGTGAGCCGCAGCGAGGAGCTACTCGGCGAAGGCAACGGCCCTGCCACGGCGGTGACACAGACCTTCGCCGAGTTCGCTGAGGTCTTCAGGCAGCTCGGTGGCTACATGGCAGAACGTGTGGCGGACCTCAACTCGGTCCGAGACCGCACCGTGGCGCGTCTGCTGGGCGTGCCCGAGCCAGGCCTCGAATCGGTCAACGAGCCCTCGGTCGTGGTAGCGCAGGAACTCACCCCGGCAGACACCTCCGGTCTCGACATGAGCAAGGTCCTCGCCCTGGTCACCGAGGAGGGAGGCCCCACCTCCCACACCGCCATTATCGCGCGCCAGCTCGGCCTGCCCTGCGTGGTGCGGGTCGCCGGCGCGATGGACGACATCCCTGAAGGCGCACTTGTCGCCGTCGATGGTGCCCGCGGCTCAGTGATCGTGGACCCGGATCAGGCCACGCAGGACGCACTCAACGAGCGCATGGAGCGCCGCAAGGTCCTGCTCGCCGACGAGGCACCCGGGGCCACCAGCGATGGCCACTTCATCCAGCTGTTGGCCAACATCGGCACTGTGGCAGACGCCGAACGGGCCGCAGCCACCGCCGTCGAAGGGGTCGGGCTGTTCCGCACGGAGTTCATGTTCCTAGACGCCCCCACCGAGCCCACCATCGAGGCGCAGACCGAGTCCTACCGGAAGGTGCTGCCGGCCTGCGCCGGGCGCACGGTGGG
>JBKEBG010000073.1:0-3954 GCA_047972985.1 Arachnia sp.
AGCCACCCTGAAGCTGATGGGACTCGACACGTTAGCACGCACGTCACCGCCCTGGCCACCCGCAGCGGTGGCTGGTGGGCAGTCCACGTCCCTGGGGTTGAAGGCTTGTTCACTCAGGCCCGGCGCCTCGAACAGATCCCCGACCTGGTGACCGACGCGGCTGAGCTGCTCGGCGTCACGGACATCGAGGTGGCGGTGGTGCCCGAGATTGACGCGCCAATCGTCGCGAGCGCAGTGGCGAAGCGGGAGGCGGCCGACGCGCTCGCTGTGACTAGTGCGGTAACCCGGTGCCCTCCGTAGGCAGTTCGAGAACATTAGCCAGACGGTGAAGACCGTGGCTGCTCGCTGGAAACGTGGCGCCTACAAGCTAGCCGACGGCCCCCTGAGCCGACGATCACCGATGATCGGGGGCGGGTGGTTCGCTCGATTGGGAAGGCTCAAACCTCTCTGAGCGAGGCCCAGATCGACGGCCTGGTCGAGCTCTAGCGTCAGGGCCATTCGCTGCGCGTGTGCTGCTGGGAGCGAATGTGCTCTGCGGGTCGGAGCCGGAAGGGCACGTCACGGTCACGACGATCTATGCCGACACCGACTTCCTGCTCGCCAACTGCGCCGACATCTACTCCCGCTGCGACGACACCAACCGCCGCCTGTGCAACCAGGCGTTCTTTACCAAGGTCTACGTCGAGGAAGACGACGAACTCCGCGTCGAGTACCAGCGCCCCGACGAAATGCTGCTCGCCCCCGAAGTCAGCGGCAACGCCCTCAACTGGGGCAACGGCAACAACAAGGCTCGAACCCCAGCCCTTGTCCCCAAGGACCACGGTTCAAGCCTTGTGCACATGGTGCGCCCACCGGGGCTCGAACCCGGGACCCATGGATTAAAAGTCCACTGCTCTGCCAGCTGAGCTATAGGCGCCCGGCCATTCTAGACCCGCGCCGTAGTCTGGTGTGCATGGGTGACCTAGGTGGACTGCTGATCGCGGTGGCAGTGGGGCTTCCACTGCTGGCATTTGCCGCCTGGTGGGACGCCCGCACCCGGCGCCGCCGGGATCGCGAGGCCCGCCAGATACCGGTGCGGGGGGACGCCGAGGTCGACGCCATGACCCCGGCCTACCTGACCCAAGACGACATCGACGCCATGCCGGATCCCGCCGGGCCCGCCTCGGGGCACTCAGTGCACGGCACCGAGTTCGATTTCGGCTGGGCCCACCAGGATTTCTGCACCAACGCTCAGCAAGCTGAGTGGCGCAACGCCAGGGTCCTGATCACCGTCGATCCGATCACAGCGTTTCGGGCCCTGATCACACCGCTCGATCAGGCCACCACCGAGCACCCGCTGGTGATCGTGGCACCGGAGTTCAGCGGCGAGGTGTTACACACTCTGGCGGCCAACCGGCGGGCGTTCCACGCCCCCGTGCTCGCTGCGGCGGTCCCGCTTGACCGGATGGCGGGGCTACTGGAGGCCGTAGGCGGCGAAGCACTCACCGGTGCTGACCTCATGGCGGGGTACATTCCTGACAGCGCAGTAGGCAGAGCCGCCCACTGGGTCAGCGGCGCGCGCACCACGCAGGTTCGCGGGGAAAGCGGACCTGAAGCTGAAGTGCGCCTTGAGGTCGATTGAGGCCCCCACTCACCTGTGAAAACTTCAGCCGCTCTCAGGAACGGTGATTCCCGCAGTAATTCCCCAACAAAACGCTAGACCCCTTGTGAAACCCATTCCAATTTGAATTACACAGTTGTAATTACATGATTGTACTTCCCACCACGCGCCCGGCGTGTCGCCTTGAAAATTGCCAGGAAAGGCACTTTCCACGCTTGTTCCCCAGTGGTGGTCGTCATAATGTCCAAGCCACGACGGCCGCACCGGGGGCACCCGCCCCGGGAAAGCGGTGCGGCCCCGACTTTGATCGAAGGGACCCGGCGTGAACTGGCAATTGACGAGGCGGGCGACTTTTGGTGCAGCTATGGTCGCCTGCCTGGGACAAGGCGTGGGATCAATCGTGTGGGGCGTTTCCGCCGACGCCTCCAGCGGCCCGATGGTGGCAACCACCGCCGTCAATGTTCGCTCTACTCCCAACACTTCCAAGCCCCGCGTCGGCCTGTTGCGGCGCGGCCAGAAAGTCACCGCCGTCAGCAGCAGCAACGGCTGGACCAGGGTCAGCTATCGAGGTAGAACCGCCTACGTCGCCTCGGCCTACCTGAAGTCACCCGGTGGCTCGACGAGCACGGCCGCTACCGCGCAATCGGCCACCACGGGAACCGTCTACGCCACCGCCAACCTCAACCTGCGCACCGGCCCGAGCATGAAGAACTCAGTGAAGACGGTGGCCAAGCGGGGCACGAAACTGAGCCTCACCGGAAGCATCAGCGGCTCCTACGCACAGGTGAGCTATGGCAAGTCAAAGCTGTGGGCCGCCAGCCGCT
The DNA here is from genome assembly GCA_047972985.1 of Arachnia sp. Lineage (GTDB taxonomy): Bacteria > Actinomycetota > Actinomycetes > Propionibacteriales > Propionibacteriaceae > Arachnia. The sequence goes on from JBKEBG010000073.1 coordinate 2,425, forward strand.
ATCTCTCGAGCGCCGGCGGCTCCGCCCCGTCGAAATTGCCCGCCGTGACCGGACAAGCCAGGGCGCGGGTCCCGCTCATGATCCGCACCACCGACACCAGGAGCTTCCGCTCGCTCGGCGACATGCCCGCTGGTACCATCGTCGACCTGACCGGCAAGGTCAGCAACGGTCTCGCCCAGATCATCTGGCAGGGCAACCTCCGCTGGGTCAACAACAAGTACCTGGACAAAGTCTCCAGCACATCGGCGGCTCCGGCGGCGGGATCAACCCCGAAGACCACCACGCGCTACGCGACCGCCAATCTGAGCATCTGGGCCAAGTCCACCGGGTCGGCCAAGTCGGGAGAGATCCCCCGCGGCAGCGCCATCGCCGTCACCGGGAAGGTGGCCAGCGGCCGCGCCGAGATCGTCTACCAGGGCGCGATCAAGTGGGTCACGTCGCGCTACACCTCGGCATCCAAGCCTGCGGCGTCGTCTTCGACGCCGGCGGCTACGTCGACAATGTATGCCACCGCCACGTTGAACCTGTGGCACGCTGCCACCGGCTCGGCCTACACCGGAACCGTGTCCTCGGGCACCTCACTGGCATTGACCGGCACCACGGCCTCCGGCCGCTCCCAGGTGGTGCGAAACGGCAAGACGTGGTGGGTCACCTCGAAATACCTGAGTTCGTCATCCACCACCACTAAGGCCTCCTCGGGCAGCAATACGAGCCTGAACCGGGGATGGTCTAGCGGGCTGGACAAGACAAACGAATTCGTCAAGGTCATTGTCAGATACGTCTGGGCGAATGTGCCGTTGATCAAGACGATGTACGGCTGGCGACGCAGCACCACCCCGGACCATCCGGCCGGGCGAGCCGTGGACATCATGATCCCGAGCTACAAGGCCAATAACGCGGCCGGCTGGAAGTTGGCCACCTACTTCCGCACCAATGCCCGCAAGTACCACATCCACTACATCATCTTTGATCAGAAGATCTGGAACATCTCGCGGGATCGCGAGGGGTGGCGTCCGATGGCCAGCCGCGGCAGTGACACCGCCAATCACCTCGACCACATCCACATCACCACCTACGACAGCTGACCCATCGGCCCTCCGGGGGCTGTGTGGGCCGGGCGGTTCGACGCGGCCGCCGTGCTGCACTATCCTGGATCGGCCGGGTCCCCATCGTCTAGCGGCCTAGGACTCCGCCCTTTCACGGCGGCAACACGGGTTCGAATCCCGTTGGGGATGCGAGTCGGATGACACCTGTCGCCTGGTTCCTCCGGCCCGCGGGATGCGATTCGCCTCATCGGCGGCCCTTCGCTATAGTTACCCGGGCTGGCTTCGGCCGGCAGGCCATCTCAAATGGCCCCGTAGCGCAGTTGGTTAGCGCGCCGCCCTGTCACGGCGGAGGTCGCGGGTTCGAGTCCCGTCGGGGTCGCTGGTAGAGCACTAGCAGTGCCGCCACACGGCCAGGTAGCTCAGTTGGTAGTAGCGTTCGCCTGAAAAGTGAAAGGTCGCCGGTTCGACCCCGGCCCTGGCCACC
>JBKEBG010000090.1:0-6504 GCA_047972985.1 Arachnia sp.
TCGAAGTCCTCGCGGGCGCGTTGGCGCCCGGCGGCCAGCGCCTGGCGGCGCGCGGCGGCATCGAGACCTCGCGCAGGCTCAGCGTTCATCACTCAAGCATGCCGGAACGGGCAACCCGATCGGCTGCGACCAGCCGGGCAGGTGCCGATGCCGCGCGTGGGCTATCGTCGTCAGGGATGAATACGCCACAGCGCACTCGTGTCGCCCCCTCGCCCACCGGTGACCCGCACGTCGGTACCGCCTTCATGGCCTTGTTCGATCTTGCCTGGGCCCGTAAGACCGGCGGCACATTCGTGCTGCGCATCGAAGACACCGATCAGGCCCGGCTCGTGGCGGGCAGCGAACAGCAGATCTATGAATCGTTGGCCTGGCTCGGGCTCGGGCCTGACGAGTCGCCGCAGGTCGGCGGCCCCTATTCCCCCTATCGACAGTCCGAGCGGCTCGATACCTACCAGCCCTTCGTCGAGGCTCTCATCGATTCCGGTCACGCGTACTACTGCTGGTGCTCCAGCCAGCGGCTGGCCGAACTGCGGGCCGAGCAGCAGCGCACCAAGCAGGCGGCGACCGGTTACGACAGGCTATGCCTCGGGATGACTCGCGATGAGCGTGCCGCGCTGCCAGGGTTCAGCGAGCAGCCGGTGGTGCGGATGCTGATCCCGGACGAGGCGCCATTGGAGTTCGATGATTTGGTGCGTGGCCGTGTGGGTGCCCCCCGGCCCGATGATCAGGTCATCCTCAAGGCTGACGGTTTCCCGACGTATCACTTGGCGGTGGTGGTCGACGATCACCTGATGGGGATCACCACCGTCGTGCGCGGCGAGGAGTGGATCTCCTCGACACCCAAACACGTCCTGCTCTACCGCTGGCTGGGCTGGGACGTGCCGCAATTCGCTCATATGCCGTTGTTGCGCAACACTGACAAATCAAAGATCTCCAAGCGCAAGAATCCGGCCGCTCGGTTGTTGTGGTTCCGCGAACAAGGCTATCTCCCCGAGTCGGTACGCAATTTCCTTCAACTGCTCGGCTATCCGCCCGCCGAGGACGCAGAGGTGGCCAGCTTCGACGAGTTCGTCGCCGGGTTTTCCTGGGACAAGGTCAACACCACGGGGCCAATCTTCGATCTGACCAAGCTCGATTGGCTCAACGGTCACTACATCCGCAGCCTCGACCGCGACCAGCTTGCCGAACGAATCCTGGAATACGCCAGCGCCCACGGCCAGCTGGCGCCCGAGGTGAACCAGCACACGGCAGCCGTGGTGCGTGCGGCGACCCCGATTATCCAGCAGCGTCTTACCACGCTGCGCGATGCGGTCGGCCAGATCGAGTTTCTGCTGACCGATGATGACGCGATCGCCTATGAGCCCGAGGCAGTGGGGGCGCTGCGAGACGACGCACCCGAGGCCCTCGCCGCTGCCGCCGAAGTGCTGAAGCCCCTGAGAAGTTTCGAGGCCGAACCCATTCAGCTGGCGCTCCGGCAGCGCCTCGTTGACGATATGGGCATCAAGGCTAAGTTCGCCTTCGCGCCGCTTCGGGTGGCGTTGAGCGGCAGGCGGGTCTCCCCCCCGTTGTTTGAGTCTATGGAGATTCTGGGACGGCCCTCGACATTGGCCAGATTGGCCCGGCTGAGGGCGCTGCTCGACGGGACTGGTAGTCACGGGTAACTGCCTGGGGGCTTTTTGTTGTGAGCCGGGGGCAAGATATGCTTGAGCCGCCTTCCCTGGGGCCTGTATCCCACTCCGATCCATGAGGAATGTGACCAGATGAAGACCAAACTCCTCGGCGCTCCATTCGTCGTGCTCGCACTGATCTTGGCGCTGATGGGGCCAATTGGTGGCGCATCGCCTGCGGCCGCTGATCAGGTGAATGTCTCGGTATCCACGGCCGGCTCGAAGCCCATCGGGGTCACCTCCAATGCTTGGGGTGTTGCCGCCGGGGCTCCCAACGCGTCGGTCTCGCTGCAGGTCAGGCTCAGCAACGGTGCGTGGTCGACGTCGCAGCGGGGGACCACATCGTCCTCCGGCGCTTACGCCCTCGAGTTGAGCTATGGCAAGAACACCCCGGGGACCTATGCCTACCGCGTGATCGTGTCCTACCTGGGGGATACCTCGATCAGCAATACTGTGACTTTCACTCGAACCGCGAGGATGCCAACGGCCTCCACCGCAGGAAGCAAGACCGTCGGTGCGGCCACCAACGTGTGGGGATCGGCCCCTGATTTCCGCACCCGGCCGGTGTGGACCGAGGCCTGGGTCAACGGTCGCTGGTCGGTCAGCCAACGCTCACGCACCGCCGCCAACGGTCAGTACACGCTCCCACTGACCTACGGCACCAATGTCGCCGCGACGCACACCTACCGGGTGGGGGTGCGGGGAGTCGATGGACGCGCCTACTACAGCCGTCAGGTGACCATTCGGCGCGTCCCGGCCATCAGCGCCTACACGGCCGGTTCGAAGCTGGTGGGTCAAGGCACCAATGCCTGGGGAACCGCCCGCGGAGCCGCCAACCGGCCTGTGTGGAGCGAGGCCCTAGTCAATGGCAAATGGTCGGTCAGTCAGCGCCGGACCACCTCATCCACGGGCTACTACTCGATCCCGCTGACCTACGGGAAGAACACACCGGGAGTGTACAAGTACCGCATCGGGGTGAAGACAGCTGACGGCAGGACCTATTACAGCAATCAGGTCACGCTGCGGCGGGAGAGCGTCCACATCGATTCCAGGTGCTACACCAGCGGCAACGTGATCTGCGTGGACCGGGGCAACCAGAAGCTCTACTGGGTCAAGAAAGGCAAGGTCGCGTGGTCGGCAGATGTGCGCACTGGCCGCCGGGGCATGGAAACCCGCCTGGGCGTCAGCAGCATCTACTACAAGAACCCGCTGCATCGCTCCAGCCTGTATGACGTTGACATGCCGTGGTCGATGTTCTTCGACGGAGGACAGGCCGTGCACTACTCGTCGGAGTTCGCGCGCATCGGATACTCGGGCCCGGGCGGCTCGCACGGCTGCGTCAACATGCGTGACCTCAACAAGATCAAACAGCTCTATGCTGAAGCCCCCATCGGCACGAAGGTCGTCGTGTACGAGTAGGGGTTCCATGTTGTTAGTTCCGGGGGCGAGGAAGTCCACACATGAGCGAGGTCGAGTCGTTTTCACCTGGTAGCGGCGTCCGCGTCGCTCCCCGTTCCCACCTGGACAGCGACGCGCCTCGGCTGAACCTGTCTGGTCCCTGGCGCTTCCGGTTCTCGGCGGGGGTCAATGATGTGCCTGCCGGAGCCGCTGCACCTGAATTCGACGACTCGGCCTGGGACACCATCGCGGTGCCGAGCCACTGGGTGCTCCAGGGGCGTGCGGAGTGGGGGCAACCCTGCTACACAAATGTGAAGTACCCGTTCCCCGTGGACGTCCCCCACGTTCCCGACCACAACCCCACCGGAGACTACCGGCGCTGGTTCGACCTGGCCCAAGAGTGGGTTCCATCCGGAGCCAGGGCCCGGCTCCGCTTCCTCGGTGTCGAGTCCTTGGCCATCGTCACGCTGAACGGGGTTGAGGTGGGCGTGGTTCGCGGTAGTCGGCTCACTCAGGAGCTGGACGTCACCGACCACCTGCTGCCAGGGCGCAACCTGCTCCATGTAAGGGTTCATCAATGGAGCGCCCACAGCTACCTGGAAGACCAGGACCAGTGGTGGCTCCCCGGCATTTTCCGTGAGGTGGAACTCCTCGTCGCCCCGGCGGCGGGCATCGAGGACGTGTGGCTGCGGGCCGATTTCGACCCCGACAGTGGCGAGGGCGGCGTCATCTGCGAGCTGCGGGCTGCGGCCTCGGCATACCCCGTGACGGTGCGGATCCCAGAGCTGGATCTCGAACGCGTGTTCCACACCGCGGCGGAGGTGACCGGGTTCGGGGTCGGCAATGTTGAACCCTGGAGCGCGGATGTCCCCAGGCTCTACGACGCTGAGGTCAGCAATGCCGCAGAGATCAGGCGGCTGCGGCTTGGCTTTCGTCGCGTGGAGATCGTGGGCCCCCAGTGGCGGGTCAACGGCCGCAAGCTCCGGCTGCGTGGGGTCAACCGCCACGAATTCGACCCCGATGTGGGCAGGGTGTTCGACCGCGAGCAGGCCAGGCAAGGCTTGCTGTTGATGAAGCGGCACCACATCAACGCGATCCGCACCTCGCACTATCCGCCGCACCCGGATCTGCTGGACCTGGCTGACGAGCTGGGTTTCTGGGTCATCGACGAGTGCGATCTTGAGACCCACGGATTCGTCTTCGATGGCTGGATCGGCAATCCCTCGGACGACCCGCGCTGGCGCGATGCCTATCGTGACCGTGTCGAGCGCTTCTTCGAGCGGGACAAGAACCATGCCTGCGTCGTTGCCTGGTCACTAGGCAACGAGTCCCACACAGGGACCAACCTCGCCGCGATGGCGGCCTGGCTGCATCGCCGGGATCCGGAGCGCCCCGTGCATTACGAAGGCGACTACGAGGGCCGCTACACAGATGTGGTGTCCCGGATGTATCCGTCGATCGAAGAGATGGAGGACATGGCGGCCGGGGTCGGGGTCAACGGCCAAGACCCGCCGCCCCCGTCGCACTCGCGCGCCGCAGTTCTAGCGCAGCGGCCAATGATCTTGTGTGAATACGCCCACGCCATGGGAAACGGCTCTGGGGCGCTGGCCGAATACGAGGCTGTCTTCGATGAGGTCCCGCAGTGGCACGGCGGATTCGTCTGGGAGTGGCGCGACCACGGACTGCGTACCGCCGATGCTGCCGGCAACGAGTACTTCGGCTACGGCGGCGATTTCGGCGAACCCTTCCATGACGGCAGTTTTGTCTGCGACGGCATGGTGCTGGCGGACCTGACGCCGACCCCGATGCTGGCGGAGTTCGCTGCGGTTACCTCGCCGATCAAACTCCTCATCAGCGACAACCGGCTCCTGATCGACAACCTCCGCCACGCCGGCGCCACCCACGATCTGAGATTCGTGGTCACCGACGAGCTTGACGGCGTGGTGGTGGCGCAGCACGGCGTTGAGGTGCCTGCGGTGTCCGCCGGGGATGCGGCCTGGGTTCCGCTGCCCGAGCCCGACTGCGATGCAGTGGGGGAGCTGTGGCGGTTCGCGCGGGCCGTCCTGGCTGAGCCGACTACGTGGGCTGATGCTGGTCATGTCATGGCGGAGACATCAATGCAGTTGGGCAACTCCGAGCCGCTCCAGCCCCACCGGGCCTCGGCAGCTCCTGTGCCACACGGCGCTGAGATCCGGCTCGGGCAGGCCCGGCTCGACGCCAGCACCGGCGACCTCATCGGGCTCGGTGACGCGCCGATCCACGGGCCACGACTGACCCTATGGCGGGCTCCGACGGCCAACGATTCGCTGCCGGCGGCCAGCTACGATGAGGCGGAAGCGGACACCACTCGCGGCCGCGGAACGCTGCTGGCCTCCTCGGAGCAGCGGTGGCGGGATCGAGGCCTTGACCGGCTGCAACGTCGAGTCATGAGCGTGGCCCTGGAAGCCGACGCAGTGCGGGTGAGGCATCGGTACGCCCCGGCGGCCAGCACCCAGGCTGTGGTGGTTGAGCACGTGTGGCGGTGGGTGGGAGATGAGCTGCGGCTGGAGGCAGACGCGCAGCCCACGGCCGAATGGACCGGTACCTGGCCCAGGATCGGATTGGCGTTCCGGCTGCCCCCCGGGCTGGCCACGGCACAGTGGTACGGCACCGGCCCACACGAGAACTACCCCGATTCCAGGCAGGCGGCCAGGGTCGGCAGGTTCGAATCGGCGATCGAAGATCTCGTCGTCGACTACGCGGTCCCCCAGGAGAGCGGGCACCGCGCCGACCTGCGTGAACTCTGGCTCCCGGAGGCCGGGCTGCGGATCCTCACTGAGGATGTCGCGGGAACCCGGCCGGGATTCACGCTGCGGGCTCACGACGAATTCGAGGTCACCGGCGCGCGGCACCCACATGAGCTGCCGCCCAGTACCGCGACCCACCTCACATTCGATGCCGCGCAGCGCGGGCTGGGCTCCGCCTCGTGCGGACCAGACGTGCGTCCCGACTACATTCTGCGGCCACAGGCGGCGCAGTGGACCCTGCGGATTCTCCCGGAGAACCCGACCACGGGGTAGGCCCGGCCGATTTTGACACCGCGCCCCGCCGTGTCAGAATAGTCAGGTTGCTCTGCCGGGGCTTGCCCCTCCGCGCGGCCCGGTGTGGCCGTCGCAGCGGGGAAAACCGGAGGGTCTGAGCCGTCAGTCCACACACATCGAACTCCATCGCGGAGGGGGATGGGACGCGGCAAAGGCTGCGACACACCCGACCTCGGGGGCCGTAGCAACAAGGGTGTAAACCCACCAGAAACTTCACCAGGCATCGGACGAGTAGAAGGAACCACTGTGGCCGGACAGAAGATCCGCATCAGGTTGCGGGCCTATGACCACGAGGTCATCGACAGCTCGGCGCGTAAAATCGTCGATACCGTGACGCGCACCGGCGCGAAGGTCGCTGG
>JBKEBG010000106.1:0-3266 GCA_047972985.1 Arachnia sp.
GCGGCTACTTGACCAGCAGCGTCTGCTTCGCCCCGACTGGCTGCAGGACCCGCGCCAGACCGGGTACGTCGCCTACGCCGATCGCTTCGCCACGAGCCTGGCCGGGGTGGGTGATCATCTCGATCACCTGGCGGATCTGGGGGTGACCTATCTGCACCTGATGCCGATTCTGCGGTCCAGATCCGGCCCGAACGACGGCGGCTATGCGGTACAGGACTACCAGCAGATCCGGCCGGACCTGGGAACCATGGCCGACCTGCGGGATCTGACCACGCGGCTGCGGCAGCGGCAGATCTCGCTCGAGGTGGATCTGGTGCTCAACCACGTGGCCCGGGAGCACGAGTGGGCACGGCGGGCCCGCGCGGGCCAGGCCCGGTGGCGCGACTACTTTCACGTCTACCCCGACCGCACGGAGCCGGACCGCTACGAGCAGAGCCTGCCGGAGATCTTTCCCGATTTCGCGCCAGGCAACTTCACCTGGGATCCCGACCTGGCTGGCTGGGTGTGGACCACCTTCAACGACTACCAGTGGGACGTGAACTGGGCCAATCCCGATGTATTCGTCGAGTACGTCACGATCATGTGTGACCTGGCAAATCACGGGGTGGAGATCTTCCGGTTGGACGCCATCGCGTTCATCTGGAAGCAGCTGGGCACCAATTGCCAGAACCAGCCGCAGGTGCACGCCCTGACCCAGGCGATGCGCGCCGCGCTGCGGGTGGCAGCGCCCGCGATCGCCTTCAAGGCCGAGGCTATCGTCGGCCCCCGGGACCTCATCGGGTACTTCGGCACCCGCCAGCACCACGGCAAGCTGTCCGATCTTGCCTACCACAACACCCTGATGGCGCAGTTGTGGTCGACGCTGGCCAGCCGCGACGCCACATTGATGCGTCATGCGCTGCGCCAATTCCCCACCAAACCGCTATCGGCCACCTGGGCCACCTATGTACGCTGCCACGACGACATCGGCTGGGCCATCGACGACGGTGACGCTGCTGCGGTGGGCCTGGACGGGTTCACTCACCGGGCCTTCCTCAGCGATTTCTACTCCGGGAAGTTCCCGGGGTCGTTCGCCCGCGGGCTCGTGTTTCAGGCTAATCCGGAGACCGGGGACCGAAGGATTTCGGGTAGCCTCGCCTCGCTCGCCGGGCTTGAGGCCGCGCTGCAGGCCGGTGACCAGACCCTCATCGATGCGGCGGTAGCCCGGATCAACCTGCTCCACACGGTGATCGGCGGATACGGCGGCATACCGCTGATCTACATGGGCGACGAGCTGGGGACCCTCAACGACTACGGCTACCGCCTCCACCCGGCGCACGCCGACGATAACCGCTGGGTCCACCGCCCCGAGCTCGACTGGGCAGCGGTGGTCAAGCTCGGGGAGCACCCGGATTCGCCCCAGGCCCGCATCAATGCCTGGCTTCGCCACATGCTCAGTGTGCGGCGGCGTACCCCGCAGCTGCATGCCGCGGTGGAGCCATGGCTTCCGGAGGTGGAGGCGAGCAGCGTGCTCGCGGTGCGACACGATCACGCGATGGGGCCGATGGTGCAGCTGTACAACTTCGACGAGACTGCCGTCGAGCTCGGCACACCGGTGCTGCGTGAGTGCTTCGGGGTGGCCGCGTGCGAACTACTCAACGGGCATCGCTGGGATCTGAGCCCCGACCGGATCCGGCTGGGGGCCTACCAGTCGCTGTGGTTCACGCCCGCCTGAGCGTCTGCGACCGCGCCCTGGCGGGTCAGGACCTCACCAGGCGGGCGATGGCAGCGGTGGCCTCCTGGATCTTTGCCTCGGCCTCGGCATCGGAGACCTTGGCGGCATCGAGCACGCAGTGCGTGAGGTGGTCATCGAGCAGCCCGAGCGCCACCGATTGCAGGGCGCTGGTCAGTGCGCTGATTTGGGTGAGGATGTCGATGCAGTACTTCTCCTGGTCGATCATGCGGGTGATACCGCGGGCCTGACCCTCGATACGGCTCATCCGCTTGAGGTACTTGTCCTTGTCGCTGATGTAGCCGTGCTGATGGTCCTCGGCCACGCACTCACACATCTGTGGCTCCTTGCTTGCTGCCGGCTCCTGTGACGCTCTTGAATCCTCGCAGCCGCAGGCTGTTGCCGACCACGAACACGCTGGAAAAGGCCATGGCGGCTCCGGCCAGCATGGGGTTGAGCATGCCGAGAGCCGCGATGGGAATGGCGGCGACGTTGTAGGCGAAGGCCCAGAACAGGTTCGTCTTGATAGTCCGCAGGGTGCTGCGGGATAGCCGGATGGCATCGACGGCGCTGCGCAGATCGCCGCGCACCAGGGTGATATCGGATGCCTCGATCGCGACATCGGTGCCGGTGCCCATGGCCAGCGACAGATCGGCCGTGGCCAGCGCCGGGGCGTCGTTGATGCCGTCACCGACCATCGCGACGGTCTTGCCCTGGCCTTGGAGCCGGGTCACGACATCTGCCTTGTCCTGCGGTAGGACCTCGGCGTAAACGTCGGCGATGCCGACCTCGGCGGCAATCTGATCGGCCACCACCTGGTGGTCACCGGTCAGCAGCACCGGGGTGAGCCCGAGACCCTTGAGTTCGGCGATGGCCTGGGCGCTGGTGGGCTTGACAGTGTCGGCGACCACGAGGATCCCGCGGGCGGCACCGTCCCACCCCGCCGCGACGACTGTTTTGCCCTGGGCCTGGGCGGCAGACTTTGCCGCGCTGAGCTCGGGCGGGAGCCGCAGCGCCCATTCGGACAGGAAGCCCTCGCGCCCCACCAGCACCAGGTGGCCATCGACGATCCCCTGCACCCCGCTGCCCGCGAGGTTTTCGAACTGCTCGACCTCGGGCAAGGGTCCTGCCTGTTCCGCGGCGGCGCGGGCGATGGCCCGGGCGATGGGATGTTCGGAGGCGTTCTCCACGGCGCCGGCCAGGCGCAGCACCTCGTGGCTGTCGACTCCCTCGCCGGCCACGACCTCGACCAGCGCCATCGCTCCGGTGGTGACGGTTCCGGTCTTGTCGAGAACTATCGTGTCTGCCTGGCGGGTCGATTCCAGGACCTCGGGCCCCTTGATGAGTACGCCCAGCTGCGCTCCGCGGCCGGTGCCTACCAGCAGCGCGGTGGGGGTGGCCAGGCCCAGCGCGCACGGGCACGCGATGACCAGGACCGCGACGGCGGCGGTCAGGCCCGCCGAGGCCGAATACCCGGCGGCCAGCCAGGCGATGAGGGTACCCGCGGCGATCACGAGCACTATCGGAACGAAAACCCCGGAGATGCGATCTGCCA
>JBKEBG010000051.1:0-57115 GCA_047972985.1 Arachnia sp.
GGCTTCGACGCGGCCTGGGAAGCCATCACCGAGCGCCGTGAACTGCGTTTCGAGTACAAAGGACAACCGCGGCGGCTGCTCCCATGGCGCCTCCTGCAGCGCCGCGGCAGGTGGTATCTGCTCGGTCAGGATCTGGATCGCGGCCAACCCAGGCGGTTCAAGCTCGCCAGGTTCACCGGCACCCCCACAGCAGTCGGCAAGTCCGAGGCATTTCAGGTTCCGCCCACCGAACAGATCGCCGAACTCCTCGACGTCTCGGCCGCCGATCCGGTGGCGACGGCACTGGTGGCGGTGCCTCAAGGTACCTCACCCGGCCTGATCCGGGGCGCGAAACCTGCCGGGGAAGTCACCGGCGTTCCCGAAGGCTTCACTGCCTACCTGGTCAGCGGCCACGGCACGCAGAACCTGGTTGCCCAGGTGTGCGAGCTGGGGCCCTCGGCGAAGGTCATCGACCCACCGGAGCTCCGGCAGCGGGTCATCGATCAGCTGCGCGAAGTCCAGCAACTGTGGTCACGATGAGGTCATCGACGCAGCTCAAGCGGCTGATCACCCTGGTGCCATATCTCCAGCAGCATCCGGGGATCAGCGTCGACGAGGTGGCCCGGCACTTCTCGGTGCTGCCCAGACAGGTGATCGCCGATCTTGAGGTGCTGCAGTTTTGTGGCCTGCCCGATGGACTCTACGACGACCTCTTCGACGTCGACCTCGAAGGAGCCCGCGATGACGGGTGCATCTTCCTGCGCAACGCCGACGTCCTATCCCGGCCCATGCGGCTCAAACCCGACGAAGCGGCAAGCCTACTCGTGGCGTTGCAGGCGATAGTCGATATCTCGGGAGGGTCCACGGCGGCTCGTTCGGCCGTCAATAAACTCGCTGAGTTGCTCGGGACACCCTCACCGGTCAACGTCGAGGTGCTGGGCGGGCGTGATGAGGACCGCCAAACCCTGCAACGTGCCATCGATCGGCACGAATGTGTCCGGCTTGATTATGCGGGGACGGTGCATCCCAGCCTGCCGATAGTCGAGCCAGCCCGGCTGCGGGTTGTTGACGGCTTTGCCTACCTGGACGCCTGGAGCCGGGAGCGTGGCGACTGGCGCAGCTACCGCCTGGACCGGATCCGGGCCGTCGAGATCCTCGCCGAGACGTATCAGCCGCGGCCCGGGCTCGCCACGATGCCCCAGAACTGGTTCGCTGACGCGCCCCGCAGCGTCACGCTGAGCCTCGCGCCGCGGGCGGCGTGGGTCGCCGAGTACGTTCCGGTCCTGGACCAGCATCGCGACGGCGATGCCACAGTCATCACCCTGCCGGTCGGTTCCATCCAGTGGGTGGCCGGGCTAGTAGTGCGCCTGGGAGCCGATGTCCTGGCCATCTCGGACCCTGAAGTGGCCGATGAGGCGGCCCGCATCGCGGGTGCTGCCCTGGCCCAATACGGTCAATAGTGGACATGGCGCGTGATTGGCCGCCTGGGGAGGTAGGCGAGGCCACGGCCAACAGGTAGCATCGGCGCCATGGTCTGGGTCGCAGCGTTCGTAGGCATCGGGCTGGCGGGGCTCGTCATGGTGATCGCCTACGCGGTGTGGCTGGCGCATAAGCTCAGTGACTTGTTCAGCGAACTGGAAATGCTGGGGACCCGCGCGCAGGAGGCAGCAGACCTGCTTAATCGGCTGCAGCTTCCCCAGCGCGGCAACGACTAAACTAATCAGCGGGAGATCACCGGGCCGAAGGCCCGGACAACGAGGAACGAGAAGGCAATGGCTGGTGGATGGGAATGGTTGATCATCCTGGCGGTCGCGCTGCTGTTGTTTGGCGGTTCGCGGCTGGCGGGGCTCGGGAAGGGAGTCGGCCGCTCCATCCGCGAGTTCAAGGAAGAGGTCAAGACCGTGGACGACGGCACTGCAGCGGCCTCCGCTGCGGAGCCTGTGGTCGAAGCCGAGATAGTCGAGCCGGATCCCAAGAGCATCGAAGACATGCAACGCGAGATGGCCGATCGCGAACTTCAGGCACGCGAGCGTGACCTGGCTGCCCGCGAGGCGGAGTTGCGTCGTCGCGAAGGTGATAGCTGACCGTGGCTGCCACCGCCACTGAACCCGGTGAGAAGCCTCGCCGGTTCGCGTGGCTGCGTCCACCGAAGGCCTCGGCCAGTGACGGCACGATGGCGCTCATGGACCATCTGCGAGAGGTCCGCTACCGGCTGACAGTCTCGGTCATCGCGACAGTGATCGCTTCGGTGGGCGCGATCTTCTTCTACCGCGAACTCGTGGCCATCATTTTGCAGCCGTACTACACGGCGGCGGATCAGGTGAGGGCAGCGCACGAGGGCGCCGACCTACAGCTGGCGAACTCGGGCGTGGTCGGGCCCTTCACCCTCGCGGTGATGGCGGTGCTGTTGACCGGATTGATCGCCTCCTCGCCGGTGTGGATCTATCAAATCTGGGCCTTCGTCGCCCCGGGCCTGGTGTCCAAGGAAAAGCGCTACGCATTGGGCTTCCTCGGGGCCGCGGTACCGTTGTTTCTGCTCGGTGTGGCCGTTGGCTACTGGGTCTGGCCCAAGGGCATCGCAGTGATGCTGAGCTTTACTCCCCAGGGTCTCGACATCATGAACCTGCTGGACATGTCGGAGTTCCTGGCGCTGGAGATAAAGATCATTCTGGTCTTCGGGGTGTCGTTCCTGCTACCGGTGATCCTCATCGCGCTCAACATGGCCGGTGTGGTGAAGGGATATCAGCTGGCGGGCGCCCGCCGATACGTCATCTTCGGCACAGTAGTGTTCGCCGCCATGGCGACCCCCTCGACTGACCCGTTCTCGATGCTCGCGTTGGCGGTACCGATGTCGGTGCTCTACTTCGTCGCCGAGCGCATCGCAGTCATACTGGACAAGCGCAAAGGGATCACCAAGGAATCAGTGTCCGAGTGGCACATCGACGTTGACGACGACGAATGAACCAGATCGCCAAACCGGGGCTGGTCACGGTGGTCGTCAACGAAAGCTCCGGAGCGGGCCGTGCCGGCCGCAAGATCGGCTGGATAGCGCGAGAACTTCGTCGGCGCCTTGCCTCCTCCGAAGTCCGGGTGGTCCGCTCCAAGGCCTACGCCCACGCTGAGGCGCTCATGAGAGGCGCTGCCCTACAGGCCCGTGACGGTGACGCAGTGATCGTGGTCGGCGGTGACGGGATGGCCCACCTCGGGGTCAACGCGTGCGCCGGGACCGAGGCCACGCTGGGGATCATCCCCGCAGGGACCGGAAACGACTTCGCTCGCGGCGTGGGGGTTCCCACCGATCTCACGCGGGCGCTCGATGTGATCGAGCAGGGCTATGCGCACGTGGTCGACCTGACGCGCGTCAGCAACCTCGACCACGCCGAGCGCTACGTCGGCGCTGTGGTCTCCACCGGCTACGACGCCAGGGTCAATCTCAAGACAAACCGGGCCCGTCTTCGGTTCGGTCCATTGAGCTACGGGTATATCGCCTTGCGAGAGCTCGCCGAGTTCGACCCTTTGAAGTACCGGTTGCGGATCGACGGGGTCGAGCGGCGCCACGAGGCGATGCTGGTGGCGGTGGCCAACACTGGACTTTTTGGCGGCGGGATGCAGATCGCGCCGGATGCTGATCCGGCCGACGGGCTGCTCGATGTGACGATAGTTCACCCCGTCTCCCGGCTTACGCTGCTGCGGCTGCTTCCCCAGCTGTACTCCGGGAAGTTCGTCCGCCACCCTGCTGTGGAGCGCCTCCTGGCGCACGAGGTGCACATCGCCGGCGATGGACTGTTCGTCATGGGCGACGGGGAGGAACTCGGGGGAGTCCCCGTCCAGATCAGTGTCGCACCCGGCTCGCTACGGATCTTTGTCAACGGAGTTGCGCATGGCTGAGGCCACCGACGCCCGCATCGCCAGTTTCGCCGCCAGTTTCCCCTTCGAACTCGACGATTACCAGATCGACGGGTGCCGCGCGCTTGCCGCCGGGCGTGGGGTGCTCGTCGCGGCGCCGACGGGGGCAGGCAAGACCGTCGTGGGGGAGTTCGCTACCTGGCTCGCCCTCGACGAGGCGCGCAAGTGCTTCTACACCACGCCGATCAAGGCGCTGTCGAACCAGAAATACCACGACCTCGTCGCTCGCTACGGCGCGGATCAGGTGGGGCTGCTAACCGGCGACATGTCAGTCAACTCCGACGCCCGGATCGTCGTCATGACCACCGAGGTTCTGCGCAACATGATCTACGCCGGTTCGCCCGCGCTGACGGGCCTCGGGTATGTGGTCATGGACGAAGTGCACTACCTGGCCGACAGGTTCCGGGGTGCTGTCTGGGAAGAGGTCATCCTCGGACTGGCCGACGAGGTCGCGATAGTCGCGCTGTCTGCCACGGTGAGCAACGTCGAAGACTTCGGAGAGTGGCTCGCCACTGTCCGGGGTGACTGCGCCGTGGTTGTCTCGGAGCGCCGCCCGGTCCCGCTCTATCAGCAGGTCTTAGTCGCCGATCGGCTCGTGGACCTCTTCGATGGGGTGGCGCCTACGGCGCTGGCCACTCCCACCGAGCGGGCCGCGAAGGTGAATCCCGAGCTGCTCAAAGTGAGCCGTTCCGAATCAGCCCGAGTCCGCGACGACTCTCGGCGCCCTCGGGGACGATCCGGCCGCGGGAAGTCTCGCCACGGCAAAGGCTCCGGGGCCTTCGGTGGAGCGACCCACGAGCGTTTCGCGCGCCGCCCCACCAGCCGCCCCCAGCTGGCGCGTGTGCTGGCTCGCCAGGGGCTGCTGCCCGCGATCTGTTTCGTGTTCTCCCGAATCGGCTGCGATGCTGCTGTCTCGCAGGTGCTGCGTAGCGGAGTCACGCTCACCGACCGGGCGGAAGCTGCGCTCCTCGGCGATATCGCGGATCGGCATGTGGCGGGCCTGGCGATGGCCGACCTCGAGGCACTCGGCTATGAGGACTTTCGCGAGGCGCTGTGTGCGGGAGTCGCCGCGCATCACGCGGGCCAACTACCGGCATTCAAGGCCATCGTGGAGGAGGGCTTCGCCAGTGGCGCCCTGAAACTTGTCTTCGCCACCGAAACGCTGGCCCTGGGTATCAACATGCCCGCCCGTACCGTTGTGATCGAGAAGCTCGTCAAGTACAACGGCGAGGCGCATGTCGACATGACCCCGGGCGAATACACCCAACTCACCGGGCGCGCCGGACGGCGGGGGATCGATACCGAGGGTCATGCCGTCGTGTTGTGGCAGTCCGGGATGGACCCGCGGGCAGTGGCAGGACTCGCCTCCCGCCGCACCTACCCGCTCAAATCAAGCTTCGCGCCGAGCTACAACATGGCGGTCAACCTGATCCAGCGGATGGGGCGCGAGCGGGCGCGTGACCTGCTCAACCAGAGTTTCGCGCAGTTCCTCACCGATCGCTCCGTGGTGTCGGCCGCCCGCACTGGCCGCCAGCTGACCGCCGATCTGCAGCTGGCCAGGCAGGAGGTCACCTGCCACCTCGGCGATGCCATGGCCTACGCCGAGCTGCGCGAGGAGATATCGCGCCTAGAGTCGAGCAGCGCCAGGCAGCGCCGCACCATGCAGCGGGGCCAGACCGCCGACGCGCTGGCCTCGCTTAGCCCCGGCGACGTGATCCACGTCCCCGCACAGGGCTGGAGCGTCGTGATTCGCACCGGTCAGAGCAACAGCCGCGGTGCTTCGCCCTGGGCGCAGATCATCGCCGCCGATCACACGGTACTCAGGCTTGAACCGCACGACCTGTCCGGCCCACTCGCGCCCGTGGGCAGGGTCCGGGTGCCGCGCCACTTCAGCCTGAAAGATCGAGCCGATCGGCGCTCGCTGCTGCGGGCGATGTCGGACAAGTTGGGGGCGCTGGATCCCGAGACTCCGGTGACCCCGCGCGTTCCCAGCGACGAGGACACCGCCCAGCGAGTCACTGGGTTACGCCGGGAGCTTCGCACCCATCCGTGTCACGAATGCCCGGACCGGGAGGAGCACGCTGTCGCGGCGGCGCGCGTGCTGCGATTGGAGCGTGAGGCGCGGCGCAACGAGGATCAGGTCAGCGGGCGCACACACTCGCTCGCGGCCCAGTTCGACCGTGTGTGCGCGGTGCTGAATCAGCTGGGCTACCTCGACGATAACGATACGCTGACCGACGCCGGGCGGATGCTGCGCCGGATCTATAACGAGCTGGATCTCGTCGCAGCCGAGTGTATCCGCCGAGGGACCCTTGATGACCTCGACGAGACTCAGCTGGCCGCCGTGTTGTCCACGCTGCTCTACGAGTCCCGCCCCTCGCGCGATACCCGGACTCCGCGGATGCCCGACGCCGCCAGCGAACGCGCACAGTCTGAGGTGCGTGCCGTGTGGCGAGATGTGGGCCAGGCCGAACGTTCCCATCGGCTGGACCGGGGACGCGACCCCGACATCGGCTTTGCCGAGGCCGCCTGGCGGTGGGCGCGTGGCCAGGACCTGGCCAAGGTGCTGGCACACAGCCAGCTGCCCGCCGGTGACTTCGTGCGCTGGGTGCGTCAGGTCGTCGATTTTGCCGGTCAGCTCGCCCATGCCTCCGGGCCCGGTGATTTCAGCCGCACCTGCCGAGCTGTGGTCTCGGCCATGCGTCGCGGCGTCGTGGACGCCGACCTCACCGAAGACTGAGCAGCCTGCCCGGCGTCACTGGCCGCCCTCGTTGTCCTCAAGGGAAGCGAGGAACTGCTCGAACTGGGCGCCCAGCTCGTCAGCATCCGGGATGGCGGCACCGTGTCCCAACAGCGGCAACCGGCCAACGAACTGGTCGTAGCGTTCCTCCAGCGTATGGATAGCGCCGGCGAGTTCGTCATTATCGGCCACCTGGCGGTCGACCGAGGCGAGGGTGCGGGCCGACTTGGACTCCAAACCGTCAAATGGGAGTTCGAGGGTGGTGGCGTCCTGGATCGCGGTGAGGATCGCGGCCGCCGCGGGCGGGAACTCGGTCTCGGCTATGTAGTGCGGGATGTGGGCAAGCAACCCGATGGCGTCGTGATTTGCCTGCCCCAGGCGAAGCATCAGCAGGCCGTTGAACGAGGCGGGCAGTGTGAAGGTACCCATCACCGGTTCCTCATGCAGCAGGCTTGGGTCGCTGGCGAAGCGGCTGATGAACACCGGTCGGGTGTGGGGCGCCGGGGTCGGCATCGTCTGCACGAAGATGGTTCGGCGCACCTCGAGCTGGTCCACCAGTTGCGTCACCGACGCGGCCAGACG
Source organism: Arachnia sp. (assembly GCA_047972985.1). Lineage (GTDB taxonomy): Bacteria > Actinomycetota > Actinomycetes > Propionibacteriales > Propionibacteriaceae > Arachnia. The sequence goes on from JBKEBG010000051.1 coordinate 7,208, forward strand.
CTCCCACTGCATGGCCGGCTCGGGTCCGCTCAAAGTGATGAAGCTACGACCCGCTGGGTCGGTCAGCTGGTGCACCGCGATGCGTGGCGGGGAGTAATGGGAAAAGTGATCTCGTTCGAAGGTGATCGAAGGACGATGCGCGGTGTAATCGATGAGCTGGTCGGCGTCGAAGGATCCCAGGAGTTTCGTGGGAAGGTGCTCGCGCAGTTGATCGTCGATTTGGCGCTGAGTCTGGCCGGTGTCGCCGTAGCTGCCCAGCGTCACCACGAGGGTATCTGCGTGGACGGTCTGCGGATCGACGTCCGGGGCCCACGAAAAGAGCGTTGTCGGATCAAGCACGGATGCTGCCTCCTTGGGCGGCGAATACACGATAGTACCGAACTCAACGCCGCAGCGGCTCGTTTCATTCCTGGCCGGCTACCGGCGATGAACCCAGGCTACCGAGGCGCAGGCAGCCATGGCCGAGAAGATGGGGAGCGTGAACATGGGCGTCGCGGCAGAATGTGGCGCGACGTGCCCAGCAGCGGCTCCCGACCCCAGCGGGTAGGTTATTGCCCATGGCTGTGGCGCTGCGCGTGATCCCCTGTCTCGACGTCCACGATGGTCGAGTGGTCAAGGGTGTCAATTTCCGTCACCTGCGCGACGCCGGCGACCCGGTCGAACTCGCGGCGCGCTACAGCAGCGAGGGCGCCGACGAGCTTGTCTTCCTCGACATCTCCGCATCCTCCGACGGGCGTGACACGACCCGGGACATGGTCACCCGCTGCGCCGAGACAGTCTTCATCCCGCTGACGGTGGGGGGTGGTGTGCGCGAGGTGGCCGACGTCGATGCCCTACTGCGTTGCGGCGCCGACAAGGCCGGCATCAACACCGGAGCGTTGGCGCGGCCCGCGGTCATTGAAGAGATCACCGCCAGGTTCGGCAACCAAGTCCTGGTGTTGAGCCTGGATGCCCGCCGTGAGCCCGGCATGGCATCCGGGTTCGGCGTCACCACCCACGGCGGGCGTCGTTCCGCGGGACGCGACGCCATTGCATGGGTGCGGGAGGCCGCGGAGCGGGGAGTGGGGGAGATCCTGCTGAACTCGATGGATGCCGACGGCACGACCTCCGGCTTCGACATCGAGATGATCCGAGCCGTGCGGGAGGTCGTGGAAGTTCCAGTGATCGCCTCGGGAGGGGCGGGGACGCCCGCAGATTTCGTCGCCGCGGCACAGGCCGGTGCCGACGCTATCCTGGCAGCCAGCGTCTTCCATTACGGCACACTGTCGATAGGTGAAGTGAAGACGGCGCTCGAGGCGGCAGGGTTCGAGGTCAGGAGGGAGACGCAGAGTCATGGCTGAGTGTTTGTTCTGTGGCATCGTGGCGGGTGAGATCCCGAGTAAGCAGGTCTATGCCGACGACGATTCCATCGCCTTCCTCGACATCAGCCCCTGGCAGGAGGGGCACACTCTGGTGATCCCGAGACGCCACGTCGCCGACGTGTTGAGCGACGACGAGGTCATCGTTGCCACTGCCCCCGCCGTAGTGGCGGTGGGAAATCTGGTCAAACGGAGGCTGGGCGCCTCGGCCTGCAACATTTTGAGTAATGCCGGGGCAGACTCCGGGCAAGAGGTTTTCCACGCCCACGTCCATGTGATCCCGAGATACGCCGAGCGCCCCGGAATCTCGCACATGCGCGGCACCGTCACTCGCGACCTTGAGACTGTTCATCGCCTGTTGACCAGGTCTTAAGTGGGGGCGCCGTCAAATAGATTCACGAGTCAACTAGTCTGAGCGCCATGAAACCCACCAAACTTGTTGGAATCGTGTCCCTCGTAGCGGGCATCATCATGATCGTCGCCGGTGGCATCACTTGGGGAGTTGTCAGCAGCCAGCTGGCCGCCGAAGACATCACCGTCCCCGAGGATGCTGCTTTCCTGGCCGGTGCCAAGGTTCAAGGGCCCTTCTCGGCCTATGCGCAGGCCGACATCATCAACACCCATGCCCTTCACATCTCCGATGGCAAGACCTACGCCGAACTCGGGATGCTGGCCACCGAGGCCGAGGAGGCGGGGGACGCCGAACTCGCCGAGCAGTACACCCAGCAGCGCGCTACCGTGATGAATGCCTCGTTCCTGCGCGCCTCGCTGTTCACCTCAGTGGTGGCCTACGGCGTGGCGGCGCTGGTCATCGGCCTGGGGATCTTGGCCGGGCTCGCCGGGTGGGCCTTCCTATCGCTGGACAAGAAGGCGACCGCAGTGGCCGAAGCACCCGCTCCCGAGTAATCCGTTTCCCCAGCCTTCGCCGGGGCCTCGTCATCCCACTCTGCGGGACGAGGCCCCGGTCGGGTTGACACTGACTAGACGATCGGCAAGAGTGAACGCGTGACCACCCGCGAGATCGTACTCGTTTAGGCGTTTCGATAAGTCGAAACGCCACCCTCGTGCGCCACCCGGCGCCGGGGGTTTTTTGTTGGTCGCGTTCGCTGCAGCGAAGGGAGAGCAATGACGCAGCACGACGGTGAGATGCTCACGGGCGCACAGGCGCTTGTCGAATCGCTTGAGCGGGTGGGCGTCGACGTAGCGTTCGGGATTCCCGGTGGCGCGATCCTCCCCGCCTACGACCCCCTCTACGACTCGAAGATCCGCCACATCCTGGTGCGCCACGAACAGGGCGCCGGCCACGCGGCCGAGGGCTACGCGATGGCGACAGGTCGGGTCGGGGTGTGCATCGCGACCTCCGGTCCGGGCGCCACCAACCTGGTGACGCCCCTGGCGAACGCGCATTTGGATTCGACCCCGATCGTCGCGATCACGGGGCAGGTGGCATCCACATCCATCGGGACCGATGCCTTCCAGGAGGCAGACATCCGCGGCATCGTCATGCCGGTCACCAAGCACAGCTTCCTGATCAAGAAGACCGAGGACATTCCGCTGGCCATCCGGGAGGCCTTTCACATCGCGGCCTCGGGCCGTCCAGGGCCGGTGCTGGTGGACATAGCCAAGGACGCGCTGGCCTCGTCCGCGGTTTTCCGTTGGCCCGAAGAGTTGGACCTGCCCGGCTACAAGCCCACCACGAAGCCACACGTCAGGCAGGTGCGGGCTGCGGCGTCGCTCATTGCGCAAGCCAGGCGCCCGGTGCTCTACGTCGGCGGGGGAGTCGTGCGGGCCAATGCCGAGGCCGAGCTAGCCAAGTTCGTGGAACTCACCCAGATTCCGGTGGTCACCACCCTGATGGCCAGGGGCGCCATCCCCGATTCCGAGCCCCTCAACATGGGGATGCCGGGGATGCACGGCACCGTGGCGGCCGTCGGAGCGCTTCAAAAGTCCGATCTGCTGATCACGCTGGGCGCACGCTTCGATGACCGGGTGACCGGCAAGCTGGATTCATTCGCGCCCAACGCGAAGGTGATCCACGCCGACATCGATCCGGCGGAGATCGGCAAGAATCGCGCGGCCGATATCCCGATCGTCGGTGACGTTCGCAACACGCTGCGGCAGCTCACCGAGGCGGTCGCAGCGCTGGCCCCGCCCTCGTGCGAGCCGTGGCGTCAACAGCTGGCGATGATGAAGGGCAAGTACGCGCCGCGGTGGGAGGAGGCACCCGATGGTCGGCTGTCGCCGCAGGAGGTCATTCAACGTCTCGGCCAACTCAGCCCCGCCGATACCATCTGGGCATCTGGAGTCGGGCAACACCAGATGTGGGCCGCTCATTTCCTGCCGCACGAGCATCCCCATCAGTGGATCAACTCGGGCGGCGCCGGAACCATGGGCTTTTGCGTCCCGGCGGCTATGGGAGCCAAGGTCGCTCATCCGGACCGCACGGTCTGGGGGATCGACGGTGATGGGTGCTTCCAGATGACAAATCAGGAACTGGTCACCTGCGCGATCAACAACATCCCGATCAAGATCGCTGTCATCAACAACAACGCCCTGGGCATGGTGCGGCAGTGGCAGAGCTTGTTCTACGACGAGCGCTACTCCAACACTGATCTTCACACTGAGTCCGTGCCCAACTTCCCGATGCTGGCCGAGGCCATGGGGGCGGTTGGGCTCCGCGCCACGAATGAAGCCGAAATGGAGGAGGCCATCGCCAAGGCCCTGGAGATCAACGATCGTCCCGTGGTGGTCGAGTTCGTGGTCCATAAGGATGCGATGGTCTGGCCCATGGTTCCTGCAGGGACCAGCAATGATGACATCCAGGTTGCCAAGAACTTGGCGCCCGAGTGGGAAGAGGAGATCCTGTGACTTCGCACACAATCAGCGTGCTCGTGTCGAACCGGCCGGGCGTCCTTGCGCGGATCGCCGCGCTGTTCTCGCGACGCGACTTCAACATCGACTCCTTGGCCGTCGGGCCGACCGAACGCTCCGATGTCTCACGGATGACTGTCGTGGCGAAGGTCGCCGACGACGCAGTGCTCGAGCAGATCGTCAAGCAGTTGAACAAACTCGTTGAGGTCCGCAAGGTACTGGAGCTGGGGCCCAACGCAGTCAGCCGCGAGATGGTCCTGGTCAAGGTGCGCGCCGACGTGACTACCCGTAGCCAGATCATCGACGTGGTCGGGCTGTTCCGGGGCAAAGCGGTCGACGTCAGCCCTGATTCGGTCACGATCGAGGCAACCGGGGCGCGGGATAAACTCGCGGCATTGATCGAGATGCTCACCCCGTATGGGATCCAGGAACTCGTGCAGTCCGGCCAGGTTGCCCTGGGGCGTGGCGCCAAGACCCTGGCCGAGAACAAGTCCAAGTAACAAAGTAGGAGAGTACCCACATGGCAGAGATGTTCTACGATACCGACGCCGATCTGTCGATCATTCAGAATCGACACGTCGCCGTCATCGGCTACGGATCGCAGGGCCATGCCCACGCGCTGAGCCTGCGTGATTCGGGCGTCGACGTGCGCGTCGGTCTACGGCCCGGCAGCCCGTCCGCAGCGAAGGCCGAGGCCGAAGGGCTGCGGGTGCTCCCCGTGTCCGAGGCGGTCGAAGAGGCCGATCTGGTCATGATCCTGGCCCCAGACCAGGTGCAGCGTCGCGTCTACGCCGAAGAGATCGAGCCACACCTGGTGGCCGGCGATGCCCTGTTCTTCGCGCATGGGTTCAACATCCGCTTCGGCTACATCACTGCACCCGAGGGCGTCGACGTGTGCATGGTGGCCCCTAAGGGCCCCGGGCACCTCGTGCGTCGCGAGTACGCCGAGGGCCGAGGAGTTCCGGTCATCGTCGCCGTCGAGGTTGACGCCACAGGCAACGCATGGCCGTTGGCACTTTCCTACGCCAAAGCGATCGGCGGGCTGCGTGCCGGCGGCATCAAAACCACCTTCACCGAGGAGACCGAAACAGACCTGTTCGGCGAACAGGCAGTGCTGTGTGGCGGTGCTTCGGCACTTGTCCAGGCCGGGTTCGAGACCCTCGTCGAGGCCGGCTACCAGCCGGAGGTCGCCTACTTCGAGTGCCTCCACGAGCTCAAGCTCATCGTCGACCTCATGTACGAGGGTGGCATCGCCAAGCAGCGCTGGAGCGTGTCGGACACCGCCGAGTTCGGCGACTACGTCTCGGGGCCGCGCGTCATCGACGCCCGGGTCAAGGAGAACATGAAGGCCGTCTTAGCCGACGTTCAGTCGGGGGCGTTCGCGACCCGCTTCATCGAGGATCAGGAGGCCGGGGCCCCCGAGTTCAAAGCGTTCCGCGAGCAGGGAGAGCAGCACCCGATCGAGGCCACCGGACGTGAGCTGCGCAAGCTCATGAGCTGGGTCAAGGGCACCGATGACGACTACGTCGAGGGTTCGGCCGCACGCTGAGGCTTCACTCTGGGCCGTCGGCCGGGAACCACCCCCGGGCGGCGGCCCATAGTCATGCCCGGGCCGGGTGCTAGTGACCGCCCGCGGCGATGTAGACCACAGCCACGACGATCGCGAGGCAGATCAGCGCGAAACAGCTGTAGGCCACCGCGCGGCGCGCCGTTGGGATCTGACCGCCCTGGGGCAGGCCCGGGCCGGCCAACAAGCGAACCGCTACGGCGAACAGCGCCGGAAGGCCGGCACCGACGATCACGCCGAACATCACCACGGTGCCCAGGGCACTCCAGTCGACGAAAGTACTCACGGGTGCTCCCTAGCGCCGCTGCGCGACATCGGAGGTACTGGTCAGAAGCTCGGGATCGTGGTCGACCACCGATTCGGCCAGGATTGACTCCTGGTCGGTCTCCGGTTTCCAATCGTCGTTGACGTTGTGGTGGCCGACCGGGTTGCGTCGCGACCACAAGAAGATCGCCGCAGAGACCGCGATCAGGGCCGCAAACACCGCATAGGAACCGGCGGTCCCACCGACCCACACATCCAAACCGTAGGCTGCCGCTCCCGCCAGTGCCGCTGCGGGGACTGTGGTCACCCACGCGATGAACATGCGTCCCGCCACCGACCAGCGCACATCGGCACCCTTCATGCCGACGCCCGAACCAAGGATCGATCCAGTCGCGACGTGGGTCGTGGACAACGAGAAGCCGAAATGGCTCGATAGCAAGATGACAGCGGCGCTCGAGGTCTCTGCGGCCATGCCTTGCCGGGATTCAAGCTCTACCAGGCCCTTGCCGAGGGTGCGGATGACCCGCCAGCCGCCCAGATAGGTGCCCAGTGCCATCGCAGTCGCACAGGCGAAGATGACCCACAGCGGGACCGAGGAATCCTCGGGGACAGCACCACTGGCGATGAGCGCCAGGAGGATGATTCCCATCGATTTTTGTGCGTCGTTTGTCCCGTGGGCCAGCGATACCAATGACGCCGAGCCCACCTGACCCCACCGGAAGAGCCGATCGTTTGCCTCCTGCAGGACTCCGCGCGTGATACGTACCACCAGCCACGTGGCGATGGAGGCCACCAGGATCGCCACAACGGGGGCCACGAGCGCCGGGATCAGCACTTTGGACGCCAGACCCTGCCACAACACGCCGGTGGTTCCAGCGGAGGCCAACACAGCGCCCACCACGCCTCCCACCAGTGCATGCGAGGAACTGGAGGGAATCCCGAACAGCCACGTGATGAGGTTCCATACGATCGCGCCCACGAGCCCGGCGAGCACCACATCCAGGGTGACGATGTTGGCGTCGACGATGCCTTTGGCGATCGTCGCCGCAACGGTCACCGACAAGAACGCCCCAACCATATTCAATACTGCCGACAGCAGCACTGCCTGCTTGGGCTTGAGCGCCCGGGTCGCGATTGACGTGGCCATGGCGTTGCCGGTGTCGTGGAAACCGTTGGTGAAGTCGAATGCAAGTGCTGTCGCGATGACGACGGCTAGGAGCAGCGGTTCAGTCACGGACCCATTGTTGCGCCTTGGGCTGCGTAGCGTGCAACCGGGTGGTGAGTGGTCACATCTCAGGCACCATCGGTCGTGCCAGACACTGGTGGGTGGAACGGGCGCGGGTGATGCGAGGGCTTCGTTGCGGACAATGCCCTGGTTGAGTTCGGCGTTGGCTGTATCCTGAGGTGCAGGGGGCGAGGATTTGACTGTCTTTTTGATCGTTGGTGGCGTCGGTCTCGCTCTCGTTGCAGCTGCACTCATCTTCGGTGACGTCGTCGATGGCATCTTTGATGTCGACCTGCTTGGCGGGGACCTGTTCTCGCTAGCAGCGCTCGCCGCCTTCATAGGTTCTTTCGGTTTCGCAGGCGCCACCTCCTTGGCCTTCGTGGACATCACCTGGGTGGCAGTGGTCGTCGGCTTCGTGGTTGGCAGTCTGGCTGCCTGGGGGGCGCTAAGCGTCACCCGCTGGCTCAAGCGTGGCGAGGGCCGTGCCATGCGCCCGGGTTCCCTCATCGGTGCCGAGGGGCGGGTCCTGACCGATATCCCCGCCGACGGGTTCGGGGAGGTGCGGCTGTATTCGGGCGGTTCATCCTTCAAACGGGCCGCCCGGTCCCCGGCCCCGCTGTCCGCCGGAACCAAGGTGTGGGTCAGCGAAGTTCCGTCGGCCACCTCGGTCGAGGTCCAGCCCACTCATCCCACACTTTGATCCCACCTGTACCGAAAGCGAGTTCTCATGCCCAGTGTCTTGATCCCCATTGCCGGTGGGGCCCTATTGTTCGTCCTCGTGGCGTTGCTGGTCGCCAGTCGCTACAAGGTGGCTCGGCCGAGCGAGGCGTACATCATCACCGGGCAAAAGGGCAAGGCCGTCACCAATCCGGAGACCGGTCTGGTGTCCACCGACCTGTCCGGGCAGAAAGTCATCATGGGCGGTGGCGTGTTCGTCATCCCCTTCGTGCAGCGACTCCAGGTGCTCGACCTGTCGAGCCGGCGCATCATGGTGCAGATTCGTAACGCCGTCTCCGGTCAGGGCATCAAACTGAACCTTGACGGAGTTGCTATCGTCAAAGTCGGCGGCAACGAGGATTCGATCCGGGCCGCGGCGCAGCGCTTCCTGATGCAGCAGGACGAGATCGAGACCTTCACACAGGAGACCCTCGCCGGATCGCTACGCTCGATCGTCGGTGGTCTGTCGGTGGAACAGATCATCCGTGACCGCGCGGCCTTCGCGCAGCGCGTCGCGGACGAGTCGGAGTCGTCGCTGACCGGCCAGGGTCTCGTACTCGACACCTTCCAGATCCAAGACATCACCGACGATGGCACATACCTCAACGACCTCGGTCGCCCCGAGTCGGCCAAGGTGGGACGGCTGGCCGCTGTCGCCGAGGCGGAGGCCAGGCGCGAGGCTGAGCAGGCCAGGATCGCCGCGGAGCAAGAGATCGCCGTCTCCGAGCGAGCGCTGGTGCTGAAGGAGGCGGAGATCAAGTCGGAGACCGATGCGGCCAAGGCACAGGCCGCCGCGTCCGGGCCCTTGGCCCAAGCAGACCGTGACCAGGCGATCCTGGCCGAACAGGAGAAGGTCGCCGTCCGGCAGGCGGCGCTGAAGGATCGCCAGCTCGATACCGAGGTTCGCAAGCCCGCCGATGCCGCCCGATACAAGATGGAGACCGAGGCCCAGGGGCGCCGTAGCTCGCAGATCTTCGAGGCTGAGGCGTCCAAGGCAGCCTCGATCGCTGCGGCGGAGGCCGATGCCGAGAAGGCGCGCCTGACTGGTGAGGGTGAGAAGTCCCGGCGCTCGGCCCTCGCCGAGGCCGAGGCAATCGAGGGTGCCAGGCGAGGCGAGGCCGAGAAGGCTCGACGTGTCGCGGAGGCCGACGCGGTGCGGGCCGAGGGCGAGGCGCAGGCCGCCGCCACCGCCGCACTTGGCTCCGCAGAGGCCGAGGCCATGGACCAGCGCGCCGCCGCGTTCAAGAACTACAACGAGGCTGCCGTGTTGCAGATGCTCGTGGAGGTCTTGCCGCAGGTGGCGGAGAAGGTCGCCGCGCCCATGGGGGCCATTGACAAGCTCACCGTCGTGTCCACCGATGGCGCGGCTGCCCTGCCGAAGCAGGTCAACGACAACGTGTTGCAGACAGTCGAGATGATCAAGAACACCACCGGTGTCGACCTCATTGAAATCCTGCAAAGCAAGACCAGCTCGGTCGCCGATGGGCTCGCCGATGCAGACACCAAGCAGGTGCGCTAGCCCCCGCGGTTGTTGCTGCTATCGCCGATGCCAGGGGAGTCGTTTCCGCTGGAACGCACCCCTGACTCGGCGGGGGGCCCCGCGGCCTGCGGGGCTTCGGAGAGGATCTCGAACGGGGCGCGGACCGGCCACCCGCCAGCGGAGGCGAGATGCCGCAGGTACAGCACCAACGCCCAGTCTTGGTCGTTGGCCAGCGGATCGTGGACATGGGCGGGGCGGCCATCGATCGCCGAGGGCATGATGAAGGCCGCGCTGGCCGATCCGTCCTCGGCAAATAGGTGCAGATTGGCGAGGAATCCGTCGAGCGTGGCTCGTTGGGTGTCAGCGGTGCGCATGGCCTGCGGGAGCTGACCGAGAGCCACACTGCTCAGGGCGCTCCAGTGGTGCGGGAACGTATCCCCCCACAGCCGAAGCTCGCCGAACCAGTACCCGTCCCAATGCCTGATTCCCACATTGCGCAGCAGCGCGTGGGGCTGCGGTCCGCCGAAAGCTGTGAGCCACGCCACCGCGCGGCGCAGCGGTAGCTCGTAGACCTCGCTGTGAGTCAGCCTGTATCCGGCCGACAACAGCGTCACCAGCGGTGCGACCATTGACTGCTCGTAGTTGACTTCGTGCTCGGGCAGCGCGCTACCGATCTCGGCGAAATATTGCGCGGAGTACTCCAGCGACTTCACCAGCCTCTTGGCCCGCCCGGCCTCGCCGCGCTCGACCAGCAGCCCGGCGACGTGCAGCATCGCCTCTGGCATCCCAATCGAGAGGTGCCGTTGGCTGCCGAGTTCCACGCTGCGCTCCAGGATCTGAACTGCCAATTCCAGGTCCTCGGCCCCGCGGTACAAGACGTACTGATCGGCGAAGAAGTGCGCGAGCCACGGGGAGTTGTACAGGCGAGGGCTCGCCACAGTCGTATCGCTTCCCCAGCGCGGCGTCGCCTGGTGGTCCAGGAGCCGTCGCCTGGCGAATTGGGACCAGCCATCCAGCGCTTCGTCGATCTCGGGGGTTCCCCACCCCCGCAGCCGTGCCTGCTGCATCAGCGACGGCATCGCCACCCGCTCGGCGCCATCGGACCAGTCCGGCCAGCCCGAAGTGAGCCGGGTGAGACGGGTTCGGGTATCAACGGGGACTAATGCCGCAGCATCCGTGCCGGCCCGCTCTGTGGCGCGTTGATGGTCCAAGATGTAGCGAACTCTCGCCCGGACCAGGCCCTCAATATCTCCGGCGAACAGCACTGCAGTGCGGGCATCGCCGATCTCCAGATCGACAAGTCCGTGGCGATCCGCGCGGATCTCGACCCGATCTCCGCAGCGCTGCACCTCGACGTGCGAGGGCGCGTTGATCTCGGCGGTCTCGATACCGGTGGCACTCCAGGCCTGCCCCGATGCCACGACATAGGATTCGGCGCGCCATGGGGGAGCCAGCTGGGCTGTGGCCCGGGCCATTGTTTCGTGCAGCCCGAGGCTCCACACCAGCTCGAATGCTTGGCCGGCGGGCACGCACAGCCGGCGTTGCCCGCCGAAGGCGTGGGGGGCGCGGGAATCCACCGCGTGCAGGATGATGTGCCCCCGGACGTTCGAGCCGGTCGTGTGGCTACGGGATTCAATCGAGTAGGCCTGGAGCATTCCCCGCTCCAGCAGCAGGCTCAGCACCGCACCATCCCCGCCCATGGGCTGAGCCACGAGGTAGCCGTGGCTCCCGCCGGGCCAGATGTGCGCGTGGACCGCGCTGCGCAATGCGTCCTCGGCGCTGGTGTAGACATCACGCACCGGCACCGACATCCCAAGCGTGGAGATCTCTACAGTGGCGGTGGAGGTGTTGCGAATCCGGATCGTCTCCCGAAATCGTTCGAGCGCCTCGCGCTGGACCTCCACCTCAAGCCCCGGGACGGGGCGGTGCACGCATCGCCACGTCCGCGGGCCTGGGCGCTCCTGCAGGACGGGCCGATTCCAGCGCCCCGACCCGGCGGAGGTCACCAGGAAGCCGCTGCCCCAGCGGTGCTCGCTGGTGTGCCAGCCTTCGGTAAGCGGATCCAGCAGATAGCGAACCGCGGGGCTTGCCGCGGCACTGACCTGCAGCGGTGTTCCATCGCTGGCCAGCAGAAGGCTGCCCCCGGCGATGGTGATGTGTTCGGCGCCGGGCTCATCGTTCACTTGCCAATTCCCTGGGTCATACCTGAAATGATCCGGCGACCTACCCACATGTACAGCAGGATCATCGGCATGACCAAGATCACAACGCCGGCGAACAGCCCACCCCAATTGGATGTGTATTGCATCGCGTTATAAAGATTGAGCAGGGCCCCGGGCAGGGTGCGCTGGGCAGGGTCGGTGACTAGCACTAGCATCAGGAGGGTCTCGTTCCACAGCGACACCACGTTGAGCACCAGCACTGTGACCAGCCCCGGGCGCGCCAGCGGGAACATGATGCGCCAGAAGGCTGCCCCCGGTGAAGCACCGTCCAAGGCGGCGGCCTCTTCGAGCTCGTGGGGCAGTGAGCGGAAGAACGAAGCGAGGACGAAGACACTGAATGGAAGCGACAGCGCGACGTAGATCAAGCACAGCGTGATCCGGTCGTCCCACCAGCCGGTGATCCAGTCGACCATGAATGTGTCCAACTCGTGGGAAAACAGGAACAGCGGGATCAAGACGAGCTGGAAGGGGATCCCCATCCCAAAGGCGAAGTAGGTCAGGAGGCGCTCCGAACGCCGCCCGAGAATCCTCGCCAAAACGTAGGCGGCCGGTGCCGAGATTGCCACGATCAGCACGGCCGAGATCGAGACGATCACGATGGAGGATGCGGCAGCCCCGCCGAAGCCGGCGACGTTCCAGGCGGTGACGTAGTTCTCCCACATCGGTGCCGCGGGCAGCCCGAACGGGTCGTCGAAGATCTCCCGGGTGGTTTTCAAGGAGGTCAGCACCACCCATGCCACTGTGGCGAGGTTGATGGCCACCCACAGCCACAAGAGCACCTGAATCCCCACGCGCAGGACATCGTCGAGCATCGTTGCTGTGGTCCGGGTCATCGTGCGTAGACCTCCGATGCGAGCACACGCCTCACCAGGACCACCAGCACCGATGAAAGCAGGAACATCAGGACGCCGATGGCGGCCGCCGCCCCGAGCTGGGGGATACCTTCGCGGCCGCCGGTGACGCTCAGGTACTGCTGGACCGCGATGGTGCGCGCCGCGATGGGTGGGGTTCCGGCGGTGCCGGTGAAAGCGATCACGATCTCGAAGACCTTCAGCGCGTTGATGACCCACAACACTGCCGCGGTGGACAGCGCGTCGCGCGACAGTGGGAATGTGATGTGGCGGAACTTCTGCCAGCTCGACGCGCCCGCCAGATCGGCTGATTCGTAGAGTTCGTCAGGGATCGAATCGACCCCGGACATCAGCAGCGCCAGGTAGAACCCGCCGACGCTCCAGCTGAAGGCCACGATGATGACCGAGAAGATGGTGTCCGGGTGAAGCCACGCCCGGGTCAACGACTCCAGGCCGATTCCCTCCAACAGCGTGTTGACCGCGCCGTCGGGGTTGAGTAGGAATCCCACGGCCACGCCCAGCGCTATAGGGGACAAGATGTAGGGCACAAACACGATGCTGCGGATCAGGGTGCGGCCCTTGACATCCCGCAACACGATCATTGCCGCGAAAGTGACGCCGAAGACAGCAAGCGCCCCGAGAACTGTCAGCATGATGGTGTTACCGAATGCCGTGGTGAATGCCTCGTTGCGCAGCAGCCGGGTGTAGTTTCCCAGCCCGACCCATTCCATCTGGCTGCCCAGCCCGCTCCATCGATGCAGCCCCACCCATAGCGAAGACAGGGACGGCACCACCAGCAGCAGCGTGTACAACGCCAGCGCCGGGAGCAGGAAGGGCCAAAACAGGCGACGTCGTGCCCGCTCGTGGCCGGCCATCCCGGCGGATGTCGTCGCGACCGCTGGTGCTGGTGGTGCCGCCGTCATGTGCTCAGCCCTGGTAGTCAGCAGTCGCGGCCTTGCCATCGGCGACGAACGTGGCCGCGTCGATCTGGCCGGAGATCAGCTTGTCGCTGAGGGGCAGGAACACATCATTCCACCAGCCGGCGTGCTGAGCTGGCGCGGAATCGTATGTGGCGTTGACCGTCGTGGCCTCCTGGATGCGTTGCTGGAGCGTGACAAGCGCGGGCGGTGCGTCGATACCTTCGCGGGCGGCCATTGAACTGGTCTGATCGGTGTATTCCTGCTGGTAGGAGGCCTGCAGTGCGAAGGCCAGGAACTCAGCGGCGGCCCCAGCGTTGGGGGCCTCGGCATTGATGGTCCAGCCCTGGGCCCCCACCTCGACGGTGTCGGAGCCACCGGGAACCATCGGGAAGGCGAAGGTTGATGGTTCGAATCCCTCGGGGGCGTTGGGGCCGACCTCGCTCGCCAGCCACGACCCGTTGAGGTTCAAGGCCATCTCGCCGTTGGCCCAGGCATTCTGCGCTGCGGGATAGGTGGTGCCCATGAAATCGGCTTGGAAAGGCTCGGCGTCGACGATGCGCTGCAGATCCTGCGCGGCTGCCAGCACCGCGGGATCATCCCAGTTCTCGGGTGACTCACCCAGGCCAGACAGGGTTCCCGGGCCGCCGTGGCGCATCAGTAGCCAATAGATCCAGTAGGCGTTGTAGAAGTTAACTGTGCCGTCTTGTGCCACGGGCGTCATCCCGGCCTCGCGGAGATCGCCGAAGCTCGTGATGAGCTCATCGACGCTCTGCGGCGGGCTATCGACCCACTCGGGATGCGCGGCGGCGTCGAACCACATGCTGGTGGAGATGGTGACGTAGGGGATCATTCCGAGCCCTTCGGCATCGGAGGAGGCCTGGATGACGGCAGGGGGGAGGACATCGCCGACGGTGACGCCCTCGCCGGGGACCTCAAGATCCAGCACGGCCTCGATGTCGCCGATCCCCTCGCGGGAACGGAAGTCGGCGATGTGGTCGGTGGCGTTGTCGTATAGGTCGGGGCCGTCGCCGACGGCGTTGGCGTTGTTGACAGTCGTGACGTATTCGCGTCCGAGCCAGCGCACATCCACGGCGATCCCGGTCTCGGCTTCGAAATCGGAGATGATGCCCGCAATGACCTGCTGCTGCGGTTCACCTTCCGACCACGACGACCAGTAGCTGAACTCGGTGGTGGTGGCGGCCTGGGTGGCCTGGCTTGACGATGCTGGTTGGTTGACGCGCTGGCCGCACGCGGTGAGCATGAGGCTGGTGCTTGCGGCCAGCGCTACGCCGGCCACACCGAGACGTTTGACGATTTTTCTGGCCATAGTAAAGGTTCCTCCTCGAACCGATATTTACGTAACTACCTTATTTAAAGGGTGCAGCTAGTCTAGTCATGGTGGAGGCGATGTCAATCCTCGAAGGCAAGTTCACAACGGCAAACGCCACGATGCAGCGGCTGATCAACAGCCGTGCCGTGCTGGGTGTGCTGCGCTCCGGGGCCCGCCCCATCAGTGATCTGGCCAGCGAGGTTGGCCTGTCGCGGACCGCGACCGAGGCGATCGTCGGCGACCTCGTCGAGGCAGGGTGGCTGCGCGCGATCCCGGCACGCACCACAGGCGCCGGGCCGGGACGCCCGGCACGCTGGTTCGAGTTCATCGCCGACGCCGGCATCGTGGGCGGGATAGACATCGGGTCGCACACGATACGCGCCGCAGTCAGTGATCTCAGCGGCTCCATCATTGCCCAGACCCTGCGACGGGTATCGCCGGGCCTGTCCGCCGCCGCCCGGCTCGACTGCGCCGCGGAACTGATGCGCACGGCGGTCGCCCAGGCCGCGGTCACGATCGAGGACCTATGGGCAGTGGCGGTCGCCTCTCCCGGCGTGGTCCAAGACGGCGTCGTGAGCCACTTCATCGGAATGCCACAGTGGGTCGGCCAGGACATCAAAGCTGAACTCGGAACCCGGCTGGCCCGCCCGATCATCGTCGAGAACGACTGCAATGCCGCGGCGCTGGCCGAGCGATGGGTGGGGCAGGCGCAAGGGGTCTCGGATCTGGTCTTCGTCCTCATCGGGAACCGCACGGGCGCTGGGCTCGTGCTCAACGGGCAGCTGTACCGAGGCTGGCGGGGAGGCAGCGGCGAGCTGGGGGCTCTCGAAGCTGTGGGCTGGCTGGATGCGCCCCGGTTGGTGGACGAGGCGAGGGTCGACGGCAAGGCAGTGACCCGCAAGGAGCTGTTCAACGCCGCTCGCGCCGGGAACCCGGAAGCCCGAGAAGCAGTGGCCGCCTACACCGGGCAATTGGCCATCGGTATCGCCGGACTGCAGCTGACCCTCGACCCCCAACAGATAGTCATCGGTGGGGGTGTGGCCCAGGCGGGGGAGACATTGCTCGCTCCGCTTCGCCAGGCGGTCGACCGCCTGGCGATAGTGCGTGCCCCGCAGCTGAGGCTGTCCAGTCTGGGGGCAGACATAGTTGCGGTCGGTTGCCTGCGAGTGGCCCTGGACGAGATCGAGCGGCGGCTGGACAGCGTGGGTGGGCTGACGCTTCCTGCCCCGGGACCCGATCTGTTGGAAAGCCCCTGATCAGGGGGCATCCGACGACCCCGCCGAGTAGCCTCGCCCCTGGTATCGTCCCTCGCGTCGCGAGCCGGACCTCACGCGCATCGCCTGCACCATGTCGCCAGTCTGGAGCCCCATGTCCTGGATATTGCACACCTCCGCAGATCCCTACGTCATCTCGGCAGCCCCCGATGGGCTGGGGCTGCTGGGCCAGTGGGGCACGCAAATGATGTGGGAGGAATCGCTCGCGCATGCCGCGACAGGCAGGCTTGAGTTTGAATGCACCGCCGATGTTGCCCCGCTGATCTTCGTGGCCCACGGCACCCGGCACTCCCAACGCAGTGACCTCATAGTGTCTCGGGCCGATGGGAGCCTCGGGGCGCGCCTGAGGCTGGGCCAGGTCAGCCTCGAGCGAGAAGGCCCGCGCACCCATGTGGCCGCCGATCACGTGGGGGAGGGGATCCTGGCCAGGCTTCACCTGGAAAGCGACACCCGCCACCGGGTGCTCCGGCAGTGGCTGGAGATCACCAACCAGGCAGCCGATCAGCTCCTCGTCGAGAAAGCTCATCCCGGGGCGGTGGAGGCCCCGGGGCATGACGTCGAGATCCTCGCCGGCGCGTGGGGTAGCGAGAACACGGTGCATCGCGCGAGGCTACCGGCAGGGACGCTCGAGATCGGCAGCAGGCAGGGCATCACCTCGCATGCCTTCTCGCCCGTCCTGGGGGTCCCGGGCCCGGCCGGCGAGTGGGTGAGCGTCGCACTCGCGTGGAGCGGATCGTGGGTGATGCGCGCCGAGGTCATGTCCCGCCGGGGCACCATCAGGATCAGCGGCGGCTTCGACGACGAAACCGGCCGAATCAGGCTCGACCCGGGCACGCGCCTGACAACTCCCCCGCTGTATTGGCTGGCCGCGCCGGACCAGCAGTCAGCTACCCAAGCCTGGCACCAGTTCGCACGCCTTGAGCTGCGGCGACCCGACCCGGCAGGGCACCATCCCGTGATCTACAACTCCTGGTACGCCACTGCCTTCGATGTGGCTGCCGATCAGCAAATCGAGCTGGCCGCCAGCGCAGCACAACTCGGGGTCGAAGTATTCGTCATCGACGATGGCTGGTTCCGGGGCCGCCGAGACGACACAGCGGCCCTCGGTGACTGGACCCCCGACACCGCAGCCTTCCCCCACGGCCTCGCGGACCTGATCCAGCGCGTTGCCGATGCGGGAATGCGGTTCGGCCTGTGGATCGAACCGGAGTGCGTCAGCCCCGACAGCGACCTCTATCGCGCCCATCCCGACTGGGTCTATCGCGCCGGGGATCGCCCCCTCACCACAATCCGGCACCAGCTCGTGCTCGACCTCGGACGCCCCGAGGTGGAGCAGTGGTGCGCCGACATGCTGCGTGGCCTCCTCAGCGACTACGACATCAGCTACCTCAAATGGGACATGAACCGCCCGATATCCGACGGCGGCCGACCTGGGGACCCGCACGGACGCGCCTGGTCACAGCAGCACACCGAGGCCTATTACCGGCTACTGGAGGTGATCCGCGACGAATTCGGCCACGTCACCGTCGAAACATGTTCGGGGGGTGGCGCCCGGCTTGACCCGGGGGTTCTGGCCCGCTGCGATGCTGTCTGGGCCAGCGACGAAACCGGCCCAAGGGACCGCCTGGGCATCCAGGACGGATTCCTGCGCGCCTATCACCCCTCGTGGCTCGCCTCCTGGGTCACCGATGTACCCGACCGCGCCGATGCCGACCCGGCCTCCTTCGAGTTCCGCTTCGTGGTGGCGATGGCCGGGATCATGGGCATCGGAGGCAATCTGGCGCAGTGGAGCCCGGGCCAACGTGAACGAGCCGCGGAACTCGTCGCGCTCTACCGCGAACACATCAGGCCGATGGTGCTCGAGGCAACGCTGCGTCGGCACGGCACGCCGGGCGATGGCCAGTACTGCCTGCAATACACCACGCAGGATCGTCAACGCGTCGCGATCCTCGCGTTCGCCCGTCCCGGCGGCCACCGCCCAGACATCGACCTCGGGCTCGATGGCAGCTACGCCGTCCACGGCAGCCAGACAGTGATCGAGGCGAGCGCCCCCTTCACCGTCGCCTACCGGCTCGCCCAGGACTGCGACGTCGTGGTGCTGGACCGGCTGTAGCCGCTGGGGGCAGCCGCCGGGCCGCCCCCAACGCGGTCACAGCCGAGCCGCAATCCGATCGCCCACCTCGCAGGTCCGCACGGGACCCGCGGCCCGCTCGGCGATATCGGCCTCCACCGCGGCCTCGACACGGGCGGCGTCCCCGGGGCGGCCCAGGTGGGCAAGCAGCAGCGCCATCGATGAGATGGCGGCCGTCGGATCAGCGATGCCCTGCCCGGCGATATCGGGGGCCGAGCCGTGGACCGGCTCGAACATGCTGGGGAACTCGCCAGAGGGGTTGATGTTCGCGCTTGCCGCCAGGCCGATGCCGCCGGTCACAGCGGCCGCCAGATCGGTCACGATGTCACCGAACAAGTTATCGGTCACGATGACATCGAAGCGGGACGGATCCGCCACCATGGCGATCATCGCAGCGTCGATGTGAAGGTAGTCCCGCTCGACGTCGGCGTATTGCTCGCCCACCTCGGCGAACAGCCTGGTCCACAGCTTCCCGGCGCTGACCAGGACGTTGTGCTTGTGCAGCAGGGTCAGCCTGCCGCGCCGCGCCCGAGCACGCTCAAATGCATCGCGGATCACCCGCTCCACCCCGAAGGCAGTGTTCACCGACACCTCGGTGGCCAGCTCCTGGGGTGTGCCCACGCGCACCGCGCCGCCGTTGCCGCAGTAGAGTCCCTCGGTTCCCTCCCTGACCACGACGAAATCGATTGGTCCCTGGGCTACCACCTCGTCTGACAGCGGAGTCTTGATCCCCGGGTACAGCTTGGACGGGCGCAGGTTGATCGCGTGATCGAATGCGAAGCGAAGCTTCAGCAACAGGCCCCGTTCCAGCAGGCCGCTGGGGATCGTCGTGGAGCTGGGGGCGGCACCGACCGCGCCCAGCACAATGCCGCCCACCCCGCGCAGTTCGGCCAGCACCGAATCGGGAAGCACCTCACCGGTCCGCAACCAGCGTTGGGCGCCCAGGTCGTAGTCGATGGTCTCGAAGACGTCCGGGGCGGCGGCGGAGAGGACCTTGAGGGCCTCCGCTGTCACTTCGGGGCCGATGCCGTCGCCGCCGATGACGGCCAGGGTGGTTCGCTGTGTCATAGGCCAAACCCTAGGCGACTCGCGGGTGGTGTCTCACTATGGTTACGGCCTGTCCCGGCTGGCGAGACCACAGCTATCCTGCAGCCCATGGCCTACGCTGCGTCAAAGCCCGACGAGTTTCATGTTTTCGACACCAGCCTGCGCGATGGCGCGCAGCAAGAGGGGATTCGCCTCAGTGTCGCGGACAAACTCAAGATAGCCCGCTATCTTGATGAACTCGGGGTCGGTTTCATCGAAGGCGGGTGGCCCGGCGCCAACCCCAGCGACACCGAGTTCTTCGCCAAGGCGCGCGAACTCGAGCTGACCAACTCCAAGCTGGTCGCCTTCGGCGCCACCCGCAAGGCGGGGGCCTCGGCTGCCACCGACCCGCTCACCCAGGCGCTCGTCGAGGCCGGTACCGACTACGTGTGCGTCGTGGCCAAAAGCCATGACGAACACGTGACCCGTGCCCTTCGCACCACTCTCGAGGAGAACCTCGAGATGATCCGCGACACGGTGGGCTACCTGCGCTCGCAGGGCAAACACGTCTTCGTGGATGCCGAGCACTTCTTCGACGGATACCGGGCCAACCCCGAGTACGCCCTCGAGGTGGTCAAGACCGCCGATGACGCCGGTGCTGAGGTCGTCATCTTGTGCGACACCAACGGCGGCATGCTGCCGAGCTGGATGGGTGATGTGGTCAGCGCCGCGGCCCGCACCGGCGCCAACCTCGGGATCCACTGCCACAACGACACGGGATGCGCGGTGGCAAACACCCTGGCCGCTGTCGAGGCCGGCGTGATGCACGTGCAGGGTACCTTCAATGGCTACGGTGAGCGCACCGGCAACGCCGACCTGAGCGCGCTACTGCCTGCATTGGAAATCAAGTGGGGCTGGAGCGTGCTGCCAGTGGGACATCTGGCCGAGCTCACCCGCGTCGCGCACGCCATCGCGCTCGTGGCGCATCAGCCGCTGCTCGGGCGCCAACCATATGTTGGCGCGTCCTCCTTCGCTCACAAGGCAGGCCTGCACGCCAGCGCCATCAAGGTCGACGCCAATCTTTACCAGCACATCGACCCGACCCTGGTCGGCAACGACATGCGCATGCTGATCTCGGACATGGCCGGCCGGGCAAACATCCAGCTCAAGGGCGAGCAACTGGGCATCGACCTATCCGACCGCGAGGTGGCGGCCCAGGTGATAGCACGGGTAAAGGCCAAAGAGTCCGAGGGCTATAGCTACGAGTCGAGCGACGCGAGCTTCGAGATGCTGCTGCGCGACGAGTTGGGCATCCTGCCCATACCCATTGAGGTCAAGTCCTGGCGGGTCTTCACCGAGGAGCGCGACGGCATCAACATCTCGGAGGCGACGGTCAAGCTGACCGCCAAGGGAGAGCACCAAATGGTGGTCGGGGAGGGCAACGGGCCCGTCAACGCGCTGGATCGGGCGTTGCGGCTGGCAGTTGCGTCGGCCTATCCGGAGGTGGCCGAGTTCGAACTGACCGATTACCGGGTCCGAATCCTCGACGAGGGCCATGGCACCGACGCGACAGTGCGCACGCTGATCGACACCTCGTGGCGGGGTGAGACGTGGACCACCGTCGGCGTCGGTACCAATGTCATCGAGGCGTCGTGGGAGGCCCTGCTCGACGCGCTCACCTACGGCATCATTACCCACCTGGGTGGGGAAGAACCAGCGGCCGGCTAGCCCCGTCCGCGCGGCCTCCGTGGCCTCCGCGGGCTGCGGTCCTGCCCGGCCGGAGCCCGAGGGGCCTGGCATGAGGGCCTAGACTTCTCGGCATGCGTATTGCTCGTTTCGCGGCAGTCGGAGCCGATCCGGCCTACGGAATCATTGAACTCGAGGTCGATGGCGGAGAGCACCCCGACACGATCGCGACCCTGACCAACGACCCGCTGGCGGGAACGGCGGTGAACTACACCGGCGAGCGGCACCAGCTGTCCGACGTGCGGCTGCTGGCCCCGGTGATTCCCCGCAGCAAGGTGGTGGGGGTCGGGGCGAACTATGCCGACCACGCGGCCGAGATGGGCCGCCAGGTGCCGCAGGGCCCGCCGCTGCTGTTCTTCAAGCCCAATACCTCGATCATCGGGCCAGGCGAGGCCATCGTGCGTCCCGAGGGTTGCCAGGACCTGCACTACGAGGGCGAACTCGCCATCGTCATCGGCCGGATCTGCAAGCAGGTACCTCCCGAGCGCGTGCCGGAGGTCATCTTCGGTTACACGATCGCCAACGACGTCACAGCGCGCGATTGGCAGAACTCGGATAGCCAGTGGGCCCGGGCCAAGGGTGCCGATACCTTCTGCCCACTGGGGCCGTGGATCAACACACATCTGTCGGTGGGGGAAGCCTCACAGCTGGGCATCGAGACCCGCGTGGGTGACCAGATTCGGCAGCGCGGCGCCACATCGTCACTGATCCGTGGCATCGTCGAGCTCGTCACCACCATCACCTCCTTCACGACCCTCCTGCCCGGGGACGTCATCCTCACCGGCACTCCGGCCGGCGTGGGCTCGCTGGCTGACGGCGACCAGGTTCAGGTGGAGATCGACGGACTTGGCACCCTCACCAACCCCGTCGTGGCTGCGTGAGACTAGACGTCGCACTGCGCGAGCCCGACGGCGGGCGCAGCTACCCCGAGACCCTTGAGCTTGCGGGTGAGGGTCCCGCGCGCGGGCTGATCGGTGCGCTGATGGCCTTGGCAGCATTCTTCTTCGCGGTGCCCCTGGTCAGCCAATTGGTGCTGGTGATCGGCTGGTTGCTCCAGGGGCGAGCCACCGGCTTCACCGAATACACGACGCTGGCCTCGGCCTATGAACTGCCCATCGGCCCCTTGGCCACCCAGCTGGCCCTGGCCAGTCTGATCCCGATCTGTTTGCTGCTGGTGCGCTACCTTCACGGGCTGCGCCCGCACTGGCTGGTGTCGGTGCAGCCGGGCTGGAGATGGCGCTACCTGGTGCTGTGCCTCGTCGCCGCCGCCGTGATTCTCAACGGAGTCGTGTGGGTGTCGAATCTGTGGGCGCCCGTCGAGTTCGGGCCGCCGCAACCTGGGTGGCAGTGGTTCGCTCTGGTGATAGTGCTGTCCTCCCCCCTGCAGGCCGCCGCCGAGGAGTTCTTCTTCCGCGGCTACCTCCTCCAGACCCTGGGCTCGGCCGCCAGGAATCCGTGGGTCGGGATCGTGGCAACCGCCGTGCTGTTCGCGCTGCTCCATGGCGTTCAGAATCCGGCGCTGTTTGCCAACCGCCTCGCCTTCGGTCTCCTGGCGGGGTGGCTGGTGTTGGTGACCGGCGGGCTCGAAGCCGGTATTGCAGCCCACGTGATCAACAACCTCTCCGCCTACGGCTATGGCCTGGTTACCGGTGGCGTTGCCGCGCTCAAGGCCACGACAGAACTCACCTGGGCGCAGGCGGGTACCGACATCGCGGGATTCGCGCTGGTCGCGGTGGCGGCATGGTGGCTGGGGCGAGCGCTTCGCGTGGCGACCATCACCCCGAAACCGTAGCGACCTGCCGAGCTTTTGAGGGCGGCCGGGCTCTGGTGTAGAGTTGCTAGTCGTGCTCGTGAGGGCACTGTGGGGTATAGGGTAATTGGCAGCCCGACTGATTCTGGTTCAGTTAGTCTAGGTTCGAGTCCTAGTACCCCAGCGGAATGCGACAGCGCAGCAAATCTTCGCTAGCATTCTCACCGCCTGGCCCCGTTGTGTAGCGGCCTAGCACGCCGCCCTCTCAAGGCGGTAGCGGGGGTTCGAATCCCCTCGGGGCTACTCAGGCGGAGGGCCTAGCACAGGCCCTAGTGCTAGGCCCTCTCCGCTTTTTTCGGGCCAGGGAGCCACTTGCCACGGCGGACCGTGTGAAGTTGCCGACTCAGCTGGCCCGACGTTCGCGCTCGAGTAGCGACCGCTTGATCGGCAAGCCGTACCGGAAACCGCCGAGCCCGCCATCGGCGCGCACCACTCGGTGACACGGGACGAACAGGGCCGCGGCGTTCTGCGCGCAGGCCGAGGCGGCCGCACGTATCGCGGCGGGTCGCCCCGCCGCCGCCGCGTACTCGGTGTAGGTGACCACATCGCCGGCGCCCACAGCGCGCAGCACATCCCAGGCGTGGACTCGGAACTCACCCGAGCGCTGGCGCACCCCCACCCGAGCCGGAGCCGCAAGATCACCGTCGTAGTAGGCCCGCACGGCGGTGAGCGCCTGGTCGAGTCCGTCGTGGTCGATCTGGTCTCGCAGGTCCGGATGTACCAGAGCCAGCAGCGCCTCGGCGTCGTCGGTCCAGCCGGAGGCGAGCACTGTGCCGCCGCCGGCCAGCACTGTGAACGGCCCGTCGGGGGTGAGAATCGTGTGAGTCATCGGGTGATCCTTCCGGTCGAGGCGGCCTGCCACACGTGCGCGGCTGCGTAGGAGCGCCAGGGGGCCCATTCTCGGGCGCGGTCGGTGAGGTCGCGGTGGCGAGCCTGGGGGCCTACGATTCCCAAGCAGCGGGCGCCAGCCAGCAGCGCTGCATCGCCGGGCGGCCACGCATCGGGGTCGGCGAGCAGTCGCATAGTGACGTAGGCCGCCGTCCATGGGCCGATGCCGGGGCGGGCCACGAGAGTCTCGGTCAGGGCTGCCGGTTCGGCCCCGACATCCACGACGAGTTCACCGGCGAGCATCGCGGTGGCGCAGCTGCGGATTGCGGCCAGGCTGCGCGCCGGAAGCCGCAACGGCGGCTCGTCGCCGTCCAATGCCCGCAGGATCTGCTCCGGGGTCGGGAACAGCCGGTTCAGACCGTCGATGGTGGTGGCCACTGGTTCCCCGGCGGCCGCCACGAGGCGGCTGAGGTGGGTGCGGGCGGCCGATACTGATATCTGCTGGCCGACGAGGGCCCGGATGAGTAGTTCGTGGCCATCCACCGATCCGGGCACCCGGATCCCTGGCGTGCGCGCCAGGCGCGGCGCGAGGGCGGGGTCGGCGCCAAGGTCGGTGTCCACCGCCACTGGATCTGCGTCCAAGTCCAGCAGGCGCCGCACTCGTGCCAGTGCTGGTCCGACATCGGCCAGCGAGGCCACCTCCAGCCGCAGCCGCACGCCAGAGGTGGTGGCACTCACATCGAGGGCGGCCGGGCCATGGGGGAGCGCGAGAGTGCGCGCGTAGCGCCACGGTCCACCCTCGGTGAGCTCAGCTATCTCCACTCCAGGCAGAGCCCTGGCGGCCAGGAAAGCAATGACTCCGGCAGCATCGAAGGGCAGCCGCACTGGGAGGTAAAGCTCCAACGGCGTGCCCGCAGCACTGCCTCGACGGCGGCGCAGCTGGCTGGGGTGGGCCGCGAATACCTGCTGGATAGTGGCGTTGAACTGGCGGATCGACCCGAACCCGGCCGCGAAGGCGACATCGCCCAGCCCGAGGTTGGTACCGCAGATCAACTCGCGGGCCACCTGTGCGCGCTGGGCGCGGGCGAGCTGCGTGGGCCCGGCACCGAGCTCGGCGACGAGGATGCGGTGAACGTGCCGCGAGGTATAGCCCAGTCGGCGAGCCAGGCCGTTGACGCCCTCCCGATCCACCACCCCGTCGGTGATCAGTCGCATCGCCCGGCCGGCGAGGTCGCGACGAAGGTTCCACTCCGGGGTGCCAGGGGTTGCCTCGGGCAGGCAGCGACGACAGGCCCGGTAGCCGGCGGCCTGCGCGGCCGCCGAGGTCAGGAAGAAACGGACGTGCTCGGGCTGGGGGGTGCGAGCGGGGCAGGAGGGCCGACAGTAGATGCCGGTGGAGGACACCGCCGTGATGAACTGGCCATCGAAGCGTGAGTCGCGTGCGGCGATCGCGCGGTACCGCCGAGCGAACAGCGGGTCATCGTGGCCGGGAGGCATGCCCCCAGTACAGCGGATCCGCGGCGGCATTTCTGGCGATTTTCGGACATGGCCGTGGTGGTGCGGCAGCTAGCTCGCGCCGACGGATCTGCGCAACACCTCGCTGAAACGTTCGGCGGCTGCCATGACGGCCGGAGCATGCAGGCGCCCCGGCTGTCGGGTGAGTCGCTCGATGGGCCCCGAGACGCTGACCGCGGCGATGATCTTTCCGGTGGGGGCCAGGACGGGGGCTGATACCGAGGCCACAGCTGGCTCGCGTTCACCCACCGACTGAGCCCAGCCGCGACGCCGCACCTGCTGCAGCGAGGTCACCGTGAATGCCGCGCCCTCAAGTAGTCTCGGGACCCGCTCCGGGTCTTCCCAGGCGAGCAGGACCTGTGCCGCGGATCCCGCGCTCATAGAAAGCTGGGCACCGACCGGAACCGTGTCACGCAGCCCCGAGGGGCGTTCCACGGCCGCTGCGCACACGCGGGTTTCGCCTTGGCGTCGAAACAACTGCGCAGACTCGCCCGTGATGTCACGCAGCCGAGTGAGGATCGGCCCGGCGGTGCCGAGCAGCGGGTCCTCGCGGGCGGCCTCAGCCAGCTCAACCAGCCGTGGGCCGAGAACGAAGCGGCCCTGCAGGTCCCGCCCCACCAGCCGGTGATATTCCAGCGCGACCGCGAGCCGATGAGCGGTCGGTCGTGCCAGGCCGGTGGCCGCCACGAGCCCGGCGAGGGTCAGGGGATTGTCCTCGAGGGCACCCAGCACTGCCGCCGCCTTGTCGAGGACGCCGACTCCACTCACGCTTTCGTCCATGATGTGAGACTACGGGTTCATATAGTGGACGTGCAAGTGTTAGTGTTCCAACGCCGTTACAGTCGCAGCGGCATCCACATGTAAGGGGTATCGAAACATGGGCAAGACCCTGGCGGAGAAGGTGTGGGACGCGCACGTGGTGCGCTCGCACGAGTCGGAACCCGACCTGCTCTATATCGACCTTCACCTCGTCCACGAGGTGACCAGCCCGCAGGCTTTCGAAGGCCTCCGGATGAACCAGCGTTCAGTGCGTCGGCCGGAGCTCACGCTGGCCACCGAGGATCACAACACGCCCACGATGAACATCCTCGCTCCGATCGCCGATCCGGTCTCACGCGCTCAGGTGGACACGCTACGCCGCAACGCCGCAGAGTTCGGGATTCGCATCCACTCGCTCGGTGATCGCGACCAGGGCGTCGTGCACATCATCGGTCCCCAGCTGGGAGTGACCCAGCCCGGCATGACGATCGTGTGTGGCGATTCCCACACCTCTACGCATGGCGCCTTCGGCGCGCTCGCCTTCGGTATCGGTACCAGCGAGGTCGAGCACGTGCTCGCGACGCAGACCCTGCCGCAACGCACCCCCAAGACAATGGCCGTCAACATCAATGGCGAACTCCCAGAGGGTGTCACCGCCAAGGATGTCGTGCTGGCGTTGATCGCCAAGGTGGGCACAGGGGGCGGTCAGGGCCACATCGTCGAATATCGCGGCACCACTATCGAGTCCCTCTCAATGGAGGGGCGGATGACCATCTGCAACATGAGCATCGAGTGGGGCGCCAAGGCGGGAATGATCGCCCCCGACCAGACCACATTCGACTACCTTGCAGGCCGGCCGCATGCCCCGGAAGGCGCCGAGTGGGAGGAAGCCGTCGCCTACTGGTCCACATTGCGCAGCGATGACGACGCCGTGTTCGACGTCGAGGTCGACATCGACGCCACCGCGCTCACTCCGTTCGTGACGTGGGGAACCAACCCGGGCCATGGAGTGCCGCTAGGTGGGGTCGTCCCGCGCCCGGAGGACTTCGAATCCGAGGTCGAACAGGCAACCGCCAAGCGAGCGCTCGAATACATGGACCTGACGCCAGGCACCGCAATGCGCGATGTCAGGGTCGACACAGTCTTCCTCGGCTCGTGCACCAACGGCCGCATCGAGGACCTCCGCCTGGCAGCCTCCGTGCTGCAAGGCCGTCACATCGCCGACGACCTGCGCATGCTCGTCGTCCCCGGATCGGCTCGGGTTCGGCTTCAGGCCGAATCTGAAGGACTCGATCAAGTCTTCCTCGACTTCGGGGCCGAATGGCGGGCCGCCGGCTGCTCGATGTGCCTGGGCATGAACCCCGACCAGCTGCAACCCGGCGAGCGCGCCGCCTCCACCTCCAACCGAAACTTCGAAGGCCGCCAGGGCAAGGGTGGCCGTACCCATCTCGTCTCGCCCGCAGTGGCCGCGGCCACCGCCATCGCCGGCCACCTGGCCTCACCTGCCGACCTCCAAGGAGCCTGACATGGATGCGTTCACCACACACACCGGTGTCGGGGTACCGCTGCGGCGCTCCAACGTCGACACCGACCAGATCATCCCTGCCGTGTACCTCAAGCGAATCACCCGGACCGGTTTCGAGGACGGTCTGTTCTCGGCCTGGCGGGGCGACCCCGAGTTCGTGCTCAACACCGAGCCCTACACGCGCGGCACCGTCTTGCTGCCCGGCCCGGACTTCGGTACCGGATCCTCGCGCGAACACGCGGTGTGGGCGCTGCAGAACTACGGATTCCGCGTGGTTCTCGGCACCCGCTTTGGTGATATCTTCCGCTCCAACGCCGGCAAGGCGGGGCTCCTGGTGGGCGTGGTCACCCCCGACGTCATGCAAGAACTGTGGCAGGCGGTCGAGACTGAACCCGCCAACGAGCTGACAGTGGATCTCGCCTCCCGTACCGTCACAGTGGGCGAGCGCAGCTTCGATTTCGAGATCGACGACTACACCCAGCACCGGTTGCTCAACGGCCTCGACGACATCTCCTCCACCCTGCAACATGCGGACGAGATTGCGGCCTATGAGACAACTCGTCCGGGTTTCAAGCCCAAGACGCTGCCCGCCAAGACCGCCGACTAGTCCCACGCCAGTGCCAGCCCTCGAGCGCCCCACCACCAAGCCGTGGCGGCGACCACTGCGCGCGGTGAACCGCGAGTCCGCCCCGTTCGGCTATCACGTCGTGGTCCGGGTGGTGCGGTTCTTCTTGCCACTGCTGATCCGCCGCTCCTGGCGGGGGCAGGAGAACATCCCCACATCCGGGGCTGCGCTGGTGGTCTCCAACCACCTCAGCAACTTCGACACCCCGGTCCTGGGGGAGTTCGTCATCTGGTCGGGGCGCTGGCCGCGCTTCCTCGGAAAGTCGGAGATCTGGAGGGTGCCGGTGCTGGGCTCGCTGGCCCGCAGCGCCCGACAGATCCCCGTCCAGCGAAACACCCCAGACGCGCAGCAGGCCTTGGTCCATGCGCATGAGGCGCTGGCCGAGGGTGATGTCGTGGCGATGTTCCCCGAAGGCACTATCACCGCCGACCCCGATGGCTGGCCCATGACAGCGCGATTTGGCGCGGCCCGGCTCGCGCTGAGCCACCGGATCCCGGTGATCCCGGTCGCCCAGACCGGCACATCTGCCCTGCTCGGTCAAAAGAAGCTGGAGTGGCGCCGGCTCTTCTCGCTGCGGCGACGCCCCATCCACACCTGGGCCGGACCAGCGATCGATCTTGAGCGGTTCCGCGGCGAAGGCGAGCCCAGCCGGGCGTCGCTGGAAGCTGCCTCGATCGCCATCATGGACCAGCTCAGTGCCATGGTGGCCCAGCTTCGGGGCGAGGCCGCCCCTAGCGACCGGTTCGACATGCGTGCCGGACGGCGAGTGCCCCAGCATCGGTAATAGGCTGGCCCCATGCATTCAGACCAGCCGCGAACCAAGGTAGCCCTCATCTTCGGAGGCCAGTCCTCCGAGCACGGGATTTCCTGCCTGACTGCGGCATCTGTGCTCCAAGCCATCGATCGCGAACGATTCGACGTCGTCGGGGTAGGAATCACTCCCAGCGGGCGCTGGTGCCAGATCGGGCTGGACGAGATCGCTGGCTACAGCATCGTCGACCAGGTGGCTCCGGCAGTGGCCGAACCTGACAACGACGCTGTGTGGATGGTGGGCGAAGCCGGCTGCGAGGTGGCCACCCGCTCCGGGGAGACTCTGGTCGACATTCACGGTGTCGACGTGGCCTTCTCCTTGCTGCACGGCCCCTTCGGCGAGGACGGAACCATTCAAGGGATGTTCGAGATGATGGGCATCCGCTACGTCGGCAGCGGGGTCACCGCGTCAGCGATCGGCATGGACAAGCACTACATGAAGGTGGCCTTCGAGGCGGCGGGCCTGCCGGTGTGGCCCTACGTCGTGGCCACCGAGCATCGGTGGCGACATGATCGGGACGCAGTCATCGCCGAGGTGGCGCAGCTGCGGTTTCCGGTATTCGTCAAGCCAGCCCGCGGCGGCTCCTCGATCGGGATCTCCCGGGTCAGCGAACCGGGTGCGCTGGATGAGGCCATCGCCACCGCGCAACGCTTCGACCCGAAGATCATCG
The DNA here is from genome assembly GCA_047972985.1 of Arachnia sp. Taxonomy (GTDB): domain Bacteria; phylum Actinomycetota; class Actinomycetes; order Propionibacteriales; family Propionibacteriaceae; genus Arachnia. The sequence goes on from JBKEBG010000051.1 coordinate 36,733, forward strand.
TCGAACAGGGCTTCGTCGGGGCACGCGAGCTCGAATGCGCTGTTCTTGGCAACCCCGAATCGCCCGATGGCTGCGATGCCTCGGCCATCGGCGAGATCCGGGTGAAAGCCGACGACGGCTTCTACGACTACGAGGCGAAGTACTTCGACGAATCCGGTGCGGCGCTGGATGCCCCGGCCGAGATCAGCGCGGTGCTGTCGGCCCGGCTGCAAGCACTGGCCAAGCAGGCGTTCCGGGCCGTCGATGCCGAGGGCCTCGTGCGCAGTGACTTCTTTGTGATCGGCGAGGATGTGTGGATCAACGAGGTCAACACAATGCCCGGATTCACCCAGATCTCCATGTACCCGACCCTGTGGCAAGAGTCGGGCCTCACCTATTCCCAGCTAGTGGGGCGCCTGATCGACCTCGCGGTTGAACGCCCCGTGGGCCTGCGGTGATGGCCAGCGAATTCGAACTGATCCGACGCCTGACCCAAGGACTCGAACCCGGCCCCTCGGTGCTACTCGGCCCCGGGGATGATGCCGCTGTGTTGCGGCCCGACGGCGACATTGCGGTCACCTGCGACCTGCTTGTCGAAAACGTTCACTTCAAGCGACAGTGGTCCTCAGGCTTCGATGTAGGCCGCAAGGCGGTGGCCGTGAACGTTTCCGACGTCGAAGCCATGGGCGCCGCACCCAGTGCGATCGTCGTGGGACTCGGGGTGCCGCGTGACCTCGGCCAGGACTGGATCGAAGACTTTGGCCGCGGGGTGCGCGAGGAGGCGGGGCGCGCCGGTGTCTCGCTCGTAGGGGGCGACCTGTCCTCGGCGGCTCACATCACAGTCTGCGTGACCGCCCACGGGAACCTCCAGGGCCGTCGGCCCGTGACTCGTTCCGGGGCACAGCCAGATGACCAGGTGGCGGTTGCCGGCCACCTGGGGTGGTCCGGGGCTGGTTTGGCGGTGCTGCAACGTGGCTTCTCATCGCCCGCGGAACTCGTTGCTGAGCACCGTTGCCCGCAGGTGCCCTATGGGCAGGGGCGGCGCATTGCCGAGGTGGGCGCGACGGCAATGTGTGACGTCTCCGACGGGCTGATTGCCGACCTCGGACACATCTCCAACGCCTCGGGGGTGGGCATCGATGTGGCCTCGGCCAGCCTCGTCGGCACCGATGCCATCGCCAGGGTTGCGGCCGCCACAAATACCGATCCACTGCAGTACCTGCTCGCCGGCGGCGAAGACCATGCGCTCGTGGCCACTCTGCGGCCGGATATTCCACTCCCACAAGGATGGACGAGCATCGGCACCGTGATACGCGGTAGCGGGATCACCGTCGACGGGCAGCCCTTCGCGGGGCGCCCTGGGTGGGACCATTTCCGCTCCATCCGGTAGGTGGCCGAGCACCTCTGTGAGCTGCCCTCGTGACCCCGTTGGGTAACGGTCCGATAACGATGTCTTCGGCGTGATCGAACCCGGTGACGGGTTGTGCCGCCGAAGCGACAGGTTATGCAACGGCCGGACCGAGGGGGCTCGTCGGCCTGGTTGGCTTGACTTGCACCCCGGTTGTGTGGGTGGTCGGATGGCGCAATGCAGCCCGGCCGAAACACCACCGTGTGGGCGTATCACTGAAGCGGGCCTGATCCGCAGGACAAGGAGATTCAACGATGACGATTGCCAGACCAAAGAAGGTCGGGCCCGTTCGAGTCGGGGTGGCGCTCATCAGCGCGCTGGCGCTGGGCCTGGTCGGTTGCACCGGCGGGTCAAGCGACAACCCGACTTCGGGCGAGTCGGCGGCCACCAACAACCTGGACGCCTACACCACCACGGAAGTCGACGATGGCACGACGTCGTTCACCGTCGTGACCAACCCCGGTGATGGTCCGAAGCTGTCATTCAGCACTGAGGGTGGCGTCACGCTACTCGAGGAGGATATCGACGGGGCCACCTACGCGTTCAAGGACATGAACGCCAACGGCGAGCTCGATACCTGGGAGGACTGGCGCGTCGAGGCAAGCGATCGCGCCGCCGCGCTTGCCGAGGAGATGACTGTCGAGCAGATCGCAGGCCTTATGCTGTGGAGCTCGCACGAGCGTTCCCCGGCCGATGGGCTCACCGACGCCCAGAAGACCTACCTGAGCGAGTCCAACCTGCGCAACGTCCTGAACGCCGCGGGTAGCGACGCCTCGACCACAGTCCCGTGGGTCAACGAGATGCAGGCCTACGTCGAGACGCTGGCCACCGATGAGCAGCCCTATGTGCCGGTCAACTTCTCATCCGATCCTCGTTCCACGGCCGGTGCCGGGGGCTACAACGCCGATGGCGTCGACATCTCCCGCTGGCCGTCCAACCTGGGCCTCGCCGCGACATTCAATCCCGAGCACGTCGCCAACTTCGGCGAAATGGCCTCGGCCGAGTACCGCGCGCTGGGCATCACCACCGCACTGAGCCCGCAGATCGACCTCGCAACCGAGCCTCGCTGGCTGCGCGTGGACGGGACCTTCGGCGAGGACGTCGATGCCAACATCGAATACACAGCTGCCTACGTGAACGGCTTCCAGGGCACCGGTGGCGAGGATGTGTGGGGTTCCGAGTCGGTCAACGCCATGATCAAGCACTGGTCGGGCGACGGCCCGGGCGAGGGCGGCCGCGAGTCCCACACCGATGCCGGTAAGTACGGCGTCTACCCGGGCAACGGGCTCGAGACCCAGACCGCAGGCTTCGAGGGCTCGCTCAACGCGGCAGCGGTCATGACCGCCTACTCGATCGCCCTTGACGGCGACGGGAACCCGCTGTTCGACGACCGGACCGGCACAGCTTACGACTACGGCCGCATGAAGATGCTCCGCGAAAACAACGGCTACGAGGGCGTCGTCGTCACCGACTGGGGCGTCATGTCTGCTCCGTCCGACGGCGGCTTCATCGCCATGGCGTGGGGGGCAGAGGACATGACCCCGGCCGAGCGCTACTACACAGTCCTGGCCACCGGCCATGACATGTTCGGCGGCGTCAACGACGCGACGAACATCCTCGCGGGTCACGCGGCCTGGCAGGAGCACTTCGAGGCCGGCGACGTCGACGTCGATGCCGACACGCGGTTCCGCGAGTCCGGTGCGCGCATCCTGACGATGCTGTTCAACCCCGGTCTGTACGAAGACGCCTACCTGGTGCCGGAAGAATCCGACGCCATTCTGGCCAGCGAAGACAAGGTCGAAGCCGGTTATGCCGCGCAGCTCGACTCCGTCGTGATGCTGAAGAACGACGGCGAGACCATCTCCGCGACCGAGGCCGGCGACTGGTCCGACAAGACCGCCTACATCCCGCGTTCCTTCGACACCGGCCACGCCGGGCTGTTCGGCGCTGCCGAATACAAGGAAGGGCCGAGCGTTGACGTCGAGGTTGCCGAGCAGTACTTCGGCACCGTGGTGACCGACGAGGCTGAGACCGACGCCGATGGCAAGGTCACCGGCTACACGGCTCCCGACCTCAGCGATGTCGATGTTGTCCTGGTGGGCCTCAGCAGCCCCGACAACGGAACCCCGTTCACCTCTGCCGGTCATGATGTCGAGGCCGACGAGTGGTACCCGCTGTCGCTGCAGTACCGTCCCTACACCGCCGACGGCGCCAACGTTCGTCAGACCTCGATCTCCGGCGACGTCCTGGAGGATGGCTCCAAGCAGAACCGCTCCTACTACGGCAACACCTCGCGGATCTCGAACGAGGCCGACCTCGACGCCTTCGAGCGTGCGGTTGCCGCAGTCGAGGCCTCCGGCAAGGACATCCCGGTCGTCACTGTTCTCAAGGCAGTGAACCCGATCATCCCCGCCGAGTTCGAGGCGAAGTCTGACGCCATTGTTGTCGGCTTCGGCACCAGCGACCAGGCACTGATCGAGGTTTCCCTGGGCATCTACGAGCCCAAGGGTCGCCTGCCGATCCAGTTCCCGGCCGACATGGACACCGTTGAGAAGCAGCTCGAGGACGTCGCCAAGGACATGACTCCTTACACCGACGCCAGCGGCAACGCTTACGATTACGGCTTCGGCCTCAACTGGTCCGGCCCGATCTCCTAAGATTGGTCCGATTCCCGGGTGCGGAGCAGCGGCAACGCTGAACCGCACCCGGGATTCACCAGTATCCGGCTGACAACTGGATTCACCACCTACGCCGGGGCCGTTACCACCCCGGCCGTACCACAAGGAGAAACATGAAAACCACGAAGATTCGTGCCAGCTTCATCGCGGCTGCCATCGCAGTGACCGGGGCCGTCGGGCTCGTCGGCTGCTCGGGCGACGAGGAGTCCACCGCCACCGAAGCGCAAGCGAGCGAAGCCGCGGCCGACATCGACGTCGCCACTGACCTGCAGACCGCCCGCCAGGCAGTCGAAGACGCACTGGCCGACGACGACTGGGCCCAGGTCATGCTAGCCAGCGACGTCACCGAGCCCACCGTGAAGTACGGCCTGATGGTCATGCCGTTCGTCGCGTCCGAGAACGCCGCCCGCGTGACCGGCACCGTCGACATCGGCGATGACGGCAGCTACGTGATCGAGGCCGAGTCCGCCGCCAGCGGCCAGACCTGGCAGATCGATCAGGACGGCAACATCACCGAAGTCACTCAGTGATCACGGGCTGCTGCCCGTCGTCTTTCTGATTGACCCCACACATAGTGAGTGCCCGCCCGGGCGGTGAGCTGGGCGGGCATCTCACTAGCTCGACCCATGCCTCGGCCACGTCGCAGCGCCTCGAGCCCGTTCACCCCGCCTCACCGTGTTGAAGGAGACAACAGAAGTGGCCAAAAAGAAGAAACCGATGTCGAATAAGCGATATCTCTCAATCTGGATCCCCGTCCTAGCCCTGGCGACCACGCTGGTCATCGTGCTCAATGTGGCGCTGAACATCATGGAGAACTGGGTCGCGTCGCAGCTGGGCACCGGTACCTACACCTTCACCAACTCTGAGGAATCCAAGGACTGGGAGACTACCTACTACGAGTCGGACTACGCCGATATCGACGAGGTGGACGCCGCAGCGAAGGAACTCGTCGCCGAGATCGGCGCCAGCGGCATCGTGCTCGCCAAGAACGACGCCAGCGCGCTGCCCCTCAACTCCTCAGCGAAGGTCACCCTCCTGGGCCGAGCCGCCGCCGATCCCGTCTACGGTGGTTCGGGGTCGGGCTCGGTCGACACGAACTCGGCAGTGAACGTGCGCACGGGACTGGAGAACGCCGGCTTCAGCATCAACGACGCTGTGTACCAGACCATCGCCGACTACGCCGCCGAGACCCGGCGCGGCTACATCGAGATGGACAACCCCACCGACTCCACCTACACCATCGGTGAACTGCCGGTGGCCGACTACGAAGCACAGTCGGCCTCCTTCGCCGACTTCTCCGACGCAGCCATCGTCGTCATCGGCCGCCCCGGCGGCGAGGGTGGCGACCTCACCCGCGACATGGCGGGCGAGGGTGAACCCGCCGAAGAGGGTCAGCACCAGCTGGAACTCGACGCTGATGAGCGGGACCTGCTGGAACTGGCCAAGGCGAACTTCGATACCGTCGTGGTCGTGGTCAACGCTTCCACCACGCTGGAGATGGGCGACGTCCAAAGCGACTCCGGTATCGACGCGGTGCTGCTGGCAGGGTCCCCCGGAGCCACCGGCTTCAACGGACTGGGCCGGATCCTCTCGGGCGATGCCAACCCGTCGGGCCGCACCGTCGACACCTGGGCCGCGGACTTCACCGCTGACCCGACCTACGTGAACTTCGGCAGCTACACCTACTCCAACATTGAGGCCTCCTACCCCGTTCCGGCCGCCGAGCGTGCGGTGTCGAACGCCGAGGTCACCTCGGATGGCACTTTCGTTAACTACGCAGAAGGCATCTACGTCGGCTACCGCTACTACGAGACCGCCGCAGCCGAAGGCTTCATCGACTACGACAAGGCAGTGGTGTACCCCTTCGGGTACGGCCTGAGCTACACAGATTTCGAGTGGACCGTCGCCTCGAGCGAGCTTGGTGAGGTGGATGGCACCGTCTCGGTGACCGTCGACGTCACCAACGCGGGCACCGTTGCTGGCAAGGACGTCGTGGAGCTGTATTACTCCGCCCCCTACACCGAGGGCGGGATCGAGAAGTCCGAGGTGGTGCTGGCAGGCTTCGCCAAGACCCAGGTGATCGAGCCCGGCGCTTCCGAGTCCGTCACCATCGACTTCGCAGTCGAGGACATGGCCTCCTACGACTACCTCACCAACCGTTCCTACGTGTTGGAGCAGGGCGATTACGAGATCACTGTGCGCACCGATTCGCACACAGTAGCCCCGGGTACCGAGGCCATCACCTACACCGTCGATTCGGACGTGGTCTACTCCGGCGACGAGCATCGCAGCACCGACCTGAGCGAGGTGACCAACCAGTTCGACGATGTCTCCGAGCAGTTCACCAGCGACGGCGAGGCCGGCAAGATCCAGATCATGTCGCGCGCCGACTTCGCCGGTACCTTCCCCACGGCTCCCAGTGACGAGCAGCTGGTTGCTGACGATGCCATCGTGGATGCGTTCCAGGCCTACGACACCGATGCCGCGGCTGAGGCCTTCGAGGGCGAAAGGCCCGAGACCGATGTTGATTCGGACCTGGCACTGATCGACATGCGAGGCCTGCCGATGGATGATCCCCAGTGGGAGACCATCCTCGACTCGCTGAGCGTGCGTGACATGACCAGCATGCTGCTCAACGGCGCCTACCAGACGCCGGCCATCGAGTCGATCGCGAAGCCGACCACTCTCGAGCCGGACGGCCCGGCGGGCTTCTCGTCGTTCATCAACTCATCCATCAACGGCGTTGCGTACCCGTCGGAGTACCTCATCGCCCAGACCTGGGACGTGGATCTGGGTAACCAGATGGGTGTGATGCTCGGCAACGAGGCGCTCCAGAAGGGCATCAACGGCTGGTACGCCCCGGCGGCCAACCTGCACCGCTCTCCCTTCGCCGGGCGTAACTTCGAGTACTACTCGGAGGATCCGCTGCTCTCGGGTGAGCTGATGACCTCAGTCTCCAACGGTGCCGCCACCAAGGGTGTCTACGCCATGCTCAAGCACTTCGCCATGAACGAGCAGGAGACCAACCGCGTCAACAACGGCATCGCCACCTGGGCGACCGAGCAGACGATCCGTGAGATCTACCTCAAGCCGTTCGAGATGGCCGTGAAGAACATCACGATGGATGTGACCTACATCGCTGATGACCAGGGAACTCTCGCCGAGACCACTGTGGGGGCCACGGGCGTCATGAGCTCGTTCAACCGCATCGGTGGCACCTGGGCTGGTGGCTCCAAGCCGCTGATGACCAACGTGTTGCGTGGGGAGTGGGGCTTTGAAGGCTTTGCGATCTCCGACTTCAACCTGTACCCCTACATGAACCCCAACCAGGGGATTGACGCGGGCACTGACCTGACGCTGACCTTCGAACCGTCGAAGTCATTCTTCGACGACAGATCGGACAAGGCAGTATCGGACATCCGGAACGCCACCCATCACATCCTGTTCACCGTCGCCAACTCGAACGCGATGAACGAGATGGCTCCCGGGGTGACAGTCGAGTACACCCCGCCGACCTGGTACTACATCCAGATCGGGGCGACGATCCTGCTGGGAGCGTTGATCCTGCTGGCAGCGGTGATGGTGGTGCGTCGAGTGCGCCGTCACAGCGGTGAGGCAGCCCAGGCCACCGAGGCGGCCGATTCCGCCGAGGCGGACGAGGCTCCCGAAGCCGACAAGGCCAGCCAGGCCGCGGACGCCGATGACAAGGGTGAGGCTTCGGCTGAATAGCCACTAGCACGCCTGAACCAGCGGGTGGGACCGGAGCTGTTCCGGTCCCACCCGCTGACCATTTTTCGGCGGTGTCTGGCTGCTGCCGATGCCGCCGCTCCCGGAGTGGCATGGCGCACTAGCGATCCGCGACAGCTACCGTGAGAACATGGCGACTCGCGGAACTTCCCCTTCGCGGACCACCACTAAGGCGCGTGCGTCGGGGTCCAGCGGCAAGAAGACCACGTCTGCTGCGAGGAAATCCGGCTCCCGCTCATCGCAGCGCAAGCCGACGTCGAGCCGCCCGCACCCCCTCCTGAGGGGCATCGCGTCGATGGTGAGCGGCATCGCCCACGGCGTCGGAGCGCTGGCCCGCAGCATTGGCGGTGCCGCCGACGACATCGATCCCAAGCTGCGCCGCGATGGCTTGGGGCTGGCCCTGCTCAGCCTGGGAATCGTGGTGGCAGCCAGGCTGTGGTTCGCGCTGCCCGGCCCGGCGGGAGTGGCGATCGGTATCGCGGTCACGACTGTCTTCGGCTCCCTATCGACGGCGGTTCCGGCGGTGCTGTTCTACGGCTCGTGGCGCGTGCTTCGCCACCCCCGGGACGTCAACCACACATCTCGCACCGCCCTGGGCTGGGTCCTGGTGACCCTGGGCGGGCTCGGGCTGGTCAACATCGCGCGCGGTTTGCCCCGCCCCAACGACTTGGAGGCAGTGCGCGAGGCCGGCGGAATCATCGGTTTCGTCTCCTCCAGCCTGCTCACCGACCTGCTGAGCGCCTACGTCGCCATTCCGCTCCTGGTGGTGCTGGTGATCTTCGGGGCGTTGCTCATCATCGGCAAACCCATCCACGAGCTGGCCGCGGGCGCCAGCGCCTTGGCGGGGCGCCTCATCGAACGCGACAAGGCCGAGGAGGATGAGCTCAGCCTCGGCGTCGACGTTCCATACGACACCCCGTTGATTGAGGACGCCGCCGCCGAGCCGGAGCCAGAGTGGGAACCGGAACCGGAGCCCGAACCTGAGCCGGTTCCCGAGGCAAAGCCGCCCAGGCAGCCCAAGGCCAGCACTCCACCGCCGCCACCTGCCCACACACCGCCCCCCAGCCGGGGCGAGCAGCTGCAACTGGGCGGGGACGTGATCTATCAGCTTCCCGACGAGGCGATGCTGGTGCCCGGTACCAAACCGCGGTCCCGCTCGGAGGCCTCCGACCGGGTGGTGCGCCAGCTGGCGAGCACACTGAACGAGTTCGAGATCGACGCCCGGGTCACCGGATACACCCGTGGACCCACTGTCACCCGCTACGAGGTCGAACTCGGTAACGCGATCAAGGTCAACAAGGTCACCGGCCTGGCCGACAACATCGCCTACGCGGTGGGCAGCAACGAGATCCGGATCCTCACGCCCATCCCCGGTAAGTCGGCCATCGGCATCGAGATCCCCAACCAAGACAAAGATGTGGTGAGCCTGGGTGATGTGCTTCGCTCGCCCAAGGCCCGCAACGACCACCACCCGTTGACCGTCGGGTTGGGCAAGGACGTCGAGGGCGGGTTCGTCTTGGCCAATGTTGCGAAGATGCCGCACCTCCTGGTGGCTGGCGCTACCGGCTCCGGAAAGTCGAGCTTCATCAACTCCCTGATCACATCGATCATGATGCGAGCTACCCCCGACGAGGTCAGGATGCTGCTGGTCGACCCGAAGCGGGTAGAACTGAACCACTACGAGGGGATTCCACACTTGGTGACCCCCATCATCACCAACCCGAAGAAGGCCGCGGAGGCCCTCGCGTGGGTCGTGCGCGAGATGGACATGCGCTACGACGACTTGGCCGCCTTCGGGTTCCGTCACGTGGACGACTTCAACAAGGCGGTGCGGGCGGGGCAGGTGCACCCGCCGGAAGGCTCCGAGCGTGTTGTCTCCCCATACCCCTACCTGCTCGTAGTGGTCGACGAGCTGGCCGACCTCATGATGGTCGCGCCCCGCGATGTCGAGGAATCAGTGGTGCGCATCACCCAGCTCGCCCGCGCGGCAGGCATTCACCTGGTACTCGCGACGCAGCGCCCATCCACCGACGTCGTCACGGGCCTGATCAAGGCAAACGTCCCGTCGCGATTGGCCTTCGCCACGTCCTCGATGACCGACTCGCGGGTAATCCTGGACCAACCCGGTGCGGAGAAGCTGGTGGGCAAGGGCGATGGCCTGTTCCTGCCCATGGGGGCAGGCAAGCCGATCCGGGTGCAGGGAGCCTGGGTCAACGAGTCCGAGATCCGCGACATCGCCGGCTGTGTGACCGCCCAGCTGCGCCCGAACTACCGCGACGATGTCACGGCTGCCGCTGCGGAGAAGAAGGTGGTCGACGACATCGGCGATGATCTCGATCTGGTGCTCGATGCCTGCCGACTAGTGGTCGACCTCCAACTGGGCTCCACATCAATGCTGCAACGCAAGCTGCGGGTGGGCTTCGCCAAGGCCGGGCGGCTGATGGACATCCTGGAAGGCCGGGGTGTGGTGGGGCCCTCGGAGGGGTCCAAGGCACGCGAGGTCCTGGTCAAGCCGGATGACCTGGACGAGACCCTCGCCCGGCTGGCCGAAGGCTAGTGCGCCGCTGGTATCAAGATAGGCAATACTGGACGCCATCATGACTGTTGCCCATCGAGTTCACCTGGCCACGCTCGGCTGCGCGCGCAACGACGTCGACTCCGAGGAACTGGCGGCCCGCCTGGAATCAGGCGGTTTCACGCTGGTTGAGGATCCCGACGCTGCCGAAACCGTCGTGGTCAACACGTGCGGCTTCGTCGAGCAGGCGAAGAAGGACTCGATCGACATGATCCTGGCTGCGGCTGATCTCAAAGACACCGGATCGACCCGCGCGGTGGTGGCCGTCGGGTGCCTGGCGGAGCGGTATGGCACTCAGTTGGCCGCGGAGCTTCCCGAGGCCGATGCCGTCCTGGGATTCGACTCCTACACCGACATCGCCGAGCGCTTGCGCTCCATCCTGGCCGGCCACGCTCCGGCATCACACGAGCCTCGGGACCGGCGGCAACTCCTACCGCTGGCGCCGGCCGCCCGGCCAGGGCGCGGGGGCGTCGTGGTGCCCGGTCATGCGCAGCTGCCCGAGGGCCTGGCCCCGGCGACGGGCCCGCGTGTGCTTCGGCGGCGCCTCGGCTCCGGCCCCAGCGCGCCGTTGAAGATCGCCTCGGGCTGTGATCGCCGATGCGCATTTTGTGCCATCCCGGCATTCCGCGGCAGCTACTTGTCGCGGCCGGTGGGCGATCTGGTCGCGGAGGCGCGCTGGCTGGTCGAATCCGGGGTCAAGGAAGTGTTCCTGGTCAGCGAAAACACCTCCAGCTACGGTAAGGACCTGGGGGAGGGCAGGCTTGAGCAGCTGCTGGCCGAACTATCGGCCGTGGATGGCCTCGAGTGGATCCGGGTGTCGTATCTCCAACCCGCCGAGGTCCGCCCTTCGCTGCTGCAGGCGATGCTCGGCACCGCCAAGGTGGTGCCCTACTTCGACTTGAGTTTCCAGCACGCCTCCGCCGGTGTGCTGCGTGCCATGCGGCGTTTCGGGGACCACGAGTCCTTCCTCGACCTCATCGCTCAGATTCGTTCCCAGGCACCCCAAGCGGGCATCCGCAGCAACGTGATCGCTGGATTCCCGGGGGAGAGCGAAGCCGATGTGGAGGTGCTGCGGCAGTTCATCCTCGAGGCGCGCCTCGATGTGCTGGGGGTCTTCGGCTACTCCGATGAGGAGGGGACCCAGGCCGCGCAGCTACCGGGCCACCTCGACGAATCGGAGGTCGAATCGCGCCGGGAGTTGCTGGCCGATGTGGCGCTTGAGGTATGCGAGCAGCGTGCCGAGGCCCGGGTGGGTGAGGCGATGGATGTTCTCGTGGAAGACCCGGAGCAGGGCCGCGGGCCGCACCAGGCTCCCGAGACTGACGGTATCGTCGAGCTCCGCGGCTCTTCCTGGCCCATGGGCCGGATTGTGAGCGCCACAGTCGTGGACAGCAACGGAATCGATCTCATTGCGGAGGCAGTATGAGTGACTCACAGGTGAGCAACCTGAACGTGCCAAACGCCCTCACGGTGCTACGCATCATCATGGTGCCGGTGTTCGTGGTGCTGCTCTTCCTGCACCCCGACGACGCGACGTGGCGTGCGGCTGCCACCGCAGTGTTCGTCGTCGCGATCCTCACCGACCTCGCCGACGGCTACATTGCCCGGCGCTATAACCTGGTGACCGACTTCGGAAAGCTCTGGGATCCGGTGGCTGACAAGGCCTTGACCGGCGCCGCATTCATCGGGCTGAGCATCCTCGGGGAACTTCCCTGGTGGATGACTGTGGTGATCTTGTTGCGCGAGTGGGGGATCACCTGGGTGCGGGCAGTGATCGCCAAGTACGGGATCATGGCAGCCAACCGCGGCGGCAAGATGAAGACCCTCACCCAGTCGCTGGCGCTCACCTTGTTCTTGTGCGGACTTTCCAACCTGCCGAGCTTCCTGCAGGTGATCGCGTGGGTGTTGATGTGGGCTGCGCTGATCCTGACTGTCGTGACGGGCCTGGACTACCTGCGCTCGGCATGGAAGATCCGGCAGGAGGGTCGGCGCGGCGAGCAGCAAGTCTCCGACCAACGATGACAGGAGGGGCCAAGGTGCTGGAATCGGCTCAGGAACTTGTAGCAAAGCTGACACAACGCTCAGTGACCATCGCCACGTGCGAGTCGCTCACCGGCGGGGGACTTGGCTCTGCGATCACCGACGTGCCTGGAGCCTCGGCGGTCTACCGCGGCGGGCTGATTGTCTACGCGCGTGAGCTGAAAGCGTCGCTGGCGGGGGTGGATCCCGAGCTGACCGAGGCCGAGGGAGTGGTCAACGAACTCACCGCGCTGCAGATGGCCATCGGGGTCCAGACCAGGTGCGATTCCGACTGGGCCATCGCCACCACGGGGGTGGCCGGTCCTGCCCCACAAGACGGCGCGGATGTTGGCACTGTGTGGTGCGCCGTGGTGGGGCCAGGCATCGGAATTTCGGCCGCACCGCAATACACCGAACTCAGCCATTTCACCGGGGACCGACATCAGATCCGGTCGGCCTGCGTGGATCACGCGCTGCGGATGGTGCTGCGCGTCATCTGATCCGCGGCCATGGGCGCCTGCGAGAGCGCGGGAATATCGTGGGCGGGGCTGGTGTTGAATCGGTCATGAAGACGATCCTGATCCGGCATGTCATCGGCGAGACGATTCGCGAACTGCGAATGGCCGCCGGCATGACGCTGCGTGAGGTCTCGGTCGCCAGCACCGTCAGTCTGGGCTATCTCAGCGAGATCGAGCGGGGGCATAAGGAGGCATCGAGCGAGGTCCTCAACGCAGTGGTCGGTGCCCTTGGCACAAGCTTGTCCCAGCTTCTGGCAATAGTGAGCCAGAAGATCGCCCGGGGCGAATCCGAGCGGGCCCTGGCCTCGCGGCGGTCGGTTGCTCTCGCCGCCTAGTCCGGGGTGCCCTTGGGGGCTGGGACGATGTGGACTTGGACGCCCACGGCGCGGAAATCGTCCAGGATGTCCTGCGAGGCGCGCGAGTCGGTGATCAGCAGGTCGATCTCGCTCAGGTCCGCCAGTTTCGCCAGGGTCTTGCGGCCAAGCTTGGTGGAGTCCACCACTGCAATCACGCGTTGCGCGTGCTCCACCAGCGTGTGATTCGTGCGCGCCTCCACCTCGTCGTGCGTGGTCAGGCCGCCCGAGACGCTGACTCCGTCGGCACCGATGATGGCTGTGGCCACGTTGACCAGCTTCAGGGTGGATTCGGTCAAAGGGCCGACGAGTTCCAGCGAATTGGACCGCAACACACCTCCGGCAATCAACACCCGGCCCTGGCGTTGTTCGGCGGCCTCGAGACCGATCGACAGCGAGTTGGTGATGATCGTCAAATCGTCACGGTGGCGCAGGGCGCGCAGCACCTCCGCGGTGGTGGTGCCCCCCGTCAGGCCGATGGCGTGACGTCCCGGGGGAATCTGCTGGGCGGCGGCGTTGGCGATCCGCAGCTTCACCGCGTGGTTACGCCCGTCGCGCAGCTCCACGGGCAGCTCACCGTGGACTTCGCGAGGGCGAGCCCCGCCATGCGTGCGGGTCAGCAGCCCTTGGCGTGCCAGGGCCGCGACATCGCGGCGAATCGTGGCATTCGAGGCCCCCAACTCGGTGGCTAGCTGCGACAGCGGCATGTAACCGCGTTCCTCCAACAGGGCCAATAGCGCGACGAGCCGGTCGGATCGTCGCTGCGACGAGGCGCTTGGGGAATTCATGAGCAGCCTCCCTTCTTCATTGATGGGCGTGATCAAACTTCTGCAATTGGACCGACATTCACTCTATAATGCGCCAGGCTCGCTGACCAGAACCAGTAGTCGGGCGTCGGCGCGTCGGCTCCGGGTAGCCTGAGCCTCATGCGCGAGGTAGAGCTGTGGTCCCGAATGAACCAAGCCCTCGGCCCGGACTATGCTCCCACCTGGGCGGGGCACGTGAGCCTTGCCGAGTTGCAGGGCCGCACCGTCGCGGAGGCCTTGGCGGCAGGGGTCCCGCACAAGAAGATCTGGCTCGCCGTGTGGCAGCAGCTGGAATTACCGATGAATCAGCGATGACATGCCCGAGTGTGTCACACCTTGCTTTCGAACACGTGTTCGGTAGTGTGGGCTCGGGAGTCATCCACAGGCTGGCGACGTGGTGAAAAAGTGTCGGTCCGGATTCCTACAGTAAGACCAACAGTCAATCTCCGGCCGTGATGCGGCCGCCACAGAAGGAGTCACCGATGGCAACAGCGGACCGTACCAAGGCTCTCGAGGCCGCGCTGGCCCAGATTGAGAAGGCTCACGGCAAGGGATCGGTCATGCGACTCGGCGCTGACAGCCGGGTGCCCATTGACGTCATCCCCACGGGCTCGGTCGCCCTCGACGTGGCACTGGGGATCGGCGGCTTGCCGCGAGGGCGGGTCGTCGAGATCTACGGCCCGGAGTCCAGCGGTAAAACAACAGTGGCGCTTCACGCCATCGCCAATGCCCAGCGTGAGGGCGGCATCTGCGCCTTCATCGACGCCGAACACGCGCTCGATCCCGACTACGCAGGCAAGCTGGGGGTCGATACCGATCAGCTGCTGGTCTCGCAACCGGACAACGGTGAACAGGCCTTGGAAATCGCCGACACGCTGGTGCGTTCGGGGGCGCTGGCGCTGGTCGTGGTCGACTCGGTGGCCGCGCTGACCCCTCGAGCCGAGATCGAGGGCGAGATGGGCGACTCCCACGTGGGTCTGCAGGCGCGGCTGATGAGCCAGGCGTTACGCAAGATGACAGGCGCCCTGAAGTCCGCCAACACCACCGCGATCTTCATCAACCAGCTGCGGGAGAAGATCGGTGTCATGTTCGGTTCCCCCGAAACCACCACGGGTGGGCGTGCGTTGAAGTTCTACTCGTCAGTGCGGCTGGACGTGCGCCGAATCGAGACCTTGAAGGACGGCACCGAGATGGTGGGTAACCGCACCCGCGTCAAGGTAGTCAAGAACAAGGTGGCTCCTCCGTTCAAGCAGGCCGAGTTCGACATCGTCTACGGTGAGGGGATCTCCCGCGAGGGCAGCCTGATCGATCTTGGCGTTGAATGCGGCATCATCCGCAAGGCCGGTGCCTGGTTCACCTATGAAGCCGACCAGCTGGGTCAGGGCAAGGAGAACGCTCGAAACTTCCTGCGCAAGAACCCTGATATCGCCGCCGACATCGAGCGACGCATCCGCCTGAGCCTCGGCATCGACAAGACCGATGAGGTGCCCGAGGGCGTGGACCCGGTCACCGGTGAGGTCGCCGTTGACTTCTAACGACGAAGAGGTGGCCCGCACGATCGCCGTGCGGCTGCTGGATGCCAAGCCCCGCACCGTCGCCGAACTACGCACGGCATTGGCCAAGCGCAATGTCCCCACGGTGGCGGCCGAGGCAGTCATCACCCGGTTCATCGAGGTTGGGTTGCTCAATGATGGCGCCTACGCCGAGGCCCTCACCGCCACGCGGTCACGGACCCAGCTGCGGGGCAGGCGCCGCATCAGCCAAGAACTCAGGCAGCGCGGGGTGGACGACGAGACAATCGCCGCTGCCATCGAAAGCCTCGATCCCGAGGCCGAACTGGCGGCGGCCAGGCAGGCGGCCGAGCGGAAGGCGCGCAGCCTCGGCGGCCTTGACCCGATGGTCGCCAAGCGTCGCCTATATGGAGCCTTGGAGCGTCGCGGGTTCTCCTTCGACGTGGTGCGGCAGGCGGCCGACGAAGTCCTTGGATAACGAATAGGTAACGAAATGCCTTGTGTTTTCCACAGGTGCCCGATAGGGTAGCCGTCAGGTCCTCGTGACTTGAATGAACCACAACTCGCTGCGGCGAGAGATCGATTATCACCCCCATAAATGGGACTGACAAGCGAATAGACTGGCCACCTTCGGCTGGGAACTGTAACGACCCCACGGCGATGTCGGGGCCGTTGCCTGTGGTGCACTCGTCGGCCGGGACCAGTGGTTTCGCTGGGAGGTGCCATGGAGTGGATCGGCTGGATCGTAGCCGCCGGATTGCTGGCCGTCGTGGCCTTTCTGGGGTGGTACCAACGTCGGGCCGCGGCCGAGTCCAGTGCCGAACGTGAACGTCTCGAGCAGCAGTTCCACAGCGAGGCGGACGCGCTGCGCGCCCAGGCGGAGGAATCGGCAGTAGCGATTCGGGCCGACGCCGAGCGGGTGATGGAGCGAGCCCAGACCCGCTCCAGGGAAGCCAGCCAAGACCTGGAACGCCGCCGTCACGAACTCGATGAATCCCTCACTGAACAACGCGCCGAACTCCGCGAGGCCCGGGCACACAATGAACGATGGGAAGCCCGGCTGCACGAACGCGAGGACAGGCTGGCCGCTGACGTCGAGGGGCTTGAGGCCAGGGCCGAACGGCTGGATGTGCAGCGCGGTGAGTTGCGCCGGGACCGGGACCGCCTTCACGAATCACTCGACGCGATGGACCTGGAACGCGAGCGGCTTGCCGGGCTCACGGCAGAAGCGGCCCGTGACGAGATTGTGGCCGAGGCTGAACGTCAGGCGCGGCTGGGGGCAACCGCGCTGGCCCGCACCATCGAGGCTGATGCCAAGCGGGATGCCGAGAAGATCGCGCGGTCGGTGATAGTCACGGCCATCCAGCGATGCGCTGCGGATCAGACCAGCGAGTCAGTGGTGGCGGGGGTAGATCTGCCCAGCGATGAGATGAAGGGGCGGATCATCGGGCGCGAGGGGCGCAACATTCGGGCGTTCGAACAGATCACCGGGGTCAACGTCTTGATCGACGACACCCCCGAATCGGTACTCCTATCGAGTTTCGATCCGGTGCGCCGCGAGACGGCGCGGCTGACCCTGGTCGAGCTCATCGCCGACGGGCGGATCCATCCTGCCCGGATCGAGGAGGTCTTCGAGAAGAGCCAACGCAACGTCGAGGCGCGTATCAAGCGGGAGGCCGAGGACGCGCTGGCCGAGGTCGGCATCGTGGATCTGCATCCCGATCTCATCCCGATCCTTGGGTCGCTGGCGTTTCGCACCTCCTACGGCCAAAACGTCTTGCGCCACCTTGTCGAGTGCGCCCACCTGGCCGGGATCATGGCCGCCGAACTCGGCCTTGAGGTAGCGGTGTGCAAGCGGGCGGCCTTCCTACACGACATCGGCAAGGCGCTGACTCATGAACACGAAGGCCCGCACGCGCTCGTGGGCGCCGACCTGTTGCGCCGCCACGGTGAGGCCCCCGACGTGGTGCACGCTGTCGAAGCCCATCACAATGAGGTGGAACCCACCACTGTGGAAGCGATCCTCACCCAGGCGGCCGACGCGATCTCTGGTGCTCGTCCGGGGGCGCGCCGCGAGTCGCTCGAGGCCTACGTCGAGCGCATGCAGCACCTGGAGAAGCTCGCCACCAAGCGCGACGGCGTCATGCGCGCCTACGCAATGCAGGCGGGACGCGAGCTACGCGTGATGGTGACCCCAGAGGATGTTGACGACGCGAGCTCTCAGATCATGGCCCGCGACATCGCTCACGAGATCGAAACCAGCCTCAGCTATCCCGGCCAGATCCGGGTCACTGTCGTGCGCGAAAGCCGCGCCACGGCCACCGCACACTAGCCGACCGGCTGCCCGGCGCTGCCTGGGTGAACTCAGACGTGCCAAGCACACCCGGTGTGGGAGGCTAGCCTCGCACACCCCAGCGGCAGGCAGCCGATTCTCCCGGGGCCAGCACAATGCGTCCCGCACGGGTCGGACCCTCATTGAAAGCGTCGGGGCCGCAGGTCATGGGCTCGACCGCGATCGCCGAACGGTCGGGCTTGGTAAACACCTGCACCCAGGGGGTCGAGGGGTCGCCCCACACCTCCACTGCATGGTCGGGCCCAGCCATCCGCACCGTCCACTGGGTAGCAACGGGGGAGCACAATGCAGTGTCGAACTCCGTATCGCCGAGCCGGCGCGGGGATCGAAAGTCGTGTTCCGGCATCACCCGGGAAATCTCCACCGGCAGCAGCCGGTCCTGGGTGACCAACAATTCGGAGTCGAATGGCAGCGTCACCTCAACCTCGTCGATGTTGTCGAAGGCAAAGTAGGGGTGGGTGCCGTACCCATAGGGAGCGTCTTGCGCGCCATGGTTGGCGGCCACCACGTCGACCACGAGGCCGTCGTCGCTCAACCGGTGGCTGATCTCGACGGTGATCACCCCATCCCACCCCTTCTGGGGGAAGATCGTCGCCCGCTGCTTCAGGCTGGACTCGGCTCGCTCGACCAGGGCCCATGGCAGACCATGGTTGAGCCCGTGGAGGGCGTTATGGCGCACCGGTTCGGTCAGTGGAAGCTGTTGTTCGACCCCTTCGAATGTATACCGGCCGTCGCGGATGCGGTTGGGCCATGGCAGGAGCTGAGCGCCTTGGCTCGACACTGGCGCGCGATCGGCCGCGAACGCCCACAGCAACTCGCGCCCACCTGCGCTCAGGCTACGTAGGCTCGCGCCCACCTCGGTGATCACAGCCGTCCAGCGGCCGTGGCTGATCAGGTACTGCTCCCCGGTTGGATTGACGCTCATAGCCTGGAGACTACTGCGCCGTTTCGGGTCAATGGGCCCCGGAGTCTAAAGTTGATGCACCATGAGCGAACGCACCTACCATGTCATCACCTACGGCTGCCAGATGAACGTGCACGACTCGGAGCGCATCAGCGGCCTGCTGGAAGACGCCGGGCTGCGCGCGGCGACCGGGGATGCCGCCACACTGGGGGCCGGCGCGGACGTGGTGGTGTTCAACACGTGCGCGGTCCGCGAGAACGCGGACAACCGGCTGTACGGAAACTTGGGCCACATGGCCAGCGTCAAGCAGGCTCATCCCGGAATGCAGATCGCGGTGGGGGGGTGTATGGCCCAAAAGGACCGCGAACGGATCCTGCAGCGCGCCCCGTGGGTGGACGTCGTGTTCGGCACCAACAACCTCGGCAGCCTGCCGACGCTGCTTGAACGGGCCAGGGTGCAGCGCGAGGGCCAGGTGGAGATCGCCGAGGCGCTCCAGACATTCCCGAGTAATCTTCCTAGCCGGCGAGAATCCGCCTACGCCGGATGGGTCTCGGTCAGCGTCGGCTGCAACAACACCTGTACGTTCGGCATCGTTCCGGCGCTGCGGGGCAAGGAGCTCGACCGCCGACCCGGGGACATCCTCGCCGAGATCCGGATGCTAGTGGATCAGGGAGTCCAGGAGATCACTCTGCTTGGCCAAAACGTCAACGCCTACGGCGTCGAGTTCGGTGATCGTGACGCCTTCGCGGCGCTGCTGCGGGCGTGCGGTGAGATCGACGGGCTAGAACGAGTCCGGTTCACCTCACCACACCCCAAGGACTTCACCGACGGCGTCATTGATGCCATGGCCACCACCGCTAACGTGATGCCGCAGCTGCACATGCCGTTGCAGTCGGGATCGGACGCTGTATTGAAATCGATGCGGCGCAGCTACCGAAGCGAGCGCTTCCTCGGCATCCTGGATCGGGTGCGTGCCGCGATCCCGCAGGCCGCCATCACCACCGACATCATCGTCGGCTTCCCGGGGGAGACCGAGGCCGATTTCCAGGCCACCCTCGATGTGGTAGCCCAATCCCGGTTCGCGGCTGCCTTCACGTTCCAATACTCCAAGCGCCCGGGGACCCCCGCGGCGGAGATGCCCCATCAGGTCCCCAAGGAGGTGGTCCAGGAGCGCTATGAGCGGCTCGTCGAGCTGGTGGGCGATATTGCCTGGGCCGAGAACCGCGGGTTTGAGGGCCGGGAGGTGGAGGTGATGTTCGCCACCGGCGAGGGGCGCAAGGACAGCGCGACCAACCGTCTCAGCGGCCGGGCACGGGACAACCGGCTGGTGCACGTGCTGGCTCCCGTGGAACCCGACAATCGCCCCCGGCCGGGCGACATCGCCATGGCGAAGATCACTCACGCGGCCCCGCATCACCTGAACTCGGATGCACCGTTGCGGGGGCTGCGGCGCACCCGCGGTGGGGATGCCTGGCAGGCCGCGCAGCCCACGGCGGCTCCGCTCGGAGTCGGCCTGGGAATGCCAAGCGTGG
>JBKEBG010000160.1:0-44056 GCA_047972985.1 Arachnia sp.
GTCCGGAACCGCTCGCAGTGGCTGCGGTCGCGAGGCTTCGCCGCGCCGTAGATCGTGATGACAAGCCCCGGCGTCTTCACGTTACGGCCGACTCGACCGCTCACCTGGATGTACTGCGCCGTGGTCTTCGGTTGACCGACGATCGTCATCAGGCCGAGCCGGTCGATGTCGACGCCGACCTCGATGATGTTCGAGGCGAGGCAGATATCCACGCACTTGGCGTTCTCAGGACACGACCCGGTGCTGACGCACTTGGCGCCATCCGCACAGTCGGGGTGCGGCAGCCGGAGTTCAAGTCCTTCGATCGCCTTCGGGATCTCGTCGCTTCGACGACGCGACGTCAGCTCCATCTTGTTGCGCGGATAACGCGGCGTGATGCCATCGCGCCGCTGAAGACCGACCAAGTAGTCAGGAACGTCGGAATCCAGCAGCGACAACGTGTTGCCGAGCTCTCGAAGGCTGTTGAGGAAGTTGAGGTTGGTCCAGTACCCGTCACGATCGGCTGGGTCCGGGATCTGGGGACCGGCCTGAAGGGTTGCCGCCGCCACTCGAGCCTGGACCGTCTGCGTCGAGCCGAGCGACGGGCTCATGACCCCGAGGTAGCGCCGACCGGGCGCTGGTTTGCCGTCCGGAAGCCGAGCTGGCTCGGCGAAGAAGGATCGCCCCTCCTCAAGGCCGTGTGGTGGGAAGAGGGCGACTTCCTTGCGACCGAACAGCCCGAGGATCTGGTCCTCGTAGCGGCGGACAGTCGCGGTCGACGCGATGATCTTGGCGGGGATCGGCGGATCGCTTCGACGGTCGGTGGTGAGGTCGTCGATCATCGGCTCGTACAGACCCACCATCGAGCCGAGCGGGCCCGAGATGAGGTGCAGCTCGTCCTGAATGATCAGGCCGGGCGGCGAGTGGACGCGTTCACCATGCTCGCCGAGTCCGAACATGGTCCGAGCCGCCGGTTGCCATGCCATGGTCGCGAACTTGTCGACGGTGCCGATCACGATCGACGGGCGCGACTCGTAGATGTCCTCGTCGACGACGTGGACGGGCAGGCCGTCTCGGCCATTGAATCGACAACGTTCATCGATACAGCGGAACAGGAACCGGCCGCGAGACCACACGTAGCCAGGCGTGTCCTGTCCGCGGGACTTCCTGACCGGCCCCATCCGCGCTCCGCACCATGGGCACTTCAGCAGCAGGAACTTGTTGGAGGCCCGGGAATCGCGCTTGAGTTCCGCTAGGGCTCGCTCAGCTGCCGTCCACCGGTTCGGGGTTGAATCGCCGCCAAGCCATACGCCGATGCCGAAGGGCGCGGTGCCAAGCTCGTCCTCCATGCCCGAGCGGACGTCCTCCAGCACGCAGATCAGCGACGAGGCGCGCAGGAACTGCTGGGCCGTCAGCAGACGCAACGTGTACCGCATGAGCGTGTCAGTGCCGGCATCCTCTGGGTTGCGGAGGCGACGCGCGAGCAGCGAGATGGCAGACGCGCCGAGATACGCCTCGGTCTTGCCGCCACCCGTCGGGAAGAAGATCAGGTCGACCAGCGTGCGCTTCTGGTGGGTTGGGTCGACCAGTTCGGGCAGGCTCGCCAGGATGAAAGCGATCTGGAAGGCGCGCCAGCGGCCACCATTGGGATCGGGTGTCGCTGCCGGGTGCGCGCCGTCGGGCCGATAGACCCCCTGCTTGTCTTTGATGAGGCCTCGCGGCTCCAACCGCGAGCGGATCTGCTGGTAGAGCATCGCGAAGTTGGCGAGTTGGAACGCTCGCCCGGCAAGCGGATTGTGCTGGACGAGATGCCAACCCTCTTGCATCCGTTCGAGCGCCTCGATGCACTTCTTCACATGCTCGTGGGCAGCCTTTTGGTAGCGCGTCGGGAGATCCGGGATCGAGGTGTTCCGGTCGTTGATCCACTGTCCATAGAGCTCAAGGACCTTCTCGACTTGGGCGTCACCGACAGCGGTGCTGTTCGCCAGCTCTTCCATGCTGACGCTCACCGAGGTCCGGGTGCCGTCGGCGTGCTCCTCGTACACGTCGGGCGTCAGGCTGGTGACCTCGTAGGCGGGCAGTGCGTCGGCCTTCACGAACGGGACTGTCGGTGTGCCGTCCTCGCCGACCGAGTCGTCCCAGGTGGCGGCGCACCCGTGGCCGATCGCGAACGTCCGCCGGTGGCGGTACAGAAGTGCGATCGACTCCTCCTCGACATCGCTGTCCGGCTGCTCGACATCCGGGTAAGGCTCGATACGGAGGCCTGCTGAGGCGGTGGCGGAGAAGGCCACCTGGAAGAAGGCGCTCCCCGATCCCGTGCCGACCGCGTCGTCGACAACGGCGAGCGTGACCAGACGAAGATCCGGGTCGGCCTCGCCGGGCACGGCCCGACTGAAGACCGACACACTCGGCTTGATCCGAGGCTCGATCTTGGGCTCGACGACCAGGGCAATTGTGCTCAGCGGTGAGCGCTTGCGTTCCTTCTTGAGTACCTCCGCCGATGCGACGGCATCGAGCACAAAGGGACGACGAACCCACCAATTCAGCGGCGGCGTGTCTGGAGCCGTGATCTTGACGGGGTCGTAGTAGGCGCCGGTCACGCGGATTGCGAGTTCTGCTCCTTCGACGATGCGGACCTTGAACGAGACCGCCATGGCCGATGGCTTGCGTCGGTTGGCGTCCGACAAGTCGAAGTCGTCGGAATCCGGTTGATCCTGCCGACGTGGTCCTCGAACGTCCGTCGTGGGCGCCTCGGGGTTCTCCTCGTTCGCCGCCAGCCCTGGGATGACCGCTGAGTCGTCACCTTCGGATGCCAGGCCGCCCGTCGGTGTACCTCCGCTGTAGAGAACCCCGACGCCGTAGCGCCGCAGGGGGTCCGAGCGGGTCAGTACCTCTTCGAGGGTGACGCTGTCGTGGAACTGTCCGTTGCTCTCTTCCTTCGTCGCGAAGGTCAGCGACGGTCCGGAGCAGTCGGCTGGGTTGCCGCTGGGTTCCTCGCCGTCGTGCGGGCCGAACAGTTCGCGCCGTACAGCCGCCTCGACGACATCGCGGGCTGCAACACCGCTCATTGGTTTCCTGCCATTCCTGCCAGTCCGGTGCTCTCCTCGATCACACCGTAAAGACGATCGGTTGCTCTGGTCAGCCCGACGTACAGGACTGACTCGAAGTTCGGCACATTCCGCCGGTCAAGGTCGGTGACGATGACAGCCGGGGCTTCGAGACCCTTGAACGCCTGGATCGACGAGAAGCGGATCTTCCCCTTTTGGACCGTGTCACCGTCGGCCTGGACGAGGACGCCTTTGAGCCAGAAGTCCGTCGTGGTGGCGGCTACCGAGCCAGCGCCGAGAGGACTCAGGACCACGATCTCGCTCAGGTCGAACGACTCTTCGCGCAGTGCCTCGACGGCTTGGCGCAGCAGCGGGGACTGGTCATCGCCTCGCGTGTACTTGAGGAGCACGGGATTGGTGCCATCGTCGTCGCGCCGAAACTTCTCGTAACCAGGGGTCAGCCCGCTGAAGAAGTTGACACTGAATCCGATCCTCGGCAGGTTGCGACAGTTCATCGTGAGCCGGTGAGAGGGCATGTGGGGCATGCACTCCTTGAGGAGCTCTCGACCGCGGCCGTCGTCGTAGATCGCCTGGCGCTCGAAGTCGCCAAACATCAGCACGCGGCCGCCCGACAACCCACCATTCACCATCAGCTCAAACACGTCTAGATACGCCTCGGTCAGGAGGTCCTGAATCTCATCGATGATCAGGAAGTCGGCCGGGGGCTCGCCCATCTCAAGCAACACCTCGACGGCCCGCTCAGGAAGCTCGGATGACCAGAACAGCTGTCCGGCACCGTCTGGCACCTTGAGCCCTGTTAGCGCGAGCAACTGACTGTGGAACGTCCTCACTGAAAGGCCCGGCTTGGTGATGTCGGCCGCCAGGCGACGTCCGAGCAGCTTGTTGAAGCACATGAGACTTCCCGTTCGGCCAAGAGCGAGCTCGCGCCGCGCGGCTTCAAGAGCCAGGAAAGTCTTGCCCGAACCGGCCGGTCCCGTAAAGAGCACGCTCTGGTTGTCCGACATGGCGTCGAGAGCGAGGAACTGCTCCTCAACGAAGCGGAGCAGCTGATGCTCGCGTGCCGACCGCACATCCCCCGCCACGACACCGAACTCGAAGTTTGGCCGAAGGAGCATCGCGATCTGCTTGGCCGTGGCCTGATCGGGCCCGACGCCCCCGTAGGAGAAACCGTTGAAGGTGGCGTCGAGGTTGGCGATGCCACCGGTGAAGGCCCGACGGATCGCACCGATCGGATCGTTCTTCAGGTCCTCCGAGTCGAGTACCTGCCAGTCAAACCACTCGTTCGTGGGCTTGAGCATCGTTCGGGCCCGAGTTGCCGTGAACCATGCGGCACTCAGCATCGGGATCGACCGGAGATCGATCTTCTTCTTCCGCAGGTCATTGCGAATCGAGTGCATTGCCTCGCTGGCTTGCTTGAACGGACCACGCGTTGTCGGAGCCTGGTTGCCGAGCTTCCAGGCACCATTGTCGAAGGTGAAGTGCTCATGCGACTTCACCTCAATCACCAGGATTCCGAGATCCGGAGCGATGACGACGAAGTCAGCCTCGCCCTCCGGGTTGCGGACGTGCTCTGCAATGTTGAGCGAGTGGAGAACGATCCAGTCGTCGGTCGTCGTGTCTTCAGCAAGTTTCCGGTAGACCGACTGCTCCCCCGGCGCCGCTCCCTCCGGAAAGAGCGGCGGAATTAGTCGAGCCACTGGGCACCCCCATCCGTGAACGGCACACGCACGTGATGCCTGCTGACAATCTCCGTGAACGGCGCCTTGGCGAGAACCCGGGCAGCGATCATGCCCCGAAGACCCTCGCGAGGAAGGTCCAGGTGCAGAATTCCGTCGCGTTCAAGTGCCCGGAGGTTAGCGCGGCCGACGGCTGATTCCAGTTCCTTCCGGAGATCAGCGCTGGCCTTGTAGACGGCCCGGCGGAGCGTGATCGCGTTGCCGTAGGTGGGCTGCGACGGCTCGCCAATCCAATCCAGGAGCAACGCAAAGTCGGCATCCCGCTGGGGACAGATCAGCCGCGGATCGGCCCAGGCGCGCACTTGGCCGCTCGAACGTACCCCGAGACGCTCAAGCTCGGTCATCGCCCTGCGAGAGCCGATGAGCTGGAGGCGCTCGTCGAGCCGTGCCTTCCATCGCGCCTGTGTGGCGCGGATGCCGGACGCTCGTGCCCCCAGCGCGATAACCGCCTGGTTGTACATCGCACCGCGTTCGGTCTCACCCTTGGCGCAGTACAAGATAGGTACCCGGAACGATGCACGTCACCGCCTCGTACCCAACGCGGGCACCCTCGGGCTGCTTCGGATCCAGCGAACGGATCCGATCGCCATCGTCGAGCCACAAGCCCAGGCCGCCTGCGAGGAGAACCTTGCAGGCCTCCACCTCGTCGCTCGTCGGCTCTCGCTCACCGGATGAGCGCGTGCCCCAGACAGGCTGCGGGAAGTAGACGTCGGCCACTTCCTCGTCCTCAGCGACGGCGGTCTCAGGCTCCGTAGTGTCGCCAATTGCGTGCACGGTCGACTTGATGACGATCTGACCCTCGGCGTGGCCTCCAAAGGCTGATGACGGCAGCGAGCGGTTGCCGAACCACGCGGGCATCACGAACGTGACTTCGGGGGTCATCGGCGCAGTCACAACGGACGAGGGCACAAAGCTCGGCGGTGCGACCACGTAACTGGTTTCGACCGTCGGAGCCACGGTGTCGAGTTCGCTCGGCACCAACACCGTGGCGCCAATCCCATCGAGCCACGACGCGAGACCGGCGCGAGCGGCCCCCTTGCTTGCGACGACGACACAGCCGTCTGCGCCGACCTCCTCGATCGATTGGAACAGGACGGCACCGGCCGGCGAATCGGTCTCGCCGACGGCAACCGCCGCCTCCGCAATCAGGTCAAGCAGCGCGCCGTCGCTCACCAAGTTCCGCACACGCTTCGCCTGCCGAACGATGCAATCGATCAGCGGCTGCTGCGTCTGGAACTGCCTCGGTTGAGGCTGGGTCATCCTGCGCCAACGCAGCGCGTTGGCAGCCTGGAGGACGCCGTTCCAGACTTCGCTTCGTTCCTCTCCAAGCACGAACAGCGTGCGGCGGATAGCCGCGTTCAACTGAGCCCCACAAGGTCGCCGACGGCGAAAACCGACACGCCCTCGCTCATCAGTGAACGCGCGGCCTCGTATCGCCGAGCGACATCGTGTGCCCTACTCATGGAGCCACCGTGAAAGCCAGCGCCTCGACAGCCGCCGGTGGACGCCAGTCGAGGTCTTCGACGATCGAAACCGGTTGGCTGTTGTTGTGACGTGCCTCAATGATCGTTTCTGCCGCCGACTCGTCAGCCACTGAACGATCGACGAGGCAAACGACAATCGGTGTGGTGATGTCGTTCAAGTACTTGATCGCTCCGTAGCGATCCAGGATCGCCATAGCGCACGACTCGGGCAGCGCCTCCCCTTCACCGAGTCGCGCAGACGAGATGATTGGGGTCGACCACGTCGCGGCCCGGGACTCGAACGGCAAGACGAACGTGTGCATCGCCGTCCCAGATGCGCCTTCGGAGACCCCGTCCCCAACCAGTGCCGCCAGGTCCTCACGAAGCCATTTGCTCGTACCGACGAGGGCAAGATCCATCGGCGGCGCGGCGAGCCGCTCCAGCCACGAGGCCGAAGCGCCGGTTAGCTCAGCCAAGTAGCCACCGCTAGGCACGTAATCAACAGTGGACTCGCAATTGCAATCAAGGACGGTCACCGCCAGGTAGCGATCGACCGGCAAGCGCTTGCCGCCGGTAAGAACCCGAGGCCCACTTGAGTGCGGCTCCAGTTTAGTGAACTGTCCCGTGACTATCAGCCTGTCAGTCACGGCCCGCAGGTACGTTGATCGGTCCGATGCCTCGAACACAGCGATGGGCTCCTCAAGCACGGGAGCAGGGCACGAAAGCATCCAGCCAGAGCCGATGAGAGCAGCGACGTAATCTCGGCGAGGGACAGAAACAGCCAGCACCAGCTGTCGCTCGTCGAGCTTCGGGAGATACCGGCGAAGTAGCGATCCGAGCTTAACGAAGGCGCCGACCCATGCGCCGGCGATCAGCGGATCAGTTGGTGTATCTGCAAGGCCCAGGAGCGTGCGCGGAGAACTCGCAGTAGGCTCAGCCACACCGCTCCCTCCCCCGTAAGTCGCGGCTTGCTCCGCAACGGATTCAACTCTAATGCGCAGGTCCGACACATTCGGCTGAAACCAACGCATCGCCACCTATTTGGCCGTGCCAACAATGGCCGTCGTCTGCACCGAATGCGCCGCCCAGACGAAGCCCAGGCACGCAACCGATCGGTCAAGGTTCGCCGCGATCACTTCGTTCGGATCTTAAGCGCTGATCGCCTCGTCGGCCGCCGACTCGCGGTCTGCCTTGAGCAACGCAGCCTTGATCGCCGTCGCGAGCGACTGGGCAAGTGGCGGCGGAACCGCATTCGAGACCTGCTCGACCTGGGACGAGAGGGTCCCCTCCAACACGAAGTCGTCCGGGAATCCTTGCAGGAGCATCGCCTCGAAGATGCTGATGCGTCGACGGCCCTCGGGATGCACATGGATCTCACGGTGGCCGTAAGCCACCGTGGGACTCGGCCTATCCCACTCCAGTCGCCGGAAACTGCGCCCCGAGCGATCTGCTCCACCCGAGCGAGAGAAGCGCTTAGACACTGGTCGCATCGTCCAGTGGTTCTCGTGGTGCGGAATGGACGACTTCTCAAGATCGCGGGCGAAGAACGCGGGCTCGGGTAGATCACCGATGACAGATCTAACGGTGAGTCCGCTTGCCGCAATCTTCTCCGGCATGAAGTCGTGAGCTATCGCCTCCTCCCGGAAACCAGAGATGATGACGCGATTCCGGGCCTGGGCGACGCCATAGTCAAGTGCTGAGTATTCGTTCACGTCAGGCGTCAATCCAAGTTCCTTGAACTTGGCGAGAATGCCACGGAAGGTCTTTGAGTGTTTCGCATCGCGGATGCCCAGGACGTTCTCAAACAGGACGAACTCGACCTTGTACTTTCCCTGGAGCGCCTCAACGATTTGGAGGTAGAGCAAGGGGAGCCGGTTTCGCGGATCGTTCGCCTCCGAGGCCGTATTGGCCCTAGAGAAGCCCTGACACGGTGGCCCGCCAATCACTCCTATTGACTCTCCCGGCTCCAGGAGGTTCTCCAGGTAGGCCATGACGCCATCCGGGCCGAGGTCCTCGAGGTCCGCCGCAACCGACGTCGCTTCCTTGAAATTCCTCTTGTGCGTTTGGATGGCCGCGGGTGACAGGTCGACAGCGAACGTCAGGGGGAAGCCGGACTTCTTGAAGCCGAGGTCCAAGCCCCCAGCGCCGGAGAAAAGACTCACGATCTTGGGCAAAGCCATGCTGACTCCCGTTCGATGTGCGTCACACCGGGGTCAAACAGTCGGCCCTTACTCCTCCGTGGCCTTCAGTTGCCCGCGCCGGACGCGGCTGGCAAGGGTGACACTAGCGCTAACCAGCGACGCTAATGGCGAGAACCTGCAGGCCAAGTCCCGGCTCCAGCCGAAGAACGGCGCTCCGCCGGCGCTGCGCTTCCGGTCCGCGCACGTCGGACAGGTCCTGATCGCGGACCGGCGGTGGCGAGCCGGAGGCGGTGCCGCAGCACGGCGGCCACATCATCCGGGTCGCCAACGCTGTGCCGGGCGGCCGCAACCGGAAGGATGCGCTCGACGTCGTGGCCGTTGGCCTCGGCTCGCCGGAGTTCGGCAGCGAACGTGCCATAGGCATCCGAGGTGAGCACATCGTCCCGCTGCTCATCGGTCAGCCCACAAGTGGTGAGCAGGCGTACCCAGCGGTCGCGCTGCGTAGCGGCAGCGGGGGTGTCGAGCTCGGCTGCGAGCTGGCGGATACCTCCCCGGGTCTCCTGCTCGACCCTGATCATCTGCGTCGCTGATTGCTCGGCACCGACGTTGCCGATCACACCGGTCAGCACCTCCTTCGCGGTCGGAACTTCCTGTCCGTGAGGTGTGCCGTGGTTGTCGTCCGCATCATGGGTGATGACGTGGGCGTGGTTGTGCTCGCGGCCCCGAGTCATGGCGACTTACAGGTTCTCCCTGGTCGAGGCTTCGGTGACGACGACGTGGGTGGTGTCGACAGTGACGCTCTGGCGGTGATGGCGTAGCCCCGATCCCCCACCCCTGCCCCCACACCAGGGCAGGGTCATCCCCTATTCAGCTGACGCCGCCGGGCTTCGTAGCCTGAGGCCACAGTTCCCGAATCCGAGAGAGGCGTCGTGGCAGTCACGAAACTTTCCACCATCCTGGCCCCCGCGTTCGAGCAGCGCTACGGCGTGCCCGCGATCAACATATTCAACGACATCACGATGGAAAACGTGTTGGCCGCAGCGGTGGAGGTGGGCTCCCCGATCATCGTGCAGACCTCGGTCAAGACTGTGAAATCCGTCGGGACGCATGTGCTGTTCGCCACCTGGCAGGCGATGACCCGCGGGATCGAGGTGCCGGTGTGTTTGCACCTGGATCACTGCCCGGACCGGCAGGTGATTTCGGAGTGCCTGGCCGAGGGCTGGAACTCGGTACTTTTTGACGCCTCAGAGCTGCCCGTCGAGGAGAACCAGCGCCAGACAGTGGAGGTGGTGGCCGAGGCCCGCCGCTTCGACGCCGACGTCGAGGGCGAGATCGAATCGATCACCGGTCAGGAGGACGGGATCGGCTCCGACGACGAATCGGTGCAGCAGACCAGCGACGTCACTCTCGGTTACCTTGAGGTCACGGGCGTGGACGTGTTCGCCCCCGCCATCGGCAACGCGCACGGCCGCTACTCCCGCACCCCGAAGCTCGACTTCCAGCGCGTCAGCGACCTGGTCGCCGCGCATCCGATCCCGATGGCGCTGCATGGCGGTTCCGGGCTCAGCGACGACCAGTTCCGCGACCTGATCGCCCGCGGCTGCGCGAAGGTCAACATCTCCACAGCCCTGAAGGAATGCTTCATGCAATCCAGCCTGGCCTATCTGGAGACCGCGAAGGCAGCCGACACGTGGGACCCGCCGTCGCTGTTCGCCCATGTCGGCCAGGCGGTGCGGGATCTTACCCGCGGCTACGCCGAGGTCTTCGGCAGCGCGGGGAAGGCCTGACATGCCTGCGGTGATCTTCGACTGCGACGGGGTCCTGGCCGACACCGAACGAGACGGCCACCTGCCTGCCTTCAACGCTGCCTTCGCCGAGGCCGGGGTGCCGATCTCGTGGAGCGAGGACGAGTACGCCGAGAAGGTCACCATCGGCGGCGGGAAGGAACGCATCGCCTCGGTGCTCACCCCGGCCCTGGACACCACGATCGGCCTGCACAGCGCCGAGGAACGCACCACCTGGATCAAACAGCTGCACCAGGCCAAGACCAGGCACTTCACCGATCGGGTCGCGGCCGGGCTGCTACCGGCACGCCCCGGTATCCATCGGCTGGTCGCCGACGCCCTCGCCGCGGGATGGAGCGTAGCGGTGGCCTCCACCTCGGCCGAGCCGAGCGTGCGCGCGGTGCTGCGCCACGCCGTCGGCGATGCCAGCTATTCGCAGGTGAGAGTGTTCGCCGGGGATATCGTCGCGGCGAAGAAACCAGCCCCGGACATCTACCTCACGGTCCTGGCCGATGTGGGTCTTGACCCGGCCGAGTGCGTGGTGGTGGAGGATTCCGGGATCGGGGTGGCCGCTGCGGTGGCCGCCGGGCTCACCACGCTCGTCACGGTGAGCACTTTCACCGCCGATGACGACTTCACCGGGGCCGGGCTGATCCTCACCGACCTCGGCGATCCCGGTGCACCGGCCACGGTCATCGATGCCCCCGCCGGGATAGTTCCCGGCGACGTCGTCACCCTCGACGACCTCACCGCCCTCATCG
This sequence comes from Arachnia sp., assembly GCA_047972985.1. GTDB lineage: Bacteria > Actinomycetota > Actinomycetes > Propionibacteriales > Propionibacteriaceae > Arachnia. The sequence goes on from JBKEBG010000160.1 coordinate 10,933, forward strand.
CGAAGGAGACCACCCCATGAGCGGACACCTCACCGACGTCGAGTTCGCCGTGCGCCGTATCGCCGAGACAGTCGTCGCCAAGGAGACCTATTTCGGCGAGCTCGATGCCGTGGTCGGCGACGGCGACTTCGGCTACTCGCTGGCCCGCGGCTTCGAGATCATCCTGGACCAGTGGGAATCATTCGACCGCAGCGACCCGGGAGTGTTCCTGCAAAAGGTCGCCACCACACTGTCGAGCCGGATCGGCGGCACCTCGGGCCCGATCTGGGGCACCGCTTTCCTGCGGGCCGGGGCCCAGCTCAAGGGAAGCGACACCTTCGACGGCGCCGATCTGGTGCGGGCGCTGCGCGCCGCCGTGACCGGGATTCAGGCCCGCGGCCAGGCCGAACTCGGTGACAAGACTCTGCTGGATGCTCTGGTGCCGGCCATCGACACGCTGGAGTCGCAGCTCACCACCGGCGCCTCGGCCGCCACCATCGCCGCGGCGGTGGCCCGCAGCGCCCGCGAGGCCGCCGACGCCACCGCCTCGTTGCAGGCCCGCCGGGGCCGCGCCTCCTATACCGGCGAACGCTCGATCGGTTCGGTCGATGCGGGCGCCACCGCCGTCGCGGTACTCGCCGAGGCCATCGCCGCCGACTGGCCCGAATAGCCCCCACCCACCCACATCACACACTCAAAGGGGAGTCATGAAGAAGTTCGTCAACGATCCTCAGCAATTCGTGCCAGAGATGCTGGAGGGCATCGCCCTGGCAAATCCCGACAGCATCGTCTACGTGCCCGAATACAACCTGATCATGCGCGCGGATGCCCCGAGCAATGACAGGGTCAGCATCGTGCAGGGCTCCGGCTCCGGTCACGAACCGGCCCACGTCATGGTGGTAGGCCCCGGCATGCTCGACGCCGCCTGCCCCGGCGACGTGTTCGCAGCACCACCGGCCGATTACGTTTTCGAGACCGCCAAACGCGTCGCCTCCGATAAGGGCGTGCTGCTGCTGGTCAACAACTACACCGGGGATCGGATGGCCTTCGATATGGCCGCCGAGCTCGCCGACGCCGAAGGCATCAACGTCAAGACCCTGTTCATCAACGACGACGTCGCGGTACAGGACTCCACCTACACCGTCGGCCGCCGCGGCGTGGCCGGGAACTTCTTCGTCATCAAGGGCGTCGGCGCCAAAGCTGCCCAGGGCGCCGATCTGGATGATGTGTACCGGGTGGGTGAGAAGATCAACTCGGTGACCCGCAGCATGGGCATCGCGCTGACGGCATGCACCCCGCCGGCCAAGGGAAGCCCGCTGTTCGAGCTGGGCGAGACCGAGATGGAGGTCGGCGTCGGCATCCACGGCGAGCCGGGCCGTCGTCGCGCGCCGCTGGTCAGCGCCGACGAGATAGTCGAGGAGCTGCTCAACGCAATAGTGCCCGACCTGCCGTTCGGCTCGGGTGACCGGGTGGCGTTGATGGTCAACGGCCTCGGCGGCACCCCGATCAGCGAGCTGTACCTGCTGTTCGGGATCGCGGCGAAGAAGCTGCAGGCCCAGGGCATCACGGTTGCCCGCAGCTACGTCGGGGAATACTGCACCAGCCTGGAGATGGCCGGCGCGTCGATCACTCTGGTCAAGCTTGACGAGGAGATCGAGGAATTGCTGGAAGCCCCCGCCTCAATAGTCAATCGGATCTTCTGAGCCCGGGGGCCCGGGTCTGCTCGGCCGGTCATCGGCGCCGGCCAGCGGGCCCGGGCCGGTGCTCACTCGGCCGGTCCCGCCGGTTCAGCCTTGGGCCAGGCCGAGTGAGCGGTGGATCAGCGTGATCGGGTGCACAGTCTCGACGCCGGTGGCCTTCTCGATCTGCCAGCGGCAGGTCTCGGTGTCACAGGTGGCGATGTGATCGTTGGTGGCGGTAACCATGTCAAAAAGTGGCTTGCCGACGGCTTGGGCGATCTCGAACTTCTCCTTCTTCAACCCGTAGGTGCCGGCGATGCCGCAGCAGGCGACCCCCGATTCCTGGACTGTGACGCCGGGGATCAGGTTCATCAGGTCCATCGCAGGCATCCCCATCGCCTGGCTCTTGACCTGGCAGGGCTGGTGGTAGGGGATTGTCTCGTCGATCCTGGTCAGCTCGTCGAGCGGGAAGTGGCCGGCCTCCACCAGTTCCATCAGGAACTCGCTGGTTTCCCGGATCCGGGAGCTGACCCCGGCCAGGGCGGCGTCGTCGACGCCGAGGATCTCGTGCGCCTCATGTTTGAGCATCCCCACGCAGGAGCCGGACGAGCCGACAATAGTCAGCTGGTTCCCAGCCGAAGAGAGCTGCTCAACGAGAGTGGTCACCGACCTGGTGGCGGCCTCGAACAGTCCGTTCGACTGCTGGGCCAGGCCGCAGCAGCCCTGGGTGGGCACCAGCACCTCGTAGCCGAGATGTTCCAGCACCTCAATGGTCTGCTTGGACGTTTCGACCTCGAAGTAGCCGCCGGCGCAGCCGTGGAAGAACACTATCGGCCCGCGGGTGGGCGGCAGGGCGGTGCGGGTGCGCTTCTTGAGCCACCCGGACACGGTCTGGCTGCGGGCAGTAGGCATGGGCGCGTTGCGGTCGACGCCCACGACGTGTTCCATGAGCCAGCGGGCGGGTTTGAACCCGAGCACAGCGTTGGCCACGGGCGCGACGGGGGTCATCGCGGCCCCCATGATCGTGGTGCGGCTGATCAGCTGATCGCGCAGCGGGGTGCCGTGTTGGCGTTTCATGGTGGCCCGGTTGATTGTGTTGAGCTCGGCGATGTGAACCCCTTGGGGGCAGGCCAGGGTGCAGGCGCCGCAGCTGGAGCAGTAGTCCAACGAGTGATCCACCGATTCAGCGTCGCGGAACCGCTCGCCCTGTGGGCCGACGAACTTGGGCCCGGGGAACAGCGGGGTCACCGCGGCAACGGGGCAGGCAGTCTCGCAGATGGTGCACTTGACGCAATGATCGAGGGTCGCGCGCTGGATCTCTTCGCCCAGCACCTCCCACGGGTTTGCTGGGCTCATGACATGACCTCCACGGCTGAATCGGCGGCTCGCACAGCGCTCGCGACGGCGATCCCGTCGCCGGACTTCTCCCGCCACCGGTTGGCTCCGGCGATGATTCCCCCGGCGAGGAAGAGCCCCTCGTAGACGATTCCGGCCCCCTCGGCCAGCTGCCCCGCTTCGGCTGAGTGCGGGTCGAGGGTTCTTGCCACCGGACGCATCCGGGCATCCACCGCGACACCGACGCTGAACAGCGCCTGATCGCTGCCCCAGAAGTCCTCGTCGATGAGACCGTGGGCATCGCTGGCGGTCAGCGGCAGCCCGAGGGCCCGTTCGGTGATCTGCAGGTGCGAGTCGACGGCCAGGGCACCGGATTCGAAGCCGCCCGGGGCGAGGATGACACTGTCGGCGGCGATGCCGCGGGCACGGCCTGCTGTGTGGACCACGACGCCGGTGATGCGCCGGGCGTCGAAGGTGCCGCCGGTGACCTCGGAGCCGTTGAGGATCCGCACCCCTGCCGCCTTGACTGCCGAGGTGAGTGCCCGGTTGAGGCGCATCCCGGGCACGCTGGGTGGTTGCAGCGCGACCTCGGCGACAGGCCGGCCGATTCTGGCGGCGAGTTTCTCGGCCACCTGGAGGTCGTCCAGGCCGAGGCAGGCGGGCAGTAGCAGCGTCTCGTCCGGCCCGGCGATCCCGTCCAGGGCCCGGGCGAGGGCGTCGAAGCCCTCGGGGGTGTCGAAGCAGCGGGCATAGGTCAAGGCGCTGGAGTCGTGTTCGCCGGCACGGGCCTCGACGTCGATCCACACGGCGCGGGCGTCGAGGTCGGCGAGGGTGGACCGGGCGAGGTTGCCGGCCACGAGTGTGGGCTGGAAGTCCTTGAGCCGCCGTAACCCGACGACAACCAGACGCTGCCCGTCGGCGACGTCGGCGGCGGCGAGGCTGGGCGGCGCGAAAGCTGTGGGCCGGATCGCGCCGACGGCGGTGGGGAGCTGGAAGTTGGTGCGCCCGTCGCCCGCCAGCAGGTGCGCACCGGTAATTTCGGCGAGGAATCCGCAGGCTTCGGCCACGCCGTCGGCCAGCAGCGCGTACGGATGCTCCGGGTGGGCCCGCACGTATTCGGGCAGCGAGTCGAGGGGGCGGATCACCCGCTCGGGGCAGTAGCCCAGGATGTCGATGCTGCCCTGCCCGAGCTGAAGGCCACCCAGGCCCTTGTTGATCAGGGTGACCTCGGCCCCGGCCCGGCGGGAGCGTAACGCCGCGGTCAACCCGGCCAGCCCGGCTCCGACGACGATGACCCGGCTCATGAGCGACCTCCCAGGCCGAGTGCGCCATCACCGCGCAATGACACGCCTCCAACTGCGGTGGGGCCGCCGCGAAGCGGCGAGTAGAGATCCGTGCTGCTCATCGCAGGACCTCCTGGGCTGCCACGGGTAGGTGCTCAATATCGAGGGTGCCTTGGTAGATCCAGTTGTCCAGCGCGGTTTGCCGGACCTGGTCTCCGTAGAGGATGCTCCACAGCCCGATCCAGCGGTTGGTGAGGAACAGCCGCAGCAATCCGGTGGCGCGCTCGGTGTCGACGACTCCCTCATCGTGGGCGATGCCCGCGGCGCGCATCGAGCAGAAACCACCCTGGCAGGGGCCCATACCCAGCCGCAGCTGGCGGCGCAGGTCGTCCAGAGTGGACTCGGGTTGTTGCTGCAGCAACTCGGTGAACATCTGCTTGGTCATGAGTTCGCACTCGCACACGATCTGATCTTCGAGCCGGTCGGCCTCCCGGTCCTTCAGGCGGTGAGTGACCACGTAGTGCTTGGCGGGGCCGTCGTCGTAAGGGATCTCCTCGTCGGCGGTCCGGCACGGCCTGCGGTCTCCCAGCTGCTCGCACATGGCATCCACGATGTGCTCAGCCATGAGCCGGTAGGTGGTGAGTTTGCCGCCGCCGATGGTCAGCAGGCCGTGGACGCCGTCGCGGTGGAGGTGATCGACCACTGCCATGCCGCGGCTCATGTGGCGGGTGTCGCTGGCGGCGACGCGGTCGTCCTTGACCAGCGGGCGGGAACCGGACCAGGCGTGGACAGCACGGGAGTTGCGGAACCCGGGGACCAGCTTTTCACCGGCGTCGAGCATGAGCTGCACCTCGGCGTGCGGGATCGGCAGGTGATCGGGGTCGGCCTCCTTGACGTCTGTGGTGCCGATGACGCTGACCGTGTGGATCGGGACCAGGATGTCACCGTCGGCGGGATAGATCAGCCGGTTGATCACTGTGTTGACCAGGCGGTGGTTCATCGCGACCATGATCCCGCGGCCGGGCACGACCGGCACCGGGGGCAGATTCGTCATCTCGGAGATCTGCCCGGCCCAGGGCCCGGCGCAGTTGAGCGCGAACCTGCATTCGATGACGACCTCTTGCTCGCCGCGTTGATCCCAGCAGTGGACACTGGTGACCTGGCCGCCGGAGGTGTCGATCTTGGTGACCGGGTGGTAGGTCAGCACCTGGGCGCCGTAGTGGCGGGCCGAGTTCACCGCGCCCCACACCAGCTGCCACCCGTCGACCGAGCCGTCCTCGACCTCGATGGCGCGGAAGATCCCCGGGTTGAGCCGTGGCTCGCGTGTGAGGGCCTCAGCCACGGGGATGTCTCGGGCCGGGACCTTGGTGGCGGCGGCCCCGGCGAGGAACTTGTCGCCGTAGTCCGGATCGTCGCCCGGCACGGCCACGAAGAAGCCGCCGGTGCGCTCGATGGCCGGTGCCTGGATCCGGGACAGTATCGCGTTCTCCTCGGCGCATTCGGTGGCCGAGCCGGGATCTGACACGACATAGCGTCCCCCGGAGTGCAGCAGGCCGTGGAAGCGTCCGGTGGTGCCTTGGGCCAGGTCCGAGCGGTCCACCAGGACAGCGCGGTAGCCGCGCATCGCCGCGTCGCGCACCACACCCGCACCCGTGGACCCGCCGCCTATGACGACGACATCTGCTTCAATCGTGCGCACCTGAGATCACCCTCCTTGGCACCTCGTTGCTGTGCGCCAACAGTAATGTTGTGACACCGAAACCGCAGCGCGAGAAGGCCTAATCGGGAATCGGTGCACGTTCGTTCACCATCCATGGTTGGACGTGCAGAACTGGTGCAGGGGGCCGAGGGCGACGAGGAAACTGCCTCAGGTGTCCCGGGTGGCGGTCTGCCACCGGGCCCGCAACAGGCGGCGATGATCCGAGACCAGCCACTGCGGCTCGCCCAGCATCCGCATCCAGGCAGCCGGATCCGCCACACCCAGCGCCCGCAGCATCGGTTGCGCTCGCCGCGAGGGATGCGAGGCAACACCGAGGTACTCCTGAAGCCGGCCAACGCTGGCTCCGCCCCGGTGGCCCTCAAACATCCAATTGATGGTGGCCGCGATCCACAGCACCGCCGCGGCGGCACCGGCATCGCTCGACTTGCGGCGCAGGATCGCCGGATCCGCCTCGGCCACCCGGGTGAGGATCCGCCGTGCGGCGGTGCGCAGCTCCAGGGTGAACAACTCCTCGGCGGCCGGATCGAGCAGCTCGGCGATGCCACGGACCCGGGCCTGAACATCGGCCGGGACCCGATCCAGGTGGAGGGGCTCCTCGGGCAACGGATCGGTGCTGAGCCCCGCCATCGCCTGTGGGCCGCCGACAGCAGCCTCCCACCCGCCGGTGACTCCCGTTGCCAGCCCATCCTCGGCCCAGTCCTCACCGGGATCGGCCAGCAGCGTTGCCCACCCGAGACGCTGCGGCCGGGTGATGCCGCTGAGGTATTCGGGCTCGGCACGCTCGATAGCGGCCAGGGTCTCTCGGGTCAGTTCCTGGGGGATGCCTCGCTGCTGATGCGCGTAGGCAACCAGGCGACGCAGCACCTCGGGCATGCGTTGCAGGTAGGCCCGGTCGGCGTGGATCTTGCGGGGAATCAGCTCGCTGAGCGTGAGCTCGGCAGTGGCGGGAGACCAGCGCAGCATGTCGCCGCCGAAGTAGTTGGCCGCCAGCCACAAGAGTGTTTCGGCGATGTCGGAGTCCTCGGCGTGGCCCAGGCCGCGGCCGTGAGTGGAGGCGGCGAACGCGGCGACCTGCTCCTGGACGTCGTCGATCTCGACCTCGGCCATCTGATAGCCGACGCCCCCGGCGGGCATCATCGCCGCCAGCCACTCGACCATCGCCCGCAGCGCCGGCCAGGTCTCGGTCTCGAAGGCGGGGAAGATGTTCTCCCCCTTCACGATCGCGTCCTCGATCTTGGCCCGAGCATCGGCCAGCGAGATATCCCCGACGATCAGCTCGGCGTCCCCGCGCTTGGTCAGCGAGCGCATGCGTCGAAGGACGTCGTCGATGGGTTCGTCGATGGCGAGCCCGTCGGCGGCCGCCGAGCCCTCGTTGTGGTCGACGAAAAGCAGCACTGTCAGGACGGTGCCTGGCATGTCGACGTCGATCAGGATGTTGTCCCCATCGCCCAACACGTGGCTGATCAGCACGGCGCGGCGCGGGTGGATCTCGCTCAGCCGATCCATCCAGTCCGGGAAGCTCCGTCCCCGGGCGGCAACCTCGTGTGCCACGCGCCGGCGCAGCAGCTCATCGCCGCCCAATCGGGCCAGCACCAGCAGCAGCGCGTCGGTCGCGGGCAGCGCCGTCTCCCGGAACATTGTGATCAGTTCGTCCAGCGAGGGCAGGTCAGCATCGGGCGGAGGGCCGAACGGCCCGGGATCGTGCACCTGATCGACACCGGCGATCATTGTGCTGGCGTAGGTCAGCAGGCCCAGCGGGCCGGGCTGCTCAAGCGCCGTGACGATGTCGAGCTCAAGGTCCAGGTCCTGGACGGTGCCGGAGGCCGGATTCCTCGTCGCCTTCAGGTCGCCACCCTCTGGCGGCTTCCGGTTGCTCATACTCGCACCCTACGTGCCCCAGGTCCACCAGCCCAGGACGCAGCTCCCACCACCCGACGAACCCGACGCACCGCGTGGGGGTGGCTTCACCATCGGCGGCGGGGGGACTGCCGAGCAGCTGGGCCCCGGCGTGCCATCCGGGTGAACCTGGGCCCCCGCTCAGCCCCGGGGAGCAGTGATCGCCCAGTCCAGGTGCAGGCAGGTGCGCTGCCCTGGCTGCAGTGTGACCAGCGGCCCGAGCACCTCCAGCTCGATCAGCCGGGCGCTCGGGTGTAGACCGCCGTATTCCTCCAACGGCGCCGGGATCGGGTACTGATTCCACAGCTCGACCCGCGCACCGCCATCGGGGTATTCGGCGCCCTCGACGGGCTCGAAACGAATGGTGATCTGCGCCCCGTCGCGGCGGGTCAAGCACACCGACCCGGAAGCGTTGCTGAAGCCGAGCTTGCCGACCACGTCGATGATCGGAACCCGCCGGGCGCCCGGCTCGGGCCATCCGGTGGGCATCTGGCCCACCACGTCCAGCATCACCGTCGGCGGTTGCGAATCGGCCACCGTCACCACCACATCCCCGCCGGTCTCCGTGTCGGCCTGGCACACCTCCCAGATCGACCACCGCACCGGCGCGTGGCCGACATTGACGAAGCTGATGTCCTGGGCGAAACCGGTCCCGCCGTCGGGAATCCGGAACACGCGGGTGATCTGCAACCCGCTGCGCGGATCCGGCGGGCTGATAAGCGTGAGGGTGGTGATGCCATCGGCGGCTGCCTGGTCGAGCTCCCACTCGCCGGAATCCAGCACCCCGTCGGGTGGCCCGGGCCACTGTCCCGGACCGTCCCAGCCCTGCGGGGCCGGCCAGGTTTTGCTGCCGCCGACGTTGGCCCAGGACCCCATGGTGCCATCCAGCGGCCGCCACGTCGCCTTCGGCGCGACGAGGGTTCCCTCGGCCGAGATGTAGTCGGGATTGCGCCACAACAGCTGGACACCGTCGATCTCGATGCCGATCAGACGCCCGCCGCAACCCGGCCAAAACGTCAGCCGCAGCCGTCGGTTGTCGTGGACCAGCAGGGCGTCGGCGCTACTCACGGCGCCTCGTCGGGCACCAGGACCACCTTGCCCGCCGCCCCGCCGGCGGCCAACCGGTAGGCGGCGTCAGCCTCGGCCAGCGAGAACGTGTCGCTGACCACCTGGCCCGGATGCACAGTCTCGGACTGGAGCATGTGGGTGAGCCGCTCCAGTCCCTGCAGCGAGGTCACCCAGGACGCGAACACGGTCAGCTGCTTGTGCAGCATGATGTCGGAGACCTCCGTCTCGAGACGGCCGCCCTCCCCCAGCAGCGAGACCCGCCCCCACTCCGCGGCAGCCTCCAACGCTGTCGAGCGGCCCGGCTGGCTGCCGGAACAGTCCACCGTCACGGCGCAGCCGAGGCCCGCGGTGGCCTCCAGCACAGCCTCGACGGCGTTCTGATCGGCTAGGACTATCTCATCGACCAGGCCGGAGCGCTCCACGAAACCTATGCGCTCGGCGCCGCGGTCGACGCCGATGATCCGGCGCGCCCCCAGCAGGCGGCCGATGGTGGCCGCGGCCATGCCCACCGGCCCCATTCCCACCACGAGCAGGTCCTCGCCGCCCTTGATGCCGGTGCGGCGCAGCCCCTCATAGGCGGTGCCGAAGCCGCAGGCGATCAGGGCGCCATCCACGTAGGTCAGCGGCTCGGGCAGCGGGATACACGTCGACTCGTCCACCAGGACGTAATCGGCGTGGCCGCCGTCGCGCTGCCAGCCGTAGGCCTCGCGCCGCGTCGGATCGGTGCAGCTGATGAAGTAGCCCGCGCGGCAATTCGGACACCTACCGCAGCCGACGATGTGGTAGACGATGACCCGGTCCCCCTCGGTGAACCGCACGCAACCATCACCGGCGGCGACCACGCGGCCGCTCGGCTCGTGCCCCGCGATGACTCCCCGATAGGCTGGCTTACCGTCGAGGCCCTTGTGGGTTTTGTACTCGTGGTAGATGTAGCCCAGATCGGATCCGCAGATCCCCGAGGCACCCATTTTGATCACCAGCTGACCGGGCCCCGGGGTCGGGATCGGATACTGGCGCACCTGCGCCGTGGAGTCGCCGGGCAGGAAGACGCCGCGCATAGTGTCGGTCATTGTTGTGTCCTTTCTGAAGTGAATCGGGCCCTTCCCTAGCCGCGGCGTCGGGAGATCAACACGTTGACCAGCACGGCCAGGACGATGATCGCGCCGCTGACCACCTGCTGCAGGAACGAATTGACCCCGAGCAGGACCAGGCCGTTGCCCAGCAGGGTGATGAAGATCACGCCGAGGAATGTGCCCAGCATGCTGCCCCGGCCGCCCATCATGGCGGTGCCGCCCACCACGACGGCGGCGATGATGTCGAACTCGAGCCCCTGGGCAGCGCCGCCGTTGCCCGAACCGAGCCGGGCCGCCAGCAGGATGCCGCTGACCGCCGAGAGCACACCGGTGGTGATGAAGATGGTGATCCGCACCCGCACCACATTGATCCCGGCCAGCGCGGCGGCGGGCGCGTTACCGCCCACGGCGTAGACCGAGCGCCCGTAGGCAGTGCGCGTGGCTATGAAACCGAAGATCGCGAACCCGAGGATCATTACCCAGGCCGGGGTCGGAATCCCCACGATGGTGCCGGACATCAGCTCGACGGCGGGGTCGGAGATGGGGATCGGCACCGGCAGCGCGGCTGTGGTGAACAAGGCCAGCCCGCCCAGCATGTTCCACAGGCCGAGTGTGCCGATGAAGCTTGGCACCCCCGCCTTGGCCCGTAACACTCCCACCACGGCGCCCCAGCCCGCGCCCAGCACCAGGGTGACCAGGATCGCCAGGACCATCGGCAGATTCCACTGCGTGAGGGCCTTGGCGAACAGCACCGACGCGAACGCCACCGCCGGGCCGATGGACACGTCGATCTCACCGGCGATGATCACCAGCGTCATCCCGGTGGCGACCACGCCGATCATCGCGGCATCACGCAGCAGGCCCATCTGGTTGGCGGTGCTGGTGAACCCCGTCGCGGTCAGGCTCAAGATCACATACATCACGATGATCGCCACCACGAGGCCGATGATGTTGAGCCCGGTCGAGCTGTGAATCAGCCGGTCCCAGGTCCGGATGATAGGTGATCGCCTCGGCCGAGCTGGCGCGGCATGGCTGGACATCATGAAGCCTCCTTGGACGTGGCCATGGCTGCGGCCAGTAGTTCTGCTGTGGTGAAGTGGGGCGATGTGAACTCTTGGGTGATGGTTCCCGCCTGCAGAACCAGCACTCGGTCGCACACCAGCGGGAGTTCCTCCAGCTCGCTGGAGACGAATACCACCGCCACTCCCTGGCCGGCGATCTCGCGGATGATGTCGTAGATCTGCCCCTTGGAGCGCACATCGACGCCGCGGGTCGGTTCGTCGAGCAGCAGCACCCGGCTGTCGGCGTGCAGCCAGCGCCCGATGACTGCCTTTTGCTGGTTGCCACCGCTGAGGGTGGCGATCGAATGATCGAGGTGGCGTGCCTTCATCGACAGGCGTTCCCGCAGCCCGGAGGCCGCTGCGTCGATGCTTTGGGGGCTCAGCACCCCCGAGGTGCTGACCGAGGCGTAGTCCGACATCACCATGTTCTCGGCGATACTCAGATCCTGGATGATGCCCTCGGCCTTGCGGTCCTCGGGGGTCATGCCCACCCCGCGACGCTTGATCGGCAGCGCCGGCTGGCCGGCCACCTGCCGGCCCTCCACCTCGACGGTGCCGCCGCTCACTTTGTCGAACCCGGCGATGGCGCGCAGTACCTCGCTTCGCCCGGACCCAAGGACCCCGGCCAGGCCGAGGACCTCCCCCGACCGCACCGCCAGGCTGACGTCGCGGACCTTGGCGCCGGCTTTCAGCCCGGAGACCCGCAGCCGCACCTGGCCGGCCTCGCGGCCGGTGTAGACGAAGTCGGTCTCGGCCGAGGACTCCCCCAGCATTACATCGATGATGTGCTGGGTGGAGGCGCCCTGCACGTCGGTGGTTTCGATGGAACGCCCGTCACGCATCACAGTCACCGAGTGAGCGATCTGCCGGATCTCGTCCATCCGGTGGCTGACGTAGATCACGCTGACCCCCGCCTGGGACACGCGTTTGACGGTGTCGAGCACGAGGTCGACCTCGCTGGCGGCCAGCGCGCTGGTGGGCTCGTCGAGGATCAGCAGCTTCGGATCTTCCTGCACCGCGCGGGCGATCTCAACGATCTGTTGCTGCGCGAGAGTGAGGCTGGCGACCTCACGTCCGGGGTCGATGGTGAGCCCGAGCGAGGCCAACGTCTGGCTGACCCTGTCCTGCATCTGCCGGTAGTCGATGGCGATGCCGCTGCGGGGCCAGTGACCCAGGAACATGTTCTCGGCCACGCTCATGTGGGGAATCAGGCTGAGTTCTTGATAGCAGGTGGCCACGCCCAGCCGGGCGGCCGCCCGCACCCCGCCAGTGAGCTGCCGGCCCGCGATGGTCACGGTGCCGGAATCGGGGCGTTCGGCCCCGGACAGCGCCCGGATCAGGGTGGACTTGCCTGCCCCGTTGGCACCCAGCAGGGCACGCACTTCCCCGGCGGAAACCGCGAAGTCAACCTCGCTGAGTGCCTGGACCCCCGGGTATGCCTTGCTGATGCCTACCGCGGAGACGATGGGCTGGCCGGTGAATGTGTCATTGGTCATGCCGGTTCCTTTCGCCGGGGCTGCGGGGGCCGGAGGGGGGCCGGCTCCCGCAGCCTTCAGGTGATCGATCAGGATCAGGGCAGACCGTCGGGGTGGGTATCCAGCCACTCCTGGGCCATGTCAGGGGTGTATAGCGTGATCGGGGCGGGCACCACCTGTTCGGCGGCTTCGGTGCCCTGGATCGCGTTGTTCGCCTGTTCGAAGGCCATTTCCCCCACCTCGATACCCGAGATGTCGACAACCGCCTGCAGCACCGACCCCTCGGCCAGCGCGGTGGCGATATCAGTGGTCATGTCGGAGCCGAAGGCGAACACTGTGCCCTGCAGGTCGCGGTTCTCCACCGCCTTGAAGGTGCCGACGGTGGCGCCGCCGGACTGGCCGTACATGCCGGTGATGCCCGGGTTGGCGGTCAGCGTCTGCTCCCCGACAGAGATGGCGGTGTCGGCCTCGGTGCCTTCCTGATTCGACACTATCTCGGCGTTGGGCAGCTTGGCGGTCAGGCCCTCGGTGAAGCCTGCCATACGCTGCTGGCACACCTCGTACTGCTCGCAGTTGATCACGCCGAACTGCGGATCCTCGATGCCCTGTTCGGTGTAGAAATCGGCCGCGTAATCCCCGGCCAGCCGCCCGAACTCATGCGGATCACCCAGGATGTAGGCGTACACGTATTGCTGCATCGCCTCGTCATTGACGCAGGTGTTGTAGCAGATGACCGGGATACCTGCGTCGTATGCCTGCTTGACGGCAGCCACTGATCCATCGGCCGAGACCGCCGAGATGATGATGGCGCTGACCCCCGAGGAGATCAACGAGCTCATGAACGAGCTCTCCTGGGCCACGTCCCCGGCCGAGGTGCTCTCCACGATTTCGACGGTGAAGCCGGAGGCCTCTGCGGCGTCCTGGACTCCCTTGCGCACCCCGCCGTAGTAGCCCTGGGAATCGAGGTAGAGGGCGCCGATGCGCAGCTTGTCCCCCGTGCCCCCCGCAGGATTAGATGAGCTGGAGGTCGATGGGTCGTCCGAGCAGGCAGCGAGACCGGTGAGGGCCAGCAGGCTCGCCACGGCTACCGAGGCGACCTTCCTGAATTTCGAGGTTGCTCTCATGAGAACTCCTTTGTGTCGAGTGAGAGTGGTGGACGGATTACCCGCCGACGGAGCCGATGCTCCGCAGCAGGTCACGCGCCGCGGACAGCGAGGGGTCGTGTCCAAGGACCTCCTCAGCCATGGCGCGAGCTTCGGGGACGCGGCCCAAGACCGCGCAGGCCTGGGCCTGGATCAGCAAAGCAGTGTCGTCCTGCGCCGCCTTGATGTCGGTATGGAACAGCAGCAGCGACGGCAGCGACGTAGCGAAGTAGTCGATGCTGGCGGGGGCCCGGCGCAGGGCTGTGGCCCACACGAGCATGTCCTCGGCCTGCTGGCGCGCCTGATCGGCCCGGCCAAGGCGCTGCATCGCGATCAGCGATGAGTAGGACCGTGGGCTGAACCGCTGCGTGGCCATCGCCACGAAATCTCCCTGGGCACGTGCCGCGCGCTCCCAGGCGGCCCGGGCCTCCTCCTCGCGCCCGGCGGCGCTCAGCGCATCGCCCAGGCCCAGTTCGAGCTGGGCGATATTTGCCAGCGGGTGGCGGTCCTCCCCCAGCGACACGGGCGGCTTCAGCGCCGCGGCGGCGAAATCGACCGCCGCGGCCGCCTCGCCCGCGGCCAGCGCGTCCCGGGCCAGCACCGAATGTGCCTGCTCCCAGGCCGCCAGCGCCACCCCCTCACCGCCCTCCCAAGGCTGGAAGTGCCGGGAGACCAGCAGCTCCACCGCCTCGGCAGCGCGGCCCGATGCGGTGAGCAGCGTGGCGTATTCGAGCCTCAGATCGTCGCGTTGGGCCACCAGATCGGCGCGCGTGCTCAGCCGCTCCAGCCGCGCCGCGACTGCCTCGCCGGTCGCCTTAGCGAGCTGATCGCGTTCGTAGGCCAGCTTCGCATCGGGCCCGGCCAGCGCGAGGGCCGCGTCGTAGCAGCGGATCGCCTCATCCGGGTCACCGAGGGTGTTGAACGCCGCCACACCCCGGTTGCGCAGGCACACCACGTCCTCGCCCGCGTCGAGCCATTGGCTGATCGCGACATCGCCGCGGTCGACGGCGTAGAGCCAATGCCCCATCAGCGCCGCTGGCATCGGCGCGGCGCGGCGGCGCTGCCTGGTGCGGTCCAGCAGCAGCGCGTCGGCCAGGCGCCCGGGGAAGCAGCCGGTGTGGTCGACGGTGAGCGCCTCGTCGAGGACTCGCTCGGCGTCCTCGATGTCGCCGCGCACCATCACATCCGCGCGGCGCAGCGCGATCAGGGGCGCCTGGTTGCCCATACCCGGCACGGGGGCGGTGGTCTCGCGTTCCCAGGCACTATCGAGAACCCGCAGCGCGGCATCCCACTGCCCGCACGAGGAGTATTCATCGGCAACGTCGATGAGGGTCGCGGGATCGACCGCCAGTTCCTCGCCGCGCAGGTCGCTGAGCCACGCGTCGATCGGATGGATAGCGCGCGCCGCGTCGAGCACCGCCGTGGCCGCGTCGTCGCGGTTCAGGGCCCGCAGCACTATGGCGCGCACCGCCGCGGCCTGCGCGTTGGCTGGGTCGACGGCAATCAACCGCGCCGAGACGTCATCCGCGCTGGCCCACCTGCCTGCCGCGGCGTCGATGCGGGCCATCGCCAGCCAGGACGGGCGGCGCCACGCCTCGTTCCAGGCGGCCTTGGCGAAGTAGTCGTAGGCCTCCTCGGGACGGTTCTGATCCTGCAGCACGAGCCCGAGCCGGTAGAACGGCTCACCGTCGTACGGATTCGGGTTCCAGCGGGTCAACCGCTCGATGGCGTGCCGCAGCCTGGCCCCCGCGGAGGCCAGCAGGCCGCGGGCGTGCTCGGCGGTGGCGTAGGCGGTTAGGCAGCGGATATCTGATGGGTCCCGGCGCAGCGCCTCATCCCAGTAGGTCTCGGGGCGGCGGGTCGCGTGACGGTATTGCCGCAGGTGAAGCCCGATCTGGTACAGCTCCTCGGTGGTCGCGACGTCGGCGGGGGCGGGCGGCTCCGTGGCGGCCGGGGGCACCTCGACGTAGTCGGGGGCCGGGCGCGGCTGCCAGGTCAGGATCGTCGCATCGGCTTCGGTGAGTTCGACGCGGACCCGCTGCGGTGGGGTGTGCTGGGGGATCTCCAACCGCAGGTGCAGCGGGTGGGCGGGATCCAGCTCGGCGGGGGCGTGATGCACCAGCTCGGTTTCGGCCCAGACCCGCACGGTTCCCGCGATCGTCCTGGTCACGGCGATCCCGACGCTGGCGTGGTCCTCGGCCACGTCGAGGTGGATGGCGGCCTCGGTCGTGGCCTGGTGCACCACGCCGATCTCGCGGATGGGGTACCAGTTCTGGGTGAAGGTCTTGGTCTCGCCGGGTGCCAGGAAACTGAAGTCGGGCTGGTTATCGGTGTAGACCCCGGCCATGAGCTCGACGTAGGGGCCGTCGCCGTCGGTGAGGTTGCGGTCCCAGGCCCAGCCGAAGGGGGCATTGCCCCAGGTCCACTGCTTCTTGCCCGGGGCGATGCGGTGGTCGGCGTGGTGCACGAAGCCGGCGTGCTTGCCGTGGTCGTAGCCGCCGAAGAAGTCGTCCTGGCTGCCCAGGCACATGTAGGAGGTGGGGACCGGGATGTTGCGGTACCAGTCGATCCGGTCGGCGTCGGGGTGTTCGGGGCCGACCCGGCCGGGGTAGTCGACGCCGTAGTAATCGCCGCGGGCCTCGGGGAAGGAGACCACTGCTCGCTTGGCGTGATCGGCGACGAAGTGGACATCGGTGGGGAAGAAGGACTGATAATCCGGGCCCACCTTTGCCGCCACGTTGGCCCACCACAGGAAGGTCTGCGGGATGGTGGTGCGGTTGGTCAGCCGCACCAGCAGTTCCACCACCGACGAGCCGGGGCTCAGCCGCACGCCGTGGGTGCCGCGCATCCGATGGAATGGATCCAGGTCGGAGCACCACACTGTGACCGAGCCATCCTCGGCCTCCTCGATGGCTGTGGTCACCGGAAGGTAGGTGGCGGGCCGGTGGTGCTGCGGCCAGTTGAATTCCACCCCGCCCGAGAGCCACGGGCCGGTCACGCCGACCAGGGCGGGCTTGATGACGTTGTTGCGGTAGAAGAAGTCGTAGCCGTTGGTCTTGTCCATGCCGATGGCGATGCGGCCGCCGAGTTCGGGCAGGATCACCAGCTTCACGAACTCGTTCTCCAGGTGTATCGCCTGCCAGGCGCGGGGCTGCTTGGTGCTGGCGATCCGCTCGTAGAACGGCAGCGGGTACACCCGGCCCGACGAGCCCTGGTAGACGCGGCGATCGAGGTAGGCGGGGTACTTGCTGGGGGGAGCCACGTCGTAGGTGTCAATCAGCACCGGCTCG
Source organism: Arachnia sp. (assembly GCA_047972985.1). Taxonomy (GTDB): domain Bacteria; phylum Actinomycetota; class Actinomycetes; order Propionibacteriales; family Propionibacteriaceae; genus Arachnia. The sequence goes on from JBKEBG010000160.1 coordinate 27,934, forward strand.
TTCCAGGCGGCGACCGGGCGCTGGGCCAGTGCGGCCGGTGGATCGGGGAGGATGATCGTGGACTCATCAGTGAGCATGCACCGAAACTAGGTCACCGCTGCGGGGCCTGAACAGGAAAGTTCTCCGACAGACTTGGATATTTCTATGATCTGTGGCAGGTGCACCGGGATAGGATCCGAGGGTGTCGACTCACGTGAGCCTGCCGCGCAAACGTGACGGTTTCGCGGGCGAATCGCTACACCTGGTGCCGCGGAGCCTGATCCGCTCCGCGCTCAACCAGCCCACCCTCGGGCAGCTCGTGGTGACGGATTGTGGCTACTTTCCGCGCGCCCATTCCCACGGCCGCACCCGCCACGTCGGCGCCGCGCAGAGCATCCTGATGGTGTGTACTTCGGGCCGCGGCTGGGTCCGGACGCTGGAGGCTCCGGTGCGTGTGGGCCCGGGCAGCGCCGTCCACATTCCCGCCGGAGTTAGCCATTCCTACTGGGCGGCGCCCGCGGACCCGTGGACGATCTGGTGGGTGCACCTCACCGGCGCACAGGAGCCGAATCTGGGGGCGCTGCTGGGGACCACACCTGAGCGGCCGGTCTTCGAGGCCCACGCGCTGCAGCACACCGTCGAGCTGATGTCGGAGCTGATCTCGCACCTGTCACAGGAGGATTCGCTGGCGAGTCTCACCGGCGCCTCGGGGGCAGCGTGGCACGTCCTTACCACCCTGGTCCAGCGGCCGCCGGGTGGGCGCGAGCACGATCCTGTCGAGCGGATCAAGGCGCTGCTGGCCGAGCGGCTGGACCAACCCGTCACAGTGGCCGAGCTCGCCGCGGCGGTGAGCCTGTCGCCCTCCCACGTGGCTGCGCTGTTCAAAGAGGCAACTGGATCGGGGCCGATGGGCTACCTGGCGCTGCTGCGGATGCGACGGGCCCGCGAGCTGCTCGACAGCACCGACCAGCCCATCGCCGCCATCGGGGCCGCCGTCGGCTACTCCGACCCGGCGCACTTCTCACGCCGGTTCAGCCAGCACCACGATCAGACCCCGCGTCAATACCGAGCCGGATATCGCAGAGAGGTCCCCACGCCCGGCTGAGCCGCCCCGAAGCGGCGCGCCGGAACCGCGCCCGCTGATCGGGGCCAGTGGCCGCCGGTGACTCACGCCGAATGACGAAAAAGTGCGCCGAGGGGGGCCACATCCGGCGGCACGCCGCCATTTTGAGTGTCTGTACGCACTTTTTCAGTATTTCGCCCCCGACGACCTTCACGTTCGGCGAACCTTCCCGCTGAAAAAATGTTCGGCGGGGGTGGTGCGACAGCAGGGAGACATCGGTGAGTGACCACACCCGGATAGCCACGCGAGTCAAGCGCCGGATCGGCGCCATCATCTCGGCCGGGGTGGTGGCGGCGCTGTTCGCTGTGTGGGTGGCGCTGCGGTGGCCGCTGCTGGGGTTCGGGTTCGCCTGCGTCATGATGGGCTATGCGTTGTCGCTGACCCGCTACGTCAACCGTCTGCTGATCCACGTGCTTCCCCCGTTCCCGGACGATGTCATCGACTCGCACACCCGCTCCCGCAAGGTCAGAGGGCTGGTGGGCCGCGCCGAGGCCGCAGCGGGCCTGACCGGTATCGCGCAGCTCTACCTGGTGGGCCAACGTGACTGGGTATTTCCAGCGCTGCTGTTCGTGATCGGGATCTATTGCCTCACCGTGGCGATGCCGGGGCCGGCCTCGGCTCGCTACCCCGGCGCCGCCGCCATGGTCTTGGGCGCTGGGCTGTGGGTGGTGCTGGCCATCCAGGGGCAGACGTCCACGCTCACCGCCTCGGGGGTCATGGCTGCCATCGCTTCTATCATCGCCGCCAACTACGGCGGGTTCGTGCGCCGCGACACCGAACGTCTACTGGCCGAATACCATGCCCAGCCACACTCCTGGACCGAGGTGTGGATGACCCCCGGACTCGACGAGGTCCCCGACGCGGAGCCGGCGGCGTGCGACTCGCTTCGCCCGCTCGGTGAACTGGCCGGGACCTCACCGCGCTAGCCGGGCTCAGGTGGGCTCACCCTGCCGCGGTGCCGCCCCGAGGCGGCCGAGCCGAGCCGAAACCGGCCGGTGGGACACCGAGGGCCTGGATGGTGCGCGCCCAGTAGTTCACTTGAGCCGCCGTCGTGGCCAGGATGACCACCTCCCGCTCGGAGAACCGCTGCGTCAGCTCGTCGATCAGCGCCGACGGGAACCGCAGCGGCGTTGCCGAGATCGCCCGAGCGTATTCAACGGCCACCCGCTCCCGCGGCGTCAGCGTCGGCACCTGGGCGCCGGCCAGCAACGCGTCGACCTCCGCATCGGTCAGCCCCACGGTGTCGTAGGCGGCGCTGTTCATGTCGATACAAAATGGGCACGTGGTGGTCTCGGAAGCGGCGATCCGCACCAGCTTCAAGATCCGCTCCGACGGTTCGCCGTGAGCCACCAGCGACTCCATCACCCCCGATGACACGGCTGCCCTGGGATACCAGCCCAGCACCCGCGCCGGCTCCATCCGCCGCCCGGTGATCCGCTCAGCGATCCAGGTTCCAAGGCGTAGCACCAGGTTGGGACGACGAGGCTCAGAAATGAATGCCATGCCCCCATGGTCCCCCCAGAACCAATCGCCGGCGCAGCTGCTGGCCACCCGGCTCGATCCGAGGCGGGTGAGGCCTAGGAGAAGCGGCGCACTGTGTGGCCCAGCGCTGCGGCCAACCCGACCACCTCGTCGGCCTGCGCTGCGGCGACCACGACGAACGGATAGGCATCGGAGCCTTCATCGACCAAGACGAGCCGCAGCCCGTGCAAACCCAGGATCCGATCGGCCACGATCGCCACATGTTCGATGTCGCCGGCTGCCTTTGCCACAGCGCTGAGCGGGATCCCGGCGGCCACCACGCGGGGCAGCTCCCCCAGCGCCCAGGCAAGCTCCTCGCCGCCGTCCTTGCCATCCAGGTAGGCAAGGGCCCCGGCGTCGTCCACACCGTCGATCAGCACAAGCCATGGGTTCACTGCATCTGCGGCGCCGATCCCGCGCTGGCGCAGCGTAGCCTCGTGGCGGCCGAAGAACTCCTCGGGGTCGGCGGCGGCCAAGGTAACACCGGGTGCCAGCTCGTCGTCGTCAGCCAACAATTCACATAGCCTGGCCCATTGGGTCGATGTCATCGACGTGCTCCTTCCCCCAAAACTCACGCGGGGCACTGCGATTCCCAGCTCATGCTGCCATGCCGATGCTCCCCGCGCCATCGGCGGATAATAGTCCGGCTGCCATCAACCCCTGCCACCGGTACGACTGCACCCGAGGCCTGTACATCGAATGGGAACGTTCCCTATGCTGGAGGATCGACGCCCAAAGGAGGTAGCCATGGTCCACTGGATTGCCATCGCGGAGTTGGCGGCCGGAGTGCTGTTCTCGGTGCTCGTGGGCCTGGAGCGGGAGTTCAACGAGAAGGCGGCCGGGCTTCGTACCTGCGCCCTGGTGGGCCTCGGTTCGGCCCTATTCACCAGCGTCTCCCGCAACGGGATGTGGCTGATGTCGGATTCGCTGGTCACCAACGTAGACGGCTCCCGGGTCGCCGCCCAGATCGTCTCCGGCATCGGATTCCTCGGTGCCGGGCTGATCTTCGTGCGTCGCGACGCCGTGCGCGGGCTTACCACCGCAGCGAGCGTGTGGCTCGTGGCGGCCATCGGCATGGCCGCCGGAGCCGGCGTGGTCGACCTTGCCGCGGCCGCCACGGTGCTGTACCTGGGAATCGTGCTCGGCCTGCAGCCGCTGCGGCGCCTCGTCCCGCGGGCCAGCGCGACCCACGAGGAGGTCTGGATCATCTACGAGGACGGCCACGGGGTGCTACGCGATGTCATGTCGCTGATCGGCGAGCGCGGGGTGAGCGTGGAGCACCTCGACGTGCACCCGAGCCCCACCCCACCCGAGGAGGGCGCCAGGCTGCAGCGGGTCGAACTCGGGCTCCACACCCGCGGCGGCTCCATCACCGCGCTAATCCGGGAGCTGTTGGAGATTCCCCGCGTGCGAACCGTCTCCACGCCCGAGGACACCTACGAAAAGTAGGCCGCGCCCACCCGAACTGCCATAGCACGGTGGGGTTCGGTCAGGTCATCTGGCTGCGGCGAGCGTGGCGCCCTCGACCCAGTGCACCGGCACCCGATGCTCGGTGGGCTGAGCATCAGGCGCCTGGAGCCGGGCGACGACCTCGCGCCACACGGTGCCGGCAAACTCGGTCTCATCTCGCTGTGAGCCCGTGACCGCGGGCAGGAACGGGTTGGCCGGACGGTAGGAATCGGCCGCGACGACCGACACGTCGCCGGGCACCGCCAGCCCTGCGGCCTGCAGCTCCCACATGACACCGCAGGCGGCGTCGTAGGCCATCGTGAGCAGCGCGGTCTCGCCCCTCGGCCCGGCCAGCCAGCGCCGGGCGGCAGTCATGCCAGGCTCGAGATCGTAGCCGGACTCGATGGTGGCCATTCGCATGCCGAGTTCGTTGGCGCGACGGCGCAACGCGTCAACTCGCAGCACCGCGGAATACGAAGGGTCCACCAGCAGCCCGATGCTGCGGTGGCCGTGGTGCCACAGGGCGTCGAGGGTGAGGTCGGCGTGGGCCGCCGGATCGTCGAAGACCGCCGCCGCGCGGGCCTGACCTGCGGGCCGCGAGACCACCACCGAAGGCACGCGGGCAGCCACGGAGGCGATCGTGGCCGGGTCTAGCCGTCCGGATCCGATCACCAGGGCGTCGACGCCGTGGTCAAGAAGGGATTCAAGCGCCGGCCGCTCCGAACCGTCGACCATATTGCCGGTGGCCCCCAACAAGCTGAGCTCCGACGAGGAGGCTTCGCGTTGCAGCTGGGTGAAGAAGTTGGCGTAGAAGCCGGATTGGGTATTGCGCAGCAACACTCCCACGGCACCGGTTCTACCCGAGACCAGGGAGCGCCCGGCGGGGTTGGCCCGGTAGCCCAGCGTCTGCATCGCCTCTTCGACGCGGGTGCGGGTCTTGTCGCCGACGGCACCGTTCCCAGTGATCACTCGCGAGACCACCGACTTCGAGGTTCCCGCCACGCGGGCCACATCGAGAATCGTTGGCCGCTGCATGCTCATAAGCGCTCAGTTTAGTGGCGGGCCGGGCTGGTTTGCCCAAACCACTAGCCAAGTCAATGGAGGTGTGGCACGATTCACCCATGATAGGGAACGTTCCCACATCCAAGGCAATGGCGGCCTCCACCCGACGCGATGGCGCGGCTCGGCGCGGCCGCAAACACAGCATCCACTTCGACATCGGGCCCTGGCTGGTCCTGCCGGCCCTGCTCGTATTGGCGGTCTTCGTGTACCGGCCACTGGGACGCAGCCTGCAGTTGAGCTTCTACGGCACCGACCTGCTGGGCCAGCCGTCGAGATTCGTCGGGGGCGAGAACTGGGCCGACTTCGTGACCAGTCCCGACCTGCTGCGCACCGTCGGCGTTTCGATCCTTATCGCCGTCATCGCCATGGTCATGGCGGTCAGTTTCGCGCTGGCCTCGGCCCTGCTGCTGCGCTCCAAGATCCCCGGCAGGGGCATCTTCCAGGTACTGTTCTCGCTGCCCTTCGCGTATTCGGCGGCCTCGGCCTCGGCCGTTTTCTACGCGCTGTTCGGCCCATCGGTGGGCCTGGTCAACACGATGATGGCCGGGCTCGGGCTCGACATGCTGCCTTGGCTGCAGAAACCGGGATGGGCCATCTTCACCGTGGCGATGACCACCGCCTGGTACGAATCCGGCTTCGCATTTCTAGTGCTCATCGCCGCGGTCAAGGCGATCCCCGACGAAGTCGTGGAGGCCGCCGGCCTCGATGGGGCCTCGAGCTGGGCGCTGGTGCGCTGGGTCCTCATCCCGATGATGTGGCCCAGCCTGTTCTTCCTCATAGTGACCCAGACCATCACCGGGTTGCAGACCTTCACCCAGGTCTACGTCATGACCCGCGGCGGGCCACAAAACGCCACCACCACGCTGGTCTTCGAGCTGTACATGACGGCCTTCGGATCCGGAACCCCCGATTACGGGCGCGCGTCCGTGGTGGCCATCTTCTTGGTCGCGATCGTCGGTGCCGTGACCGCCCTGCAATTCCAATTGTCGCGCCGGATGAATGAGGCCTGAGATTAGCACGTCCACCCGAACCGCCAGCACCCGCCGTTCCCGGAACCGCTGGAGCAGCGTGGCGCGCGCAGTGCCGCTGCTGGTCATGGCAGTAGTGATCTTCTTCCCCACCTATATGACGTTCATCTCGGCGATATTCCCGCCCGGTGAAATAGTCCGAAGCGGCCCCTTCCCGCCGCTGTCACGGCTGACGTGGGAGAACTTCGAACTGGCCATCAACACGATCCCGTTCGGCCAGCAGTACATCACCAGCGTGGCAGTGGTGTTCCTGCAGACTGTGGGCCAATTCGTGCTGGCGGCCCTGGCCGCCTACGCACTGGTGTTTCCGCGGTGGCGGCTGCAAAACCTGGCATTCGTGCTGATCCTCGCCACCATGGCGGTCCCCGGCGACGCCCTGACGGTGCCCAACTACGAGCTGGTCTCCGGGATCGGGCTGCGCGACACGATCCTCGGCATCGTGATCCCCTTCATAGTGGTGGGCTATCCGGTGTTCCTGTTGCGGCAGGCATTCGCCGCGGTGCCCAGGGAGCTGTGGGAGGCCTCCAGGCTCGACGGCTGCTCGGATCTGCGTTCGCTGTTCCTGATCATCATCCCCACCGCCCGCAATCAGGCCCTGACCGCGGTCATGTGGAGCGCGCTAGCGGCGTGGAACGGCTTCTTCTGGCCGCTGCTGATCACCGACTCGGCCGCCAACCGCACCGTCCAGGTGGGCCTGGCGCAGCTGGCCAGGGCCGAGAACGGCAGCCCGGCGGTGACCTTCGCCGGTACCGCGCTGGTGCTGATCCCCACGATCTTGCTGGTCATCCTCGGGAACAAGTTCCTAGTCGAAGGCATGGCCCGCGGCAGCATCAAGTAGCCCCCTCAAGTTCCCTCGGGCAGCGACCCGAGGCTCCCACACCATCAAGAAATGAAAGGCATAACCATGGCACTATCTCTCCCAAGGCGCCTGACCACCGGCGCCGTCGCCGCATCCATGGCCCTCACCCTGGCGGCCTGTACCGGGGGCGATTCCCCCGGTGACGGCCAGAGCAACCAGGCCACCAGCAGCGCCCCCGGGCCCGAGGCCCTGGCGGCCGCCGACGGCGTCGTCGAGGTCACTTTCTGGCACAGCTTCGGCGGCGCGGCGGGCGAGGCACTCGACTCCCTGATCACCGATTTCAATGCCGAGAACGACGGCATCATCAAGGTCGAGGCCGCCTATCAGGGCAGCTACACCGACATGCTCGCCAAGTACGCGGCCAGCCTGCGGGACAATTCAAACCCGACGGTGATCATCGCCGGAGACACCACATCGGGGTACCTGCGGGCAGTTGAGCACTCGCAGTCCCCGGCGGCGATGGCTGCGGCCAACCCGGACGATCTGGACCTGTCGGAGCTGCGGGAGGCCGCCGCCAACTATTACAGCGCCGATGGCGAGCTGTTCGCCGTGCCGATGGCTGCCTCGACTCCTATCGTGTGGGTCAACCCGACGATCCTGGAGCAGGCGGGCGTGGATCCCGACGTGTCGCTGGAATCCATCACCGACGTCTACAACGTCGCCAAACAGGTAACCGAGAACACCGACGCCGCCGGGCTGGTGCTGCACTACGACGGGTGGTGGTTCGAGCAGCCAACCGCCATGGCCGGTGGCGACTACTGCACACCTGGCAACGGCCGAGGCGCCGAGGGCGATGCGACGGCGCTGAGCCTGACCTCCGACGCCCAGGTGGCCGCCTTCTCGGAGCTGTCGAAGATCTACCTTGACGGCTACGGCCTCGACGTCGGCAGCGACTACGCCGCTGCCATGAGCGCCTTCGGTGGCGGCCAGGCAGCGATGCTGTTGTTCAGCTCAGGCGCTGCCGGGACCATCATCGAATCCGGTGTGGAGTTCGATACCCGGGCCTTCCCGAGCTTCGGCTCCGAGCAGGGCGGCACAGTGGTGGGCGGCAACGCCTTGTGGTTGAGCTCCACCGCGCAAGATGCCGAGAAGGTGGCCGGGTGGAAACTCATCAGCTACCTCGCCTCGGCCCCGGCTCAGGAAACGTTCAGCCAGGCCACCGGCTACGTAGCGATCAATTCCCTCGTAGATGACTCCCCGACGCAACAGGCCTACCTGGAGGAACACCCCTACGCCGGCGTCTTCGCCGACCAACTGGATTCCTCCCCCGCCACGACCGCCACGGCAGGCTGCCTGTCTGGCGCGATGACCGGTATCCGGGAGGCAGTGGTGCCGCAGATGCAGGCGATCTTCACCGGCAACGTCAGCCTCGAAGACGGGCTCGCCGCGGCGGAGAGCGATGCCAACCAGGCAATCGAGGACTACCTCGCGCAAGCGGGAGAGTGATGGCGGCTGTGCATGGCACCACGCTGGGTGAACCCCGATACGGTGTGTTCCTACGGCCCGATCCGGCGACCTGCCTGATCCAAAGCCAGATCAACACTGTGCTGGTGCAGCAGTTCGGGATAGTCTCCGCGGCCGCCTTCCCACCACATGCGACGCTGGTGGGAAGCCTGCGGACGCGGGCGCAGCCGCCGGAGTTGATGTCGTCGGTGGACCGGGCGCTGGCACCGGTGGACAGGTTCACCGTGTACAACTCGGGGATCGCCTCCTCCAACGGGGGCTGGGCCTACAACGTCAACGACGGCCCCGACGGCCAACCCAACCAGGCGCTGCACGAGCTGGCCTCCAGGGTCATGGCTGCGTTGCTGCCGTTGGCCTTGGATGCCGAGGATTCCCACACCGAGCGAATCGATTCGGACTCGTTCCGGGCCCACCTGTCGCTGGCCTCGCACGATCTGCTGGTGGAGCCGAGACTGAAGGGGGAGGTGGGCGAGTTCTTGAAGGGGCTTCCGCTGGAACCCCCCGCCACCTTCCTCGCCCAGACAGTCAGCCTGTACGAGTTCACCACCGACGATTGGCGGGGGCAGTGGTGGCATGCGTTGAGCTGGCGTCAGCTGCGCTCCTGGCAGCTGGGCTCCGGGAGTTAGCCGCGGGGTGATCTGCCCACAGTTGCGGGAAGCGTGAGGATCCGCGCTTCCCGCAACCTGGCGGACCAGGCCCCGCGCCACCCTGCCACTTTTCAAAAATAGCGATTTCACCCCACCATGGGGCTTTTATTGCGTACGATTGAATACCCACGGTATTATCGCAGAATTGCGTGGGTAAATACCCGTGCCCTGAGGCCGGGGAGCCCCGGATAACCGAGGCTCCCCCTGCTGGTCACCAGAACCAGAGCTGCCACAGCCAAGACCACCGCATGATTCACCTCCCTTGCTTCTCGGTGCCGCAAAGACCAGGTGCTCCCATGATGGCTCACGCACGCGTTCCTGGGCTCCGGGCACACAATTGAAGACCCAGCCGAGTCACTTCATCCTCAGGTTCGAGAATGAATGCATCCATCACACCACACCCGCCGACGTCGTCCTGATGGACCTCCGCATGAAGCGGGTGGACGGAATCGCCGCCACGCGCCGACTGCGGGCGCTGCCTGCGCCGCCCCAGGTCATCGTCCTGACCACCTGGGACGTCGACGACGCTGTTCTCGCCGCCCTCGATGCCGGGGCGTCGGGGTTCCTGCTCAAGGCGTCCTCGCCTACCGAGATCCCCTTCGCGATCCGGGCCGCCATGGCCGGCGATGCTGTGCTGTCGCCGCGGAGCACCCGGCAGCTGCTGGATCGCCTGTCCCGTGATCCGGCGCTGACCCAGCGCCAGGCGGCCGAGCAGCTGGTGGGCGGACTCACCGATCGGGAACGCGACGTGGCCGCCGCCGTCGGCCGCGGCCTCACCAACGAAGAGATCGGGGCCGAGCTGTATATGGCCGCCTCCACCGCGAAATCACACATTGCCAACGTTCAGACCAAACTGGACGCCAAGAACCGCGTCGGCATCGCCGTCATCGCCGAGCGGGCCGGGCTACTGCGCCCCGCCTAGACCCGGCCGTGTACCGCGGCCACGACCCGCTCGATAACCTCGACTGCCGTGTGCGTCCCATCGGGCTCGGCGGCCATCTGCGCGGCCACGACGCGGGCCCGGCCCCGGAGGGTGGCCGAGGTCGCCTGCGCCACCGCCTCCCGGACCGCCGCCGGGTCCGGCTTTCGCGGATCCAACCGGCCCGATGCTATGCCGAGAGTGTGGAGCCGCCCAGCCCAGAACGGCTGATCCAGGGTGAACGGCACCGGGATCGATGGCGTGCCCGAGGCCGCCGCCTGGTGCGTGGTACCGGCCCCGCAGTGATGGGCGATCGCCGCACACCTGGGAAACAGCCACTCGTGCGGAACCCAGCCCTGGCTAGCCAAAACATTCTCCGGTAGGTCTCTGGATGTCAGGTCGGCCCAGCCCCCGGAAAGGATCACGCGTCGGTGGGACAGCCCGTCGAGGAAGGCATCGCGCAGCTCGGTCATGCCCGCGAAACCGGTCATCGATCCGAACCCCAGATACACCGGCGGCTCCCCGGCCTCGAGGAAGGCCCGCAGGTACTGAGGCACCTGGGGCGAAGCATCGGCGGGCTGGCGCCACTGCCCGGTGAGTCTGGCGTGGTAGCGGGCCCACTCGGTCGGCGCCGGAAGCAGAGTCGGCGACCAGGCACCGATGTGGGGCCAGGGCCCCAGCAGGCGCGGCAGCCGCGGCTTGCCGAGCCGGGCCCGGGCCGCGTTCACGTCGGCGGTGAAGCGCCGGTGCACGTAGCCGACGAAGGCTGTCGAGACCGGCAGGTTGAGCCATCGAGGAATCGAGAGATCCCCCATCGGCGCTGGCATGAACTCGGCGGTGGGCAGGGCCGGCTGCAGGTGCACCGGGATGACAGGGATGCCGCGATCGTGCCCCGCCGACGCCGCCGGAGCGAGGCCGAATGCGAGGCTGACCAGCACGTCGGCGTGATCGGCGGCAGCCTCGACGATGGGCAGCCACGACGCGCACAATCGGCTCATCTGCCCCAGCATCCCCGCCGGGGCGCGGCCGGAGGCCATCGCCTGCGCCCACCATCCCTGGCCGGTGGCCATAGCATCCTGGGCATCCAGCGGCACTACGTGCAGCTCGACCCCCTCTGCGAGCCCCGCGGCAGCAGCCGCGTCGGCCACCAGCGCCACCTCGTGGCCGCCCTCGACCAGCCGGTTCGAAAGCGCCACCAGGGGCTGGGTATCGCCCGCGCTCCCAAAGCCAACCACCACCGTCTTCATGCGGGTGGTCCCGCCGGGGGTGGCGGACCCGCGAGAGCGTTGACCACCCCGCCAACGGCGCAGATTTCAACTCGGCAGCGGCGCGCCCAGCTCGGCTCACCGGCCTTAAACGGGACTACGATATTTCTCACCACCCAGCTCGCAGTGCCGGGTCGGCTCAACCGACCAGCACGCGGACGCCCGCGCGCCCTGATCAATCTACCCGGCGCCCCCCTGGCCGCGGGCAGGGGGGCGCCGCTCGGCTCAGGCAGCCGGGGCGGGCTCCAGGAACCCTTCACCGGCCAGCCAGGAACGGGTGTCGGCGTCGTCGCGCCACAGGTGGGCGTGCCAGCCGCGGGCGCGGGCCGCGTCAACGTTGGCCAGCTTGTCATCGACGAACCACAGATCCGAGGCTGCGGCGCCGGTGCCCTGCTCGACTGCGGCGTAGCTGGCGGCGTCGGGCTTGGCCACAGCGAGCACACCGGAGAAGTAGAAGGTATCGATCAGCTCGAACCAGTCGAAGCCAGCGGCGGCCGCGGCGAACGCCGCAGGCGCATTCGAAAGCACGTAGCGCGGCACCCCGGCGGCGGCGAGATCAGTCAGGATCGCGCGTGCCGCCGGCCGGATCTGCTTCCAGCCGTCGACATCGGCGGCCACGAGCTCTGGCAGCAAAGCGTCAAGATCCCCGACCTGTGCCCCCTCGATCAGCGCCACTGCCGCCACCCAGAACTCTCGATCCGACCCGCCCTGGTCGTAGGCGATCCGGTGCGGGCCCCAGAATCCGCGCTCCACCGCCTCGGGTGAGGCCCCCAACAACCCGGCGAGCCGTTCATACAGGCCCGTCGGCGACGCCAACACCATTCCCAGGTCGAACACCACAGTCTTAGCCACCCCCCGAGCCTACGGGGTCCTGCTCGTCGGCCATGTGAATCCCGCCAAGTGCAGTTCCCCGGGCTAGATCAGGTACTGGGACTCCTCCCGCTTGAGGAAGTGGCCGTGCCCCTTGGCTCCGGTGTATGCGCCGCAGTGATGGCCCAGGGTCAACTCCAACCCGAGCGTGATCGGAATCCACCCCGACGGCAGTTCGGTCCTGGTAGCCGCCATCACCACCCGAGCGACGTGAGGTTGGGTAGGGCAACCCCCGACAGCACGCGAGACCTTTGCCCGGGGGTGCGGCTTGATCCGGGCCAGCGGTCAGCGCGAGCCCCGGACGCTGGTCTGATGGGCTCAGACGGAATCGGTCACGTCGGCGACGGAGGCGCCGAGCACCGCCACAACGTCGTCGGCGGACATTGTGGCAGCAACCCCGTGGCCACCCGCTCCGAGGGAGACTGTGCGGCCCATCATCGTGGCATCGGCGATGACCGGCAGCGCCGAATGCGCCCCGAATGGCGTGATGGTGCCCCGTTCGTAACCAGTCACGTCCTTCGCGGTGGCGGCGTCGGGCATCGAAAGTCGCGTGACTCCGAGGAGGGACCGGAGCTTGGGCCAGGAGATCTCCCGGTCACCAGGGACCAGAACGAAGAGGTAGTCACCCTCGGCTCGCCGGATGACCAGCGACTTGATGATGTCTCGTGGCTGGAGCCCACGCGCGGCCGCAGCCTCGGCCAGGGAACGCACTGGGGGATGTGTGGTGATCTCAAAGCCGATGCCCGCCTCCCGCAGCGCCGCCAGCGCACGTTCCTGGGCAGCGACCATACCCTTGAGCCTACCCAGATCCGCGTCGAGGAACACCCCGCGCAGACACCGATGTCGACGGAAATTGTCTGCGGCCCCGGAATAATAGGACACATGAGCGAAAATATGGGGACCTGCGATCATCCACGATGATTTCACCAGCTACTATCCGCTTCAATGGAGCCCCCGGATTTCGCCGGGGGAAACCATCACCAGACCACCGACAAGTTTGACGTGTTGCGCAGGCTTCAATGGAGCCCCCGGATTTCACCGGGGGAAACGAGACAATAGGGAGCAAAGATCAAAGCGATCTTATTGGCTTCAATGGAGCCCCCGGATTTCACCGGGGGAAACTTGCAGAGCAGGCGGCTACCGGGGATAAGGCGAATGCGCTTCAATGGAGCCCCCGGATTTCACCGGGGAAAACGGGCGTCACGCCAGAGCAGACGCCCACTCTAGACCGGCGCACGGCCCAGCCGGCGCCGACGCCATCGCCCCATGCAGCCGGTACGTCTTCGGCACCGGTGACGATGACCCCAGGACTCTCGCCAGGTGGGCCCTTGGCGGGATCTACGGCACCACAGTGGCCGCCTGCAACACCTGGGTGGCCGCACCCAGCGACGTGGAGCAGCAGCCGCGGGACCTCATCGGGTGCGACGACTCAGAAGAGTCTCCCCTAGCAGTTCGGGGGAGCGGGCCTTGCAGTGCGGAGACTAGGCGGCGCTGATCGGCTCGACCGTGGTCAAACGGGCGGCGCGGCCACACACCACGCGTTTTCCACAGCCCTACCAGAAGCGTTCATCTGGGTGGATGGTGCCGACAAGGTGAAGACATGCGCACTCCCACGCCTTGCCCGCTACCAGGTCACCCAACGCGAGTGGAACACCTAGTGGCCTCCGGCATGAGCCTGCGAATGATCCGTACCTATCTGGCCGCTGGCACTCTGACGCGGATCCGTCAGGGTGTCTACATTGCGTCCCACGCCGTCCCGACCGCCCCGCCTGATCTCCATCTGCTGGCCGCGCACGCGGAGCAGGTTGTGCACCCGGCGGCCGTGCTCAGCCACGAGTCTGCCGCGGTGGTTTGGGGGCTGCCGCACTACGGGTTCTCGAATTGGTGGGATAGTGCCCCATCCGTCACGGTTCCCGGTGGCACTACCCGCCGGGGAAGAGTCACCCATCACTGAGCCAAGCTGCCCGACGGCCAGGTCGTGCGCGATCCTGTGGGTTACGACGTGACATCCGTCGCGAGGACGGTATTCGACCTTGCTGCCGGAATGCCGCTTCCGCAAGCCCTGGTCGTTGGCGATGCGGCGGCGCGCGTCCTGGTCTCACACATGATCGCCCGCCCCAGACGAGCAGACTTCGGCAGCGCCCGCTACGGCGACGCAGCACGGGAGCTCCTTGGCGATGCGGCGGGGTCGAAACCGCGAACGAGTTGGGCCGAGACGGTGGACCAGGTCAATCCCGCTCGGGAGTCTCCGCCTGAGTCGCTGACAGCGGGTCACCTTGCCCTGGCGGGCTTCCCAACGGCGGAATACCAGCACCGCGTTGATTCACCGATCGGCAGGTTGTATCCAGACTTCTATTGGCCCGAGCAGCGCCTGATCGGCGAGTGTGACGGCGCCGTCAAGTACCGGGACAGCCAGAGCTACGTCCACGAGAAGCAGCGCGAGCAAGTGCTTCGCGACATGGGTTTCAACGTGGTGCGGTGGCTAGCCCGGGAGATCATGCTCACCCCCGAGGTGGTAGTGGGCAGGATCGGACGGGCACTCGGACTGTAAGCTCAGTTTCGGTCGCCATGAACGCCTCGGGGGCGGCGCTCTTGCCCTAAGGCTCGTTTTTGGTCGCTTTCAGCGTCATAAGTGACTGCATTCCGACCGAAACTGGGCTCCCGGTCGCCAGCCGACATGAGGCGCAGTTGAAGACGACCGAAACTGAGCTCTTGACTGAGTGCCAAGTACAGCGCCGTCCAGAAGGCGGCAAAACCGACGCCCACTCGGAGCGCTTCACCCAACGCGAGACCCTTCGCGCGGGCTAGCTGGCGACCACTGCGCGACCATCTCGGCTAGGTGCACTTCCCGAACCGGCACTGGTGTCTCGACGCAGGGATGTTGTGGTGGATAGCTTCGTTGCAGAATGGGCATCGCCCCGCATAGTTGTTGACTTTGCCCTGACATGCGCACGCCATGACTCTTCCTTCCAGACGACTAATTGCATCTGACGGACAGAGAAACATGGCAGCACGGGAAGCGAGTTGGTTCGGAGGGAGTCAAGCCTGTCGGACACCGGGGAACTCGAAGTACTGCCAGAGGGCGAGGAGCGAGTGAACCACCGGGACCTGCTCAAGACGGTCCCCGACGCAGGCCGACGGGTCTGAACGACGGTGGGACACCTCCAACAGGGCGGGAAGCCACTCAACGGTGGACTCTTGGTCACGGCGAATAAGAGCTGCGTTGGCTCCACCCTCGATCGCCGGGAGTATGTCGTTCGAGACGCTGTCACCCACGAAAAGAGCTTGTTCCGGCACTACACCTGCGTCTGCACAGATTCGAACGATGGCCTGGGGGCTGGGCTTCGGCTCGTCGAGGGACACCACTGGTGAGTCGTCGCCCGCGGGACCATCCTGGTCAGGGTGCGGCATGCCGGTGAATGCGGATGCGTAGGTCCGATCGAAGGCGCTCTCGAGCCCCAGCATCTTGATGCGCTTGCTGATGTTCACAGAGGTGGCCGCGGTGTACCCCACGATCGGAATTCCTGCTCGGCGCAGGCACGCAAAGGCAGGTTCGACATCGTCGTAGAGCTTGAGATTTCTCGCCCGCACCGAGTCGAATGCCTCGAACGCTGAGGCGAGGGCTTCCCATTGCTGCCCCCGGGGAAGATGACCGAATTTGGCGCGAGTGGCGGCGGTTTCTAGCAGCGCGAACGGGTGCTCAGTATTGCCGTAGTGCTCATGCACGCTCTTGAGCTGCGCGCGAAGCTCGTCGGCGGAGATATCGAGGCTGGGGGCTGCGGACTCGATCATTGCCTGGAGGGCGGGTACGAAGTGCCCGATCCAGTCGTAGAGGGTCTCGTCGAAGTCGAAGACGGCGAGGTTGATCATCGGTTGACTTCCGGAAGTCTTCGTGGCGGTGATCATGTTCGGGCCTTCCGGAGGTGCCACAGGGACT
>JBKEBG010000056.1:0-4671 GCA_047972985.1 Arachnia sp.
CCGCGGGCTCACCGCCGATCGAGGGGATGAGCAGCCTTTATGTCGAGATGGCTCCGGGAAATTGGGTGTTCCAGATCGTCGACAAGGTCCTCAAGGCCGTCGACGTGAAACCCGGGGCGCAACTGGTCGAGCGCCAGTTCGGCATGTTCGAGGTGCACTCAGACTCGCAGGCCGAGGTGCTACGAGCCGGTGAAGTTGTGCTCCAATCGCTGGGCCTGACAGAGACCAGCCGGGTGGCGCCACGCATCGCGTCCGAGCAAACGAGCACTAACGTGCATCCCTACCAGGCGCAAGTACTGAACCGAAGCAACCGCGGCACCATGATCGAGGGCGGCCAGACGTTGTTGGTGATGGAGGTCGAACCTGCCGCCTACATCACGCTGGCCGCAAATGAGGCCGAGAAGGCCGCACCGATCTTCCTCAATCACATGAGCACAGTGGGTGTCTTCGGACGTATGTGGTTGTCGGGCACCGAATCCGACATTTTGGCCGCCCGAGAAGCGGCAATCACCGCCATCAACTCCGTCATTGGACAGTAGGAACGCGCCATGTCACGACGAATACTGACCCAGATCACCGTCGACGAGCTGCTCGCCGCCGGTCACACCGAACTGCAGCTCGACGAGGGGGACATTGTCACGGCGCTCGCCAAGGAACATGCCCAACAGCACGGGCTGCGTCTGGTGCCGGCCGCAGGCGGCCGTCGGGGTGTGGGCGCCGCAGCCCCTGGCCAGCCGGAGTCGAACACGAGTCCGCCGCCGGCGAGTTCGACCGTGGAGGCGGTCGACGAGAGAAACCCGGATGCCACCGTGGTACGCCGGGCAGTGATCGCGGCGCTGGGTTCGGAACCAGCGGGACTCGATGCGATCATCGCCCGCATCATGAACTGAGGCGCACCGATGAGCACGGGCACCGGTCCGCCGGCGGTCTACCTTTGCCCGACTGGGCATTCTCCGCAGCTGCTGCAGCTTGCGGTCGGCCTGCTGCCCGAACTCGCTGAACGGTACGGCAGCGTGGGGGTGTTCAGACCGATCGTGGATGGCCCCAGCCATGATCGGGTGTTGGAGGCCACGCTGGCCGGCATCGACCAGCAAGGAGGAGTCCACCACTGGGGCGTGACCGCCGACGACGTGCTGCACAACCCGACATCGGCGATGTCCCAGGTCATCGACCGCTATTCCGACTGCCAGGACACCTACGATTCGATGCTGGTGCTGGGCAGCGAGTACGACTGCTCGCTCGCACCGGTCGAGTTCGCGTGGAATACCCGGATCTCGGCAAACATCGACGTGCCCATGGCGTTGGTGGTCCCCTCCGAGGGGGGCGCGGACGATGTGATCCAGCGGGTCGAGGTGGCGATCGATGAGGCCACCGGGAACCTGGCGCAGGTCTTGGCTGTCCTCGTCCCGCTCCGAGCGGGGCAACGGCTGGACGGCCGCGAACTGGCTGGTCTGCCGGTGCCCGCCTTTGTCATCAATGAGGTCATCGGGACGACCAGCGACCTCGGTGGTGCGCTCGACGCACTGTCGGCCACGGTGGTGGCGGGTTCCCACGATCTTTCGGGTGCGCGAACTGACCGCCTGGTGGTCGCCGACATGGGATTGGTGAACCTGCTGCCCCTGGTGCGTTCCGACGTGACCGTGCTGTTCTCCGCTGACCGCGCCTCCATCGCCCTGGGTCTACTCGTCGGGGCAGTCGGGGCTCAGTTCCCTCAGCCCGCGGCGGCCATCGCTGCCGGACCCTGGGAACTGGATCCCGATGTGGTCAAGCTCTGGGACAGGCTCGGCGACGTCCCGCTGGTTCGCACCAGGCGGACCCTTGCACAGGTTCACCAGGCGCTGGCAGGCCACCAGCCGATGCCTGCCTCGCCGAACGCGGCCCAACGCGCTGAAGTCAGGCGCGTCTTTGCTGAACAGGTCGACGCGGCGGTGCTCTTCGACACCTCACAGGTGATCGGTCGACCAGACATCGTCACCCCCCTGATGTTCGAGCATCGACTGCTGGAAGCGGCTCGACAGATGAACCGGCACATCGTGCTGGCCGAGGGGACCGAGCCGCGTATCCTGCGAGCAGCCGACCGGCTCCTGGGCCAGAAGATCTGTCGGCTCACCCTGCTCGGCGACCCGGCGCGGATCGTCGAGCAGGCCGCTGCTGAATCGGTGGACATTGCGGCCGCCGACATCATCGACCCGGGCACCAGCGAACTGCGCGAACGTTTTGTGGCGCGTTACGCCGACCTGCGGGCTGCGAAGGGCGTCACCGGTGAGCAGGCGCGCGAGCGAATCGGTGACGTCAGCTACTTCGGCACCATGATGGTCCACGAGGGGCTGGCTGACGGCATGGTGTCGGGCTCGGTGCACACCACGGCCCACACCGTTCGTCCTGCCTTGGAGATCATCAAGACCAAGCCCGGTGTCTCCGTGGTCTCGTCGGTCTCCTTGATGTGCCTGCCGGACAAAGTGGTGGTCTTCGGCGACTGCGCCGTGATCCCCAATCCCACCCCCGAGCAAGTCGCTGCCATCGCGATCAGCGCAGCCGCCACCGCCCGCCAATTCGGCATCGAGCCACGGGTTGCCCTGCTCAGCTATTCCACCGGAACCTCGGGGGCCGGCCCCGACATCGAACAGACCATCGCGGCGACCTCCCTGGTGCACGAACGTGCCCCGGAGCTGATCGCGGATGGCCCGCTGCAGTACGACGCTGCCATCGATCCGACCGTCGCCCGGACCAAGCGGCCTGACTCGCCGGTCGCCGGCCAGGCAACGGTGATGATCTTTCCCGATCTTCAGACGGGCAACAGCACCTACAAGGCCGTGCAGCGCAGCGTGGGTGCCGTGGCGATCGGGCCCATATTGCAGGGCTTGAGAAAGCCAGTCAACGACCTCTCGCGCGGCGCGTTGGTCAGCGACATCGTCAACACGGTGGCGATCACCGCGATCCAGGCGGGGACGGGTTAGAAATGGAAGCCATGCGTGCCGCCGTCATCACGCGGTTCAACACCCCTCTGGAACTGCGCCATGTGCCGGTGCCGACCCCCGGGCCGGGTCAGGTCCTGATCCGCGTGCGCGCCTGTGGGGTCTGCCACACTGATCTTCACGCCATCGCTGGCGACTGGCCCGTCGACCCCGCACTGCCACGGGTTCCCGGCCACGAAGTTGTCGGCGAGGTGGTCCAGCTGGGTGCCGGGGTGGATCATGTCGCGCTCGGGGACCGGGTTGGTGTTCCCTGGCTGCACTGGGCATGCGGACGCTGCGACCAGTGCCTTTCTGGTTGGGAAACGCTCTGCAGCCGACAGCTCCGGACCGGCTACGACGTCGACGGCGGGTTCGCCGAATACCTCCTCGGCGAGGCAGCATATGTGGTGCGCCTGCCAGCCGGGTTGGACTACCTGCATGCCGCCCCGCTGATATGCGCCGGGTTGACTGTCTACAAGGGTCTCATCATGGCGGATGCCGATCCAGGCGACTGGGTGATCGTCTCCGGAATCGGTGGTCTGGGGCATTTGGCCGTGCAGTATGCCCGGGCCATGGGCTACCAGGTGATCGCGACTGACCTCGATGACGCCAAACTGGACCTAGCCGCCAAACTCGGTGCCACCATGACGATCAATGTGCGGACCACCGACCCGGTCGGCTACCTGCAGCGCCAGATCGGGGGTGCTCACGCCGCATTGGTGACCGCTGTGTCGCCGACGGCATTCGCGCAGACGTTGGGCATGATGAGACCCGGGGGCACAACCGTGCTGAACGGGCTTCCTCCCGGCGATTTCCCGCTGAACATCTATGACGTGGTAATGAGGGCGATCACCATGCGCGGTTCGATCGTCGGTACCCGTCTGGACCTTGATCGCGCCTTATCCCTGGCAGCCCAGGAGCACATTGAGGCGACCGTGCATCCGGCGCGGCTGGACGACATCAACGAGATTCTCGACACCATGCAGCGTTCGGGTGTGCCTGGTCGCGTCGTGCTTGAGTTGGGATGACCGGCCCGACCAGATTCAGGTCGATAGGTCGCCGGGCTGGGCGCAGGCTGCCCGGAGGGCAGCCATCGCCGGCTCCAGATCGCGGGCGCGTGAGGGGCGGACGACTCGCGCGACCTCTGCCCCGTCACAGAGAAAAATCAAGGTGGGCCACAGCTTGACGCCGTAGGAACGTCCCAACGGACGCCCACGGCCGTCTTCGACCAGAATGCGCCGGATGTCGGCAACCGGATCGAGGGCCCCGTCGATCACCCGGCGCGCCCCCACACAATATCCGCACCAATTAGTGCCGAACTGCACCACAGTCTTTCCGGGCAGCGCGTCGACCTCTGACCGCTCCAGCGACTCGGGAAGATACTCGGTGTCCATGGGCTTAGAGTAGGCAACTGACCTCAATGATGCGACGGCGGCACCGTCGGTGAGATCAGTTGGTGATCTCCACGGTGCTCCCGGACAGCGTCGCGGTTGCCTCAGGCAGGGGCTTCGTGGCAGGCCCGGTGATGACAGAGCCGTCCTTGATGGAGAAACTGGCGCCGTGGCACGGACAGTGAATGGCCCCGTCGGCGACGGACCGAACAGAGCATCCCTGGTGTGTACAGGTGCTGCTGAAGGCCTTGTAGATCCCTTCACTGGGCTGAGTGACCACGTATTGCGCATTGCTCAGAATGACCCCGCCGTCGAGGGGAACGTCG
>JBKEBG010000064.1:0-2455 GCA_047972985.1 Arachnia sp.
GTGGATGTCGGCGCCGGTTCGGTGTTAGTCGGGGCCGGTTCGGCCGACGGCGCCGCAGTGGATGCAGGCGGTGTGGGCGCTTGAGTTCCCACCTGGACCGACTGTTGCACACTGCTGGCGGTGTATTGAGGATTGCCGGCGAAGCTCGCGCTGATCGTGTGCATGCCGTTGGCAAGGGAGATCTGTGCTTGATATGCCCCGGACTTGTTGGTGTTGACGGTCCCCACGGCCGCCCCATCGACGGCGATCGTGATGGCAGCGTGATTGACGGCCTGCCCGTCGGCCCCGATCAGATTCCCAGACACGATCGCGCGGCTTGAACTGCCGCTGATCGTCATCGACAGCGTCGTCGCGGTACTGGCAGCACTGACCGCCGGGACACCCAGGGCCAGGGCAAGCACCATGGCAGCAACAACGAGACGTCCCAACCCGCCGCGCAATGTCATCCGACCTCCCAAAGCCTGACGAAAAGAAATCATGCGCCTTCTTGACAGCAAAGGTGAACCTGAAGATATTCTGAGAAACCTCAGCTTAGCCTTCACTAGGAGTATGCCATGTCGCTTCCACGACGCGCCCGTGGGTGGCAGTCGTCGAGCGAAATAGCGCGTCCCCGACACGCCGCGGACGCACAGCCGGACGAGCCTCAGACCGACCGCATGGGGCCACGCCGGATCCGTACCGTCATCGCCGTCATCGTGATCGCGGCCATGTGCGGCGGCCTCACTGCTGGTTCGATCTACCAAGCCCAGCATCCCGCCCTGGCGCTGGCCGCAGACGTGCTCGCCTCGCCGGCGGCAGTGGCAGCGCCAACTGGAGCCACCCCCATCGCCGATAGCGTGCCGGACTCGCAGGCCGAGATCGCCGAGCGGACCATCGCCATCGAGGAAGCCGCCGACCAGGCCGAGCTGACTGCCGGAACCAGCGACAACAGCGACGCCACCGCAGATGTGGCCGATCCTGCCGGCGTCGATGCGAGCCCAGTCGAGACCGCAGCAGACACCGAGGTCGGCACGCAGCCGACTGTGGAGTCAACCCCTGCAGAACCGCTGTCGGCTCGGACTCAATATGTCACCACGGGCCTGCGGCTGCGCGCGGGGCCAGGCACCGATGCCGTCATCCTCGGCACCCTGGCGCTGGGAACCCCGGTGACCTCGATCGGCGAGGCAGCCAACGGCTGGCAGCAGGTCACCGTCGAGGACCGCCAAGGCTTCGTCAGCGCCGATTACCTGTCCGACACCGCCCCAGCGACCCCGCCTCCAGCACCGGCCAGTTCGTCGTACCCAGCCTGCCGTACCGGCTCGGCAGTGGAGTCCGGACTGACCGCTCGGGCGATCACGCTGCATCGCGCGGTCTGTTCAACGTTTTCGACCCCGGTGGGCTACGGCGGCTATCGTGCTGGCTCGGGCGAACACGGCACCGGCCGGGCCGTCGACATCATGGTTTCCGGGGCCAACGGTCGCGAGATCGCCGCCTGGCTACGAGCCAATGCCGGCACCCTGGGTGTCATCGAGATCATCTACGAACAGAAGATCTGGACTCTGCAGCGCAGCGGAGAAGGGTGGCGTGCCATGGCCAACCGCGGCAGCGCCACCGCCAACCACTACGACCACATTCACGTCCTGGTTCGCTCGTAATCTCAGACGTTGCATCTCATCGACAACGCCGCGCTGCTGCACCTGACCGCCACGACCCCGCCGGTCGCTCCCGCAGGGCCGCGGCATCGATGCCGTCCGGCCGATCCGGGACGAGATCGAGACCTCATCACCCAGCTCACCTGACCTAGCCTCGCTGTCGCAGGAGCCACTGACGCCTGCACGGCAAGAAGCAGGCACTACTCACCTGGCTTCTTCGAAGCCGGCAACCCGGCTATTCCGGCACGTCGATCATCCGACCCTGCCGGTGCCACCCTCGCTCGCCTCTGGCCCTGGAGCGGTGATCTGAGGTGGTTGCCACTGGGCCGGGGCCACTGGTTGCCCCGGTCCGTACGGAACCGGATCGCCTGCCCCAGGAGGACTGGGTGGCGGCCCCATGGCTCCCGGCGGCCCCCAAGGACCTGGTGACCCAACCGGTGGCCCGCTGGCGCCGGGAGGCGGGGCAGCCGGCCCGAACGCACCGGGAGGCGGGGGCGGCATTGGCGCCCCCAGGACAGGTGCTGTCCCCGGCGTGGGCGAACCCGGGCCCGCTGGAGCTCGATCCGCTACCGCCGAGGCGACTCGCTCAAAGGCCTTCGCGTATTGCAGACCCACCACGAGCAGCAGCACGCCGGTTCCGATGAAGGCGACCGCACGGACCAGAGGAGTCAGGGCAGACAAATCCAGAAGGAACAACTTCAGCACTGCTGCGATCGACAATCCCAGGCCGAGCCGAACCAACTGGCGCGACCACGCGGGGCGCCGCAAGGCGAATCTCAGAGCCACCACGGCCCCGGCTGACCACAACACCGTCACCAGTGCCG
>JBKEBG010000095.1:0-2303 GCA_047972985.1 Arachnia sp.
GAAACGGCCCCGCCTTTCAAGGGCGGGGCCGTTTCGCGTTCCCGAATAGTACGGCGCTGACCAAGGGGCTCTTTGGATACATCGCGAGTGGGCGCTTGACTAGTCTTGAGGCATGAGTTTCTCAGCTGCCGCTTGCCAGGTGAGCCTCAGCGCGGCCCAGGCACGGCGGATCTTTCTCAACGCCCAGCAACTGGCCCGCGGTCGCCCCCGCCGCACACCCACGAGAGATGATTTCCGTCGCTATCTTCAACGGCAAGGCGTGCTTCAGCTCGACACCGTCAATGTGCTGGCCCGGGCCCATTATGTGCCGTTCTTCTCGCGGCTGGGGCCCTTTGACCAGAGCCAGCTCGATGGGTATCTCTGGGGTTCGGGGGAGACCTTTGAGTACTGGGGCCACGAGGCATCAGTGATGCCGCGGGAACTGCTTCCTGCGCTGCACCACCGGATGCAGGGCTTCCGGGTCTCCGGCAGCAAATACGTGGATCGGATCGAAGACGCCAACCCAGGACTGTTCCAGCGGGTTCGGGCGGCCGTCGAGTTTTCGGGTCCGTTGACCCCGCGTGACGTGGCTCACCTCGCCCCGGCGAGGCGACCGCCCGACCCCTGGTGGGACTACTCCGACGTCAAAGCAGCCCTGGAGTACCTATCTCGCGTGGGGCACGTGGCGGCCGGGCGAACCAAGAACTTCCATCGCACCTACGATGCGCCCACCCGCGCATGGGGGTGTGCCGGCGCCGACTCCGCCGATGACTGGGCGGTGGACTCTGCGCAGGCACTCGCGATACTCGCCTCTCGTGCGCTGAGCGCGGTAGGAATTGGCACGGCTGCCGACATTGCTGACCACTTCAGGATGCCGGTAGGTGAGGTTCGAACCGCACTCGCGCAACTGGTCGAATCGGGTGAGGCTCAGTGCGCAGACGTAGAGGGCTGGCCGGAGGCTGCATACTTGGCTCCGGATGCCCATGATCCGGAGCGGGTAACGGGTGTCGCGCTGCTGAACCCATTCGACCCAGTCATCTGGTACCGCCCCCGCCTCAAGCGGATGTTCGGGATGGACTACCGCATCGAGATTTACACGCCCGCGGCCAAGCGGGTGTACGGCTATTACACGCTGCCATTGCTGGTGGGTGATCAGATAGTGGGGCGTTTCGACCTCAAAGCGGATCGTCGAGCTCAACGGCTGCTCGTGAGCTCCGCCTGGCGTGAGGCTGCTACGGTCCCGGGCGCTGGCACCCGCACCAACCAGAGCATCGCAACCGCTGCTCAACGAGAACTGAGGCTGCTGGCCAGCTGGCTCGGCCTCGACGACGTGGTGGTGGAGCCGCACGGCAACTTCGCGGCCGCGCTGACTCCCGAGGGGCGGCGATCTGGTTGACAAGGCCGGGGACTCCGGTGGTTGGGCCGCTACAAGCCAAGCTGCGGGGTGATCTCCTCGGTCCACGCCTTCACCGCGTCAAAATCGCGGAAATCGCCCTCCGTGCCGTTGCCGGCAGTGACCCTATACACCACGCTGGTGATCGGCGACATCAGCGAGAAGTCCACCAGACCTCCCATCGGCAACATCGACACTGGCGAGGTGCCCGAGTCCGAGGCAGCCTGTTGCATGAGTTCAAGCTTCTCCGCCCGCTGGGAGGCCTTGTCTGGATCAATCCCGAACGATGCCGATGGCATGAACATTGCCATGGGGCGTTGGTTGATCGAAGCCGACTGTTGCCCCAACCACTCGACGGCCGACTCCTTCATTTGGCTCCTCTGGACCGGCGAGCCGAACACGACTGCCGCGTAGTCCTCGACCGATGAGACTTCGGTGATGTGCCGGACGTGCACGTGGGCCTTCAGCGCAAGGTGAGCGCCGATAGCCGTGGCGACTCCGCCCGTGGAACCGTACTGCGAATCGTAGGCCACTAGAACCTTAGGTCCAGTGGTGCCGAGGTCGGCGTTGGCGAGCTCGATCTCGGGGGAGCGGCTGCCAAGATAGGCGCCGCCGACCCCGACTCCAACCACGCCGATCCCGGTACCGATGAGAATCGACCGGCGGCTGACTCGAGGGCTGTCATTGCTGGGCATTGTGGTGCTTCTCCTTAGTTGGTGAGGATGTCGGTGGTGGGGCAGTGGCGGAGCGCGGTTGAGTCGTTCCCGAGCTGAAGGGGGTGATCGGACACGGTGCATGGCTCCTGTGGAACGGTGGTGAGGTACCACCTTCGCCTGAGGGCGCCTACGCAGGCATCGTCCCTGCCGACGATTCGGCCGTACTCCCTGTGACGTACCTGTGGAGCTGCCCAGGAAGGCCAAACGCGTAACAT
>JBKEBG010000116.1:0-4636 GCA_047972985.1 Arachnia sp.
GCAGCCGTCGCGGAGATCCTGGCTACACACCTGGGTGGACGCGCCAAGGACTACCTCGAGCTGATCCAGCGGAACGCGGCATCCCGCTACGAAGTGGTGGCCAAGCATGTCCCCGCCGCCACGTATACGGCGCTGCAGGCCGACATGAGCCTGGGTATCGACGGTGACGGTGAACGCCCGTGGTACGGGGTGTTCTCCGAGCCAGATCCAATTCGTACCTATCCCAACCGGTCACTTGCCAGCAGCGTCGTAGGTTTCCTCAACAGCGAGGGCGACGGCGCGATGGGCCTCGAGGCTGCCTTCGACGAACAACTCTCCGGCGTCCCGGGCACGATGACCTACGACAGATCAACCTTTGGCCGGATCCCCCTGGGAACCAACATCGTGGAGCCCGCAGTCGACGGGGTGAACTACACGCTGACCATCGACAGCGACCTGCAGTGGGTGGCCGAGCAGGCATTGGCCGAAGGGGTACGCAATGCCGGCGCCGCCACCGGCACGCTTGTCGTGATGAACGTCGACACCGGCGAGATCCTCGCCCTGGCGAACAACCCCACCTTCGACGCCAGCCACCCGGGCGCCGCCGACGTGTCCGATCTGAGTAACCGCGCCGTGACCCAGATCTACGAACCCGGTTCGGTGCAAAAGGTGCTGACGATGGCTGCCCTGGCCGACTCGGGACTGGTGACCCCCGATACCCCGGTCGTGGTGCCGCCTCGAATCGCCTCCGGTGACGGCTACGTGCGTGACTCGTTCGATCACGGCACCCTGCAGCTCACCGCCCGGGGTGTCATGGCCCAGTCATCCAATATCGGCACCATCGAACTCGCCAGGCAACTACCCAAGGATGACTTCGCGGACTACCTCAGCGATTTCGGCCTGGGACAGGCCACCCAGCTGGGGCTGCCTGCCGAGTCTTCCGGCTCGATCCCGGCGGCCGACATGGCTGATTACACCAGGGATCAGGTCTCGTTCGGGCAGGGCCTGTCGGTGACCGCGGTGCAGATGTCGGCTGCCTTGTCGGCGGCAGTCAACGGCGGCACCTGGCATCAGCCCTATATCGTCGAATCGGCCACGGCCGCCGATGGGACCGAGGTGGCACTGCCCGAGCGAGGCTCTCGCGAGGTGGTCTCCCCGGAGGCATCCGCCGCCACGGTCAACATGATGGAGGCCGTGATCACCCAGACCGGCGACGACCGGGGCATCCCCGGATACCGCACCATCGGCAAGTCCGGGACCGCCCAGCGCTTCGATCAAAGCTGCAAGTGCTACTCGGGCTATACGGCCTCGTTCGCTGGTGCGGCGCCGGCGGAGGACCCGCAGATCCTGGTGTATGTCGTGCTGGACCAGCCGACCAACGGAAATCTCGGCAGCCAGCTGGCCCTGCCGGTGGTCAATGATGTGCTGCAGGTGGCGCTGCCGAGGTATAACGTGCTTCCGTCCACCTCGCCGCCGCTGGTTGAGCCGCTAACTTTTGAGTGAATCATGACCGCTGTTCGCCCCACCACCGCCACCCCGGTCGGCCTGACCGATCTCGTTGCCGGCTTGGACCTCACCACCGAGCTTCCGGCAGCGCCCAGGATCACCGGGGTCGGCCTTGACTCCCGGCAGATGGCACCCGGTTGGCTCTATTTCGCCTTGCCAGGGGAACGCGTGCACGGGGCCGCGTTCGCCGAGCAGGCGGTGGCGGCCGGAGCCGTGGCGATCCTCACCGACGAGGCCGGCGCGGCGCTCGCGGCGGCCACCGGGGTCCCGACGCTGGTGTCCAGTCGGCTGCGCCGCGACATGGCGGAGGTCTCAGCACGGTTCTTCGGCCGGCCAGCGATGGCCCTCGAACTCTTCGGGGTCACCGGCACCAACGGCAAGACCACCACTGTGGCCTTGCTCGATGCCGGTCTGAGGTCAGCAGGGCGCAGCTCGGCGACCATCGGGACCCTCGGGTTCCGGCTCAACGGTGCCGCGCTGGCATCGACCCGCTCGACTGTCACCACTCCCGATTCGCCGGACCTGCAGGCCCTCCTGGCGGTCATGGGCCAGGCCGGCGCAACCTCGGTATCGATCGAGGTCTCGAGTCACGCACTGGCCTTCGAACGAGTGGCGGGGCTGCGTTTCGCCGTGGTCGGCTTCCTCAACCTCGGCCGCGACCATCTCGATTTCCACCGGGACCTCGACGACTATTTCGACGCCAAGGCCCGCCTGTTCACCAGCGAGTATGCCGATGCCGCAGTGATCTGGACCGATGACGATCACGGGCGGCGCCTCGTGCAGCGGGCGCGGGAACAGGGCGTGAGCCGGATCGTGACGGTGGGCACCACTGATGATGCCGATTACCGCCTGACCAGCTATCGCCCCGACGGCCCGCTGGGTGGGCACGCCGTCGTCCGCCGCGGCGGCGAAGAACTGACCCTCACCTCCCGCCTGCCCGGCCGCTACAATGCGATCGACACAGTCGTTGCCTTGGCGATGCTGGAGACCGCGGGCTACGAGGCTGACAGCGTGCTCGCCGGACTCATGTCCGCGACCGTGCCCGGCCGGATGGAGCCGTTGGAGCTGCCGGGTGAGGCCCCGAGCGTCGTGGTCGACTTCGCGCACACCCCGCAAGCCGTCGACGCGGCGCTGGCAGCGCTCGAGGGTGGCTTCGGCCAGATGATCGCGGTGCTCGGCTGCGGCGGCGACCGGGACGCGGCCAAGCGACCGGCGATGGGGGCCGCGGCAGCTGGCTGGGCCGATATCGTGATCATCACCGACGACAACCCACGCTCGGAGGACCCAGCGTTGATCCGCGAGGCCGCCTTCCGGGGCGCGCTCGACGCGGCCGCGCAACGGGACCCTGCGCCGCTGGTACTCAACATCGCCGGACGTGGCAACGCCATCGAGCGTGCGCTGGAGGAGTCGAGTGCCGCTAGTGTGGTGGCGATCCTCGGCAAGGGCCACGAGACAGGTCAGCACATGGGGGATCGAGTTATTGACTTTGATGACGCGGTGGAGGTCCGCCGCGCCTGGGAACGCCTGAGGGGAGGAATCGATGCGGCCACGTAGCCTTGACGAACTCGTCGATCTCATGCAGCCGACGGCGGTCACCCTCGTGAGCCCCGGCAGTCAAACAGTGGGCCCCGATGTGGTGATCGACAGCCGTCGCGTCACCGCCGGATCCCTGTTCGTGGCGGTGCCGGGGGAACGCGTCGACGGGCATGACTTCGCCGGGGTCGCCGTCACGGCGGGTGCCGCCGCGGTGCTCGGCACCCGGGCCACACCGGCTTCGGTGCCCCACCTGCTGGTCGACGATACTGTGGCGGGCCTGTCGAGCCTGGCCCGTGGGATTGTGTCACAGGCCAGAAGCCAGGGCCTGATCAGCATCGGGATCACCGGCTCCAGCGGCAAGACCAGCACCAAAGATCTCCTGGCCCAGATCCTGGAAGCCGTCGCGCCAACCGTCGCGCCCGAGGGGAGCCAGAACAACGAGATCGGGGTCCCGCTGACCGCCTGCCGGGTCGAGGCCGCCACCAAATTCCTGGTCAGCGAGATGGGGGCCCGCGGCATGGGCCACATCTCGTGGCTCACCTCACTGGTCGGGCTCGATATCGGTGTGGTCCTCAACGTCGGCGCCGCGCATGTGGGGGAGTTCGGTGGCCTGGCCGCGACAGCAACCGCGAAGGCAGAGATCGTCGCTGATCTCCCGCCGCGGGGATGGGCGGTGCTCAACGCCGACGATCCCGCGGTAGCGGGGATGGCGGAACGCACCCAAGCCAGGATCGCCTGGTGCGGCGAGGGCGAACTGCCCGAGGGCGAGCTCCGGGTCCAAGCACGCGAGGTTCGGCTCAACCAGCTCAGCCAACCCAGTTTCGAGTTGGTGGTCACCTCAGGTGATCAGATCCAGCGGGCGCGGGTGTCATTGACGCTGATCGGGCGTCACCAGGTCTCCAACGCCCTCGCGGCGGCCACCGCCGCCATCGCCGCCGGGGTCGGACTCGACACTGTGGCCCAAGCGCTGGCCGCTGCGGTCCCCAGGTCCGGGTGGCGCATGGAACTGCGCACCAGAGCCGACGGGGTCATGATCCTCAACGATTCCTACAACGCCAACCCGGACTCGATGGCCGCGGCGCTGCGCACTGCCGTGGACCTCGGCACCCACCAGCGCAGCGAATTCGCTGACGCGAGGGTCATCGCGATCCTGGGTGACATGCTGGAGCTGGGCCCAGAGTCGGCGCAGTTCCACACCGAGCTGGGCCGGCTGGCCGGCGACTTTGCCGTTTCTGAGGTCATCGCGGTCGGCGAGTCCGCGCAGCTCGTGCGCGACTGCGCCCGCGACGCGGGCCTTACTGCGCGCGTTGCCAGCCGCGACGACGTGGCCGGCTCGCTGAACCTTCACCCCGGCGACGTGGTCCTGATCAAGGGATCGCGCGGGATCGGCCTCGAGGCCGTCGCCGCTGCACTGCTCGAACTGCCGGAGGCCACCCAGTGATCAACATTCTCCTGGCCGGTGGGCTATCGCTGCTGTTCAGCCTGGTCGGTACCCCGTATCTGATCCGTTTCCTGAGAGCCAGGCAGTATGGCCAGTTCGTCCGCGAGGACGGGCCCAAGGAGCACTTGACCAAGCGCGGCACCCCCACCATGGGAGGGCTGATCATCATCGGCT
>JBKEBG010000123.1:0-8301 GCA_047972985.1 Arachnia sp.
ACCCCTGATAGGCGGCATCCGTGCGCAATTCGTAAAGCCCGCCGACATCCTGCCCGCGCACCGTGCCGAGATCGAGAAACAGGATCTCCGGATCCCAGGCCACGATCTGTTCGCGCGCCACGACGCTGTGGCGGCCATTCCCCGGTGCGCCGTTGCTGGCGAGGTTGGTCAGGCCCAGCATGTCGAAGGGCGGATAGAGCGGCTCGGTACTGTTGAACCCCTGCGCGCCCTGGAAGGCGACGCCGCCGAGGAACACGCCCGGGGCATCGACGGTCGAGCGCGCTGCCCGGTCGCTCAACTCGACGATCTGGCCGTCGATGAAAGCGATGACCTCTTCGGCGCGGGCTTCGCGGCCGACGACCTCACCCATGATGCGCAGCGCGCTGTCGAAGGCGGCGCGCTCGCCGGCAAGGTCGCCGACATCCACGGCGACGACCGGCAGGCTGGTCTGGTTCGACAGGTCGTCATGGCCGACGCCGATCGCGGACAGGGTCTTGATGATGACCTGCGGCGCCGGATCGAGCGCGAGGATCAGTTCGGGATTGTCGCGCCCGCGATGCTGGCCGAAGAGCGGCAAGTCGCGGAATTCGGGATGGGCGATAGCATAGGCGCGGGGCGCGTCGGCGCTGGGCCGGGTCTCGATCTCATCGACGCCCACCACCATCTCCGTGGCGCCGAGATAGGTGAGCAGGCGCAGGCAGCCGGGGCCGGAGCAGATCACGCGTTCGACAGTGTCGGGGATGTCGACGGTCCGGCCCAAGGCGTCGGTGATTTCCCGGGCCTGGGCAGGGGCGGCGAGGAGGGCGGCGAGCAGGGCAGCCGCGTGCAGAATGGTCTTCATATTATTAGCTCCAGAGGTTGATTGCCGCCCGGAGGCGGAGAGGGTTGCCCTTGCCGGGCAATGCGGGGTCGAGGTCATCCATGCGGCGTGAACCGGGCGAGGGGCCTCGTGTATCGGACCTGTGCGGACGGCTCCGCTTGAGATCGCGGGCATCATCCGTCTCCGAGAAAAAGCGTTCCGGCGAAACCGTCATACCGGGCACCTTCCTCCGCGGTCAGGACCGTCTCGGACGCCACCACGGCCTGTTCGAGGTCAATCGCCCGGCGTGGCGACAGACCGAGAGAGCGAAATGTGGCGGCGAAGCGCAGGCTTTCGCCCGAGAGCAGGATCACCCGCCAGCCGCCCGCCGTGTCCGAGCGCAGAAAGGCCCGCCCGGCCTCGCCCCCCGCCTGCCAGGGCAGCACGGCCGCGTCTCCGGAAATGGCGGCAGGCCCCGGCGCCGCCTCCGGCCCCAGGACGTCCCGCAAGGCGGTTTGAACCGCAGCGACCTGGATCGGATCGGTGGGTATCGGGACAAGGTGGCCGAAGTCCTGCCCTTCATGCCCGGTAAGGCCGCCACCCCGCGCCTCGACCCAGAATTCGACGGTGATCTCGCCCGCATGTTCGAAGACCAGCGCGGCCGGAATCCGCTCGCCTTCCTCGAAAGGGTCGCCATCGAGGCCCATGAACATGATGTGACTGCCGCCGGGCGCTAGAATCACGGTCTCGCCAGACGCGATCTCGAGGCTTTCGACCGGGATCATCCGGGTGATGCCCTCGGCATCGGCTTCGGTCCCATGCAACGTCACCCGGGGAAAATCGGCCCGTACCGAAAGCAGACTGTCAGGCGCGGTGCCGGTATTGGTGATGGCCATATATCCTGCGCCGGACATCGCAGTGGCGGGGGTCTCCAGCGCGTAGGGATGGTCTATTATGAGGGTGCCGGTTGTGACTTCGTGGGCGGCGGCGGGGCAGGCGGCGATCGCCAGGGCAAGGCATAGGGGTCTCATCTCCTCTCCTTTCATTCGGGAAGAGTCAGGGTATCGGTCAGGGTCACGCTCTCGAAATCGGTGATCAGCAGGCGCAGGGTCACCTCCCAGTCGCCCGGGCGTGGCAGGGTGACCGGCCCGGCATGCCAAAGGCTGTCTCCGCCCGGCAGCGCATCGAGCCGTATCGGTTCGATCCCCGCCTCGGGTTGCGCGAAGGCGACCTCCACCTCTTTCGGCACAAGTTCCGAGAAATCGCCGGTGGCAAAGCCCAGCACGATCTCGACCGGACCGGCGCGGCCGGGGGTCAGGCGGATGTCGGCCATGGCGCGATCGGTGTGGATATGGGCGTAGAGAGGTTCGGCCGGCTCCAGCAGCGCACGGGGCGGTGGGGTCAGGCGAAAGGCCGAAGCCAGAGCGAGCACGGCAAGGCCGAGCAGGATCTCGGCGCCGATGGTTCGCGACAGCCGGAGTGTGGCCCCGGGGGCATCGGCGGCCAGTGCCGGGGTCAGCACCAGCCGGTTCCGAGCGGCCAGCACCAGCAACCCGGCCACCAGGGTCAGCTTCACAGCCAGAACGGCGCCATAGGCCGAGCCGACAAGCGCTGCGGGACTGCCCGCCTGCAGCCAGGTGAGTGTGGCGCCGCTAAGGATCAACAGGGCGACCAACGGAATGGCGAGGCTGGAGAAGCGGCGCAGCAGATCGTTTGCCTGTGGCGTTCGCAAGGCCAGAAAGAGGGGCAGCAACGATCCCATCCAGTAGATCAGCGCCGCAGCATGGAGTGTCACGGCAGGCAGCGCGATGGCGCGTGGCGGGGCGGTGGCGGCGTGGCCCGAGGCCGTGAACGAGAGTGCCGCGAGCGCCCAGGCTGCGAGAGCCAGCAGGAGGCGCAAGCCCGTGCCAGAGACCCGCAGTGCGCCCGTCGCAACCGCCGCCGCTGCGACCGACAGGGCGACTGTCCCCGCGATCGGGGACGAAAGCCCCGCCTGCCAGGGCTGCATCGTGAGCAGTGTGGCGGGCGCGAGCGACAGCATGTCGAGCCCCTGCACCCCAATCAGAAGCCCCCCGACCGGCAGGGTCGCGGCGGACGAAAGGGTGGCTATGCGGCGCAGGACCGGGCCGGCCGGGGCTCGTGCCACCAGCTCCGCAAAGACGGCGATCCCGACAGCCACGACCAACAGGGCCGTCAGGGCGAAACGCAGGCCGGCCGCCGTGCGCGCCGCGCCTGCGGCCAGTTCAGCCGGTGTGGGCGGCGTTGCCGAAGGCGCGCCGATATGGAAGGTCAGCGTCCCGCCGACCGGGTGGCCATCCGCCGAGACCACGCGCCAGGACAGAAGGTAGGTCCCCTCGGCAAGACCCTCGGGCAGCACCGCTGTCAGAGTCGTGTTCTCCGCCGTGCCTGCCATGTCGGCCACCGACCCGTCCGGCCCGATCAGCCGCAGGACAAGCGGCGCCACGGGTTCGTTGAACTCCAGCGTCGCGATGGCCGGGGCCTCTGCTACCACGGCCCCTTCGGCCGGATTTGCGCTCCGCAATTGCGCATGGGCCAGGGCTTGAAGCGGCAGCAGCATCAGGAGGAGCGTGGTCAGTGCAAGGCGCATTTGTCAGGATCTCTTGTGGTTGCCCGCCGGGACGGGCGATGGACCCCGCGAGTTGGATGGCTAGACACAGACCGCGACCGGTCGAGGGGGCGGAATTGGTCGCGGTCGTCTTTTCAATTGCCGGCACTACCGTGGCCGTGATTGTGACCGTCCCCGCCGGAAATCATCACGACACCGTCGAAGGCATTCAGCCGGGCGACCAAATCTCTGCCCAGCTCTGTCTCAGCGCTGTGGGCGATTTCTGCCAAGAGGTTGGCGGTGTCGGGGGTGATCCCCTGTTCAGCAAGAAAATCTGGGTCGAGCACGGGTTCGCCAGCGCAAAGCACAATCTCCCAGCCCGATGCGACCCGACGCAGCAAGGCGCGGCCGCCCCTGCCATCCTGTGACCACCCGGCAATGGCGAAATCTCCCTCAATGCTGATCGGATCGACGGTCAGAGGGGCTTCGGGGCGGTCGAACTGAGACATCATCAGATGCGTGATGGCACCGTCGTCGATGGTCGACATCGGCCCATCGGCGCGAGCTGGGCTTCCGACAGCAAGGCCGGCGAGCAAGGCGAGGCGGAGGAGTATGGTCATGGATTTCCCTTTCGAATGGAGGGGGCCGCCCTTTCGCCGGGCGGCCCCGGAGGTTCAGTGGTCGTGACCGTCATGTCCCGCAGGAACGACCATGATGCCCGGCGCGGGGCCCTCGAGGTCGTGGCTGTCCTGGCCCTCGGCCGGAATCTCGATCCAGCGCTCGGCGCCGTTGGCGCATTCCTGGACGACGGGGATATAGAGGGTCTCTCCGGCAGGAATCTGGTCGGTCGCCACGGCGCGGAAGACGAACTCATCGTAGAATTGGGCGGGCAGTTCTCCGCTCCAGATGATCTCGCGCACGCCTTCGGTCACGGTGTTCCCGTGCGAGGTATAGGGTGCGGCCAGCGGCCCGGTGACGGTTTCCAGGTCCCATCCGGGATGAACCATCGGCTGGACGCCGGCCAGCCCGTCGGGGATCGAGATGCGCACGCGCAGCGTGGCTTCACCCGAACAGCCATGTGGCACGCGCAGGGTGAGGCGCGTGGTCTGGCCCTGCACCATCTCGCCCTCGGCGAAGGTGGCATGGGCAAGGGCTTGGGACCCGGTGATCAGAGGCAGGGCAAGGGCTGCCGCGGCTAGGATGTGTTTCATGTTCGCGCTTTCTTGTTGGTTTCAGTTGAGGGGCATCACCCTGTTCGCGCTGGCCGGGTGCCCATCCGGCCAAGGGTCCGCGAAGGCCGGATCGGTCAGGAAGTCCCTGTCTGTCAGGCTTTCGAGAAAGGCTGTGAGATCGGCGATTTCGGCATCGGAAATCTCGAAGCCGACAATCAGACCGTCCCGGTAGGGGTTCTCGTGGCCGATCCCCGCATGGGGGCCATCCGTGATGCTGCGACCGCCTGCGGCGTAGTGGCGGATCACCTCCTCCAGCGTGGCGATGGAGCCGTCGTGCATGTAGGGCGCGGTCACCGCCACGTTGCGCAGAGAGGGCGTGCGGAAGCGGCCCATATCCGCATCCACGCCGGTAAACTCGTAAAGGCCGAGCCCGCCTGCCGGATAGGCCCCGGCGCCGTCGAGATTGTAGAGCCCGGTATTGTGATAGGCGTTCTCGGGGAAGGGCGTGCGCGCGGTCTCGAGATTGTCCGAGAACAGCGCACCGGTATGGCAATGGTAGCATTCCAGCCGATGGTCGAAGAACAGCGCCTGGCCGCGCCGCGCCGCCTCGGTCATGGCTTCCGCCTCGCCGTAATAGGTCGCGCGGTCATAGGGGCTGTTCAGCGAGATCATCGTGCGCTGGAACGCCCCGAGCGCGCGCGTGATCGTATAGAGATCGGGCATTGGCCGGTCGGGGAAGGCCACCGGGAAAGCCCCTGCATAATACGGGTCGGCGGCGAGGCGGCCGAAGAGTGCCTCCTCCTGTCCGGCGAGCCCCATCTCGACGGGTTCGGTCCCGAACATCGGCGTCAGGGCCTGAAACTCCAGTGTCGTGAAATGCGGGTTTATCCAGGTCAGGGTCGGCATGTAGCCGACATTGGCGAGCGACGGAGAATTCCTGTGGCCGAGTGTGCTACGCGCGCCCAGGGCGGTCGTGCGCCCGTCGGTAAAGGCCAGTTCCTGCTGGTGGCAGGAGGCGCAGGCGATCGTGCCGTCGACAGAGAGACGCGCGTCGTAAAAGAGGTGCCGGCCAAGCTCGACCAGGTCCGGCGTCATCTCGATATCGTCGGGCACCGGCGGCGGCGGCATCCAGGCCGGCATCGGCCAGCGGAAGGCATCGAGAGCCGCCGGGCGCAACGCAGCCGTTTCGGCCGGCGCATCGGCGCGCGGCAGAAGGACGGTGGTTGTCGCCGCCACCGCGACGAGGATCAGGAGGGGGACGACGAAAGCCCCCCTCCCCGCGCTGCGCGCGGTTCGGACAAAGGGACGCATGTCGGTCGCGTCAGCGCATCGAGACGAGAAGCTGGCTTTCCGCCGGCAGCGCGTTGAACGCGAGTCCCAGACGCGGCAGCACCGTGTTGCAATCCGGATCGTTGTTGAAGGACATGCAGCCGGCGCTGGTCTCGGGCGTGTTCCGCGTGAGGTCAGCCCCCGCGACAACCGGCGCCGGGTCGATGACCACGGTGCTGGCACCGGGGACGAAATCTGGCAGCGAGACAGCCACCCGGTTGGGGTTGGCGCAAGGTTCAGACGGCGCGGCCGTCGCCTCGGGCGCGGCGCACATAGTCGATCCGAGATGCAGCATCCAGCCGCCGGGGCCGCCATGGCCCGCACCTTCGGAATGCGTCTCGGCAGCCGTATTCATGCCCATGGCCGTGACCGGGGCGAACTCGATCTTCGCGAACTTGTAGCCGCCGCGCCAGTTCCAGAACATCGCCGTCAGGTTCAGTGGCGCGGGTGCTGTGGTCGGGTCACCGTGGTTCCAGTCGAAGGGGACACCCACCTCGAATTCGAGCCCGCGATAGTCACCTTCCGGCACAGTGCCGCGCAATGTGGCATTCACCTGCGGCGTGCCGTTGGCGCAAGAGCCGGTGGCGTCTTCGAAATCGAGCAGAGCGATATTGTCGATCTGCCAGGCACCGTCCTGTTCGAGCGCGACGGGCACGCGGGTGCCGTCGGCGGCGACGAGGGTGGCGGAAGAGACGAAAAGCCGGAAGTCGAGGATCTGCACTTCGGTCCCGGCCGCGCCGAGTCCGGGGTAGCTGTCGGCACATTTGAAGAGAGTGCCGGCGATCTCGGCGGTGAAGGGGATTTCTACGGTCATGTCGGCGAACGCCGGACCGGCGAAGAGAACGGCCGAGGCCGCAAGAAAGAAGCGTTTCATGTGGGATTCATCCAGATTGATCAAGCAGCCGCGCAGGTGCGAACGGTCATTGGCCCGCGAAGCAGGTCAGGCAAAAGTCAGATCAACTGGATGGAAGGAGGGCCGCGAGCGGGAGGTGCGCGAGGTCCATGTCCCGTCAGAACGAGCGTATCAGGCCAGATCGTTTGCTCTGCAGACCAGGCCAGGACCCGGAAGGGTCGTATGGCCGCTGGAGCCAGGGCCATGCTTTTGGCGATCGCACAAGCCGGGCAATCAGAGTGGGCTGTGTCGTGTTCGTCAGAGCCACCTGACAGACAAAGGTCGGCAAGCGAGCCGCCCTGCGCAAGATAGGCGGCGATTTGTGGGTCTGCCAAACGGGCATCGGTTTCAATGGGGCGATGCGCGAAACCCACGAGCGACAGGGCCAGTGCACAAAGCACTGAGACAACCCAATTTCTCGTTTGATTTGGCAACCTTCCCATGATCGGGAGCTTAAACGTAGAGTCTGGAACGCGCAATTGTATTGAACAATGCAGGCTGAGAGGGGCTTGTCCCGCCAGAAGGTCAGGTGGATCGCTGCAGGAGGCTCGCGCGTGAGAGCGCTGCCATGCCGGGCCCGCACCTACCCGTCGTTGCAGGGAGATTTGGTCGGACTTCAACGCGGCGCTGCACCAGCGGGGCTCGCTGTCGGTTTGGTTCGATCCTGACCCGGTTCGGGAAGCCGGAAAGACCGCCGAACGACGGCGGCGCAAGACATTCACCGATGTAGCGGTTCAGATCTATGCGATATCACTGACTTGGTTTATCGGGGTGTGCTCAAGAAGGACGATGCCGGTGGCCGCAGCACCAACTACAGGTTGGTTGAACGAGG
Organism: Arachnia sp.; assembly: GCA_047972985.1. GTDB lineage: Bacteria > Actinomycetota > Actinomycetes > Propionibacteriales > Propionibacteriaceae > Arachnia. Next base: position 7,591 of record JBKEBG010000123.1, read on the forward strand.
GCGATCCTGAAGGTTGAATGCTAGCGCACCATCAAGGAACGATTTTCAGAACCAGCAGAATATGTTATGTTAACCAGTGAGCTTCGGGATCTGGCGTTCCACCAATCGCAAGTATCGTTGGCTGCACGCCCCCGCAACCAAAATCTTCCGCGTTATCAAATGCTTATGCGCCGCCCTCCTGGGCGGCGTTTGCGTTTGAACCCAGCCGTGGAAGCACTGTGGAAGCAAGAGGGCGCGAAGTCCTTAGAAACGCTGAGAAAACTGTAGTGGTTTGTCGAACCGCTCGGCCAGTTCCTTGATCGTGATCGCCTTGCGCCCCGCGTCGCGCTCGGCCGCAGGGTCTTGCCCGTTGCGCGCAGCGGCCACGATGGTGATGGCGCGGGTGCGTGGGCGGAACGACGACCGTGCCGTTTCGGCGCCAAGTCAGGTGTGGTCCAACCAGATCGAATCGCCAAGGCGATGCGTTTTCCATCCTCGAAGGGCTAGGGGTCTCCGCCCCCTGGCGCGGGGCAAGGGATCGCATCCGCTCACCCGGGACGGTTTCCCCGGCCTTCCTTCATTGCATTGCGTGCAGGCCGGGCGATCCCCCTCCATCCCGGTCGCCCTTGCGCCTTGCACCCCCCGGTCTCGCCGACGGGCAGAGGTTGCAGCGCAGCGCTGCGCTGAACCTCAGCGACAAAGGAAAAGAGACCATGACCGAGAACAGCACCT
>JBKEBG010000011.1:0-35090 GCA_047972985.1 Arachnia sp.
CTGAGCGCCAACCTCGATCTGTGGGTGGATCACATCGTGAACCAACTGCGTGACACTCTCGCTGGCCGCGAGCCCCGCTCGACCCGGTTCGCTGGTCCGCTGGTCACGATCTCTCGGGGAGAGTCGGCCTAACTCTGCTGTTCGCGATCACGCTGATGATCGCCCCGCTGCAGACCTGGCTGGGACCCACCTCTGACCCCCACCCCCTGGGCGAGCCCAGCAGGGGTCCCTACATCTGATGGATCCGCCGGCCTCGGCGTAGGGGCAGTGTCGATCGCCCTCGCTGCCACCTCGATCGGCCTCCTGGGCCGGTCACCGTCGCCGCCCTTGCATTGGCATTCGTGGTCTACGGCCTCGGCCGCAGTCGCCGCGGAGCGATTCGACGTCGTGGACACGATGCAGGCGCTCACAGCCAGCACCCTACTCGCCTACTACTCCGCGGTCTTCGCCGTCGAAGTCGGTGCCCTCGGCCCGTCTGGTGTGAGGTCTGGGCTAACCCACGATCACCGAGGTGATCGTGGCATCCGCGATCGGGGTCTCGCCGTCGGCGGCATCGACACCTTGCGCCGCGATCCCGCCGATGACGTCGATCCCGGCCTGATCCATGGTGCCGAACACCGTGTAGTGAGGTTCAAAATCGCTGTCGCCCCACACCAGGAAGAACTGGGACCCCCCGGTGGCGGCATCCTCGCCTCGGTTGGCCATCGCGACGGTCCCGGCCGGGTATGTTTCGCCGCCGGTGGTTTCGTCCGGAAGGGTGTATCCGGGGCCCCCCATGCCAGTGCCGGTGGGGTCCCCGCACTGCAAAATGAAGCCCCCGGTCTCGAGCAGCCGGTGGCAGCGGGTGTCATCGAAATAGCCCTGTTCGGCCAGCGAGAGGAACGAGTTGACGGTGCACGGTGCCGCGGCCCGGTCGAGCGTGATTGTCACCTCCCCGGCCGAGAGTTCGATCGTCGCAGTGGTGGTGCCCGCCGCAGCCACATTGTTCTCCGTCGGCGGATCGACAGGTTTCGCCGGGCTCTGCTCGGCAGGATAGGAACACCTCACCGCCTCCTCTGCCTGTTGCGAAACCGCCGAGGAGTTGGCATCAGTACAGGCCGAGAGCACGAGCGAGGCCGCACATAGGGGGACAACCATGCGTCGAATCACGAGATCCAGGATCGGCTAGGTTGGACCCATGGTCAACCTGACACGCATCTACACCAGGACCGGGGATGCCGGGCGCACGCGCCTCGCAGACAACTCCGAGGCCGCCAAGACCGATCTGCGGGTGGAGGCATACGGCACCGTCGATGAGGCCAATGCCGCACTCGGGGTGGCGGTGGCCCTGGGTGGCCTGCCGGAGCGGATCGTGGAGATGTTGGCGCTGATCCGCAACGAGATGTTCGATGTGGGTGCCGATTTGTCGACCCCGCTTCACGAGAATCCCGAATGGCCGCCGCTTCGGATCGAGCAGGCCTCCATCGACCGGCTGGAACAGTGGTGCGACGAATTGTCCGAGGACCTGGAGAACCTACGCTCGTTCATCCTGCCCGGAGGCACTGCCTCGGCGGCGCAGCTGCACGTTGCGCGCACCATCACTCGCCGCGCCGAGCGAGTCGCCTGGCGTTGCGCCGAGCAGTACGGAACCCAACCCGCCCCGCATCGGGGCGAGGGGGGCATCAATCAGCTGGCCGTGACGTATCTCAACCGGCTCAGTGATCTGCTGTTCATCATGAGCCGCGCCGCCAACGGAGTCGCCGGCGATGTGCTGTGGATCCCGGGCACGGATCGGAAGCGCCCCGAATAGGCTGCAGGTTCAGCCCCGGTGGATCTCAGCTGGGGGTGTCCGCGCTGGAGGGCAAGTAGTGGCTGCCCGGTGGGGCTGCCTCGAACCAGGCCATGATCGCCAACGCGGAATCCATGTCGGTGGCGATGGAGTCTTCGCGGGAGGTCAGACGATTACGCAGCGTCAGGATCCGGGTTTCGTCGTAGAGCACCACGGCATCCACGCCGCTGGTCTCACGCTGATAGACCAGCCGGGTGACCCCACGGGTGAAGGTCCTTGCCGGGCGCAGGCTCAGCGAGAAGGCCCGGAACCACTCGAGGGTCTCACCCCGGCACCTGCCCATCCCCAGGAGCCACCCGCCACCGGGCACGTCGTCACGGAGCCGATAGGCGCACTCGAATAGCCCGCCCAGCATCGTCAGCCAGCGGCGGCGCAGGTATAAGAAGATGAGGGGGGCAAGCAGCGCCAGGGTTACCCCCGCGACGACTGCCCACCCCCACCAGTGCATAACCGAAAGATAGCCGAGGACGGCTCAATTCTGAGAATGCGCTCTCTCGCCGGCCCGGATCTGCGCGTCGAGCAGACGCAGCCGGTGGTTGTCCCCATCGGAGATGGAACCATCCTCACGCTGGGGACGCAGCGCCGAGGCCTCCGCATAGGCATGCTCCAGCGTGATCTCACTGGACAGCACTACCTGCTGGGTCATCAGGCGCACGTTACCGTGGGAGACCGACATGAATCCCCGGTCCACGGCGAACCACTCGCTGCGGCCGTCAACTGTGATGATCTCGACCGCGCACGGTACGAGCATCGCCAGCAGTGGTGTGTGTCCCGGAAGAATCCCGATGTCGCCCTCGGTCGTCCGCGCGATGATGTTGACCACGTCGCCGGACCACACCTGGCGAGTGGGCGTCACCACCTCAAGCTTGAGCGCCGCACGATCCACGATCAGAGGTCCTTCTTCATCTGATCCCAGGCAGCGTGCACATCGTCGATCCCGCCGACGTTGAAGAACGCCTGCTCGGCGATGTGGTCGACCTCGCCGTCGCAGATCATCCGGAAACCTTCGATGGTGTCCTTCAGCGGCACTGTGGATCCCTCGACCCCGGTGAACTTGGTGGCCATATAGGTGTTCTGGCTGAGGAACTGCTGGATCCGCCGGGCCCGGTTGACCAGGACTTTGTCTTCTTCGCTGAGTTCATCAATGCCGAGGATGGCGATGATGTCTTGTAGTTCCTTGTTGCGCTGCAGGATCTGCTTGACCCGCAGCGCAGTGTTGTAGTGATCATCACCGTGGTAGCGGGGATCGAGGATGCGGCTGGTCGAGGTCTGCGGGTCGACCGCCGGGTAGAGGCCTCGCGAGGCGATATCCCGGCTCAACTCGGTGGTCGCGTCCAGGTGGGCGAATGTCGTTGCCGGTGCCGGATCGGTGTAGTCATCGGCGGGAACGTAGATCGCCTGCATCGACGTGATGGAGTGACCGCGGGTCGAGGTGATCCGCTCCTGCAGGGCACCCATCTCATCGGCAAGGTTGGGCTGATACCCCACCGCCGAGGGCATCCGGCCCAACAACGTAGACACCTCGGAGCCCGCCTGGGTGAACCGGAAGATGTTGTCGATGAACAACAGCACGTCCTGGTTCTGTACATCGCGGAAGTACTCCGCCATGGTCAGCGCCGACAGCGCCACCCGCAGCCGGGTGCCTGGGGGCTCGTCCATCTGCCCGAATACGAGTGCGGTGTCACCGAAGACGCCGGCCTCCTCCATTTCGTTGATCAGGTCGTTGCCCTCACGGGTACGCTCCCCCACACCGGCGAACACCGAGGTGCCACCGAAATTGTGGGCGATGCGGTAGATCATCTCCTGGATCAGGACTGTCTTGCCGACGCCGGCGCCGCCAAACAGGCCGATCTTGCCGCCCTGCACATAGGGGGTCAGCAGGTCGAGGACCTTGATGCCGGTCTCGAGCATCGCGGTCTCGGACTCGAGTTCGTCGAACTTCGGCGCCGGGCGGTGAATCGGCCAGCGTTCGCTGATGTTGATCGAGGCCGGGTCGACGTTGAGGACGTCACCGGTCACGTTCCACACGTGGCCCTTGGTGATGTCGCCAACGGGCACTGTGATCGGGGCGCCGGTATCGCGGACCTCTGCCCCACGCTGCAAGCCGTCGGTCGGCTTGAGGCAGATGGCACGCACGACGTTCTCGCCGATGTGCAGCGCCACCTCCATCGTCATGGAGCGCGTGGCCCCAGCGGTCTCGGAGCCGACATCGGGCACCTCGACCGTGAGGGCATTGTAGATATCGGGCATCTGTTCCGCGGGGAACTCGACGTCCACGACGGGGCCAATCACCCGGGTGACACGTCCGACGCCGGGGGTGGTGGTGACTGCATCATTGAGGGCTGTCATGTCAGTTTCGTTCCTACTCGCTTGAGGCTTCGGCCAGCGCGCCTGCGCCGCCGACAATCTCGCTGATTTCCTGGGTGATCTCGGCCTGCCGGGCCTGGTTGGCCTCGCGGGTGAGGTTCTTGATCAATTCACCCGCGTTGTCCGTGGCTGCCTTCATGGCCCGCTGCTGGCTGGCCAGCTGCGAGGCAGCCGACTCCAGCAAATAGAACCATACGCGGTTGCGCACGTATGCCTGGAGCAACTCGTCGAGCACAGTATGGGCGTTGGGCTCGAACTCGTAGGGTTCAGGGGTGTCGCTGGTGTCGACGGCCCCCGCCCGGTCAGTCCCCTCCTCGACGACTTCGATCGGCAGCAGCCGCCGGACCCGAGGCTCCTGGATGAGCATCGACTTCATCCGGGTGTACACCGCGTAGATCTCGTCGACCCCACCTTCGTCGAAGGGGGTCTCGAACTCCTTGCGTAGCGCGTCACCGATCTCGATGGCGTTGTCGTAGCCCGGCTCGTCGGTGAACCCCTCAAATGTGGCGTCCATCGGGATCTGACGGAAGCCAAAGTAGCTGATGCCCTTCTTGCCCACCACGTAGCGGGTCACTTCCTTGCCCTCGGATTGGAGCTTCTCGATCAGCCGCATCGCCGCCTTGATGGCGTTGGTGGAGTAGGCGCCGTTGAGCCCCCGGTCCGAAGTGAACAGCAGCACCAGCACGCGCTTACTCGAGGCTGGCTCACTGGTCAGCGGATGCTCGACCTCCCCATGGGCCGCGACGGCGGCCACGGCCCGGTTCAGCTCCCTGGTGAAGGGGAACGCCGCCTGGGCAGCACGATTCGCCTTGATGATCCGCGAGGCAGCGATGAGCTCCATGGCGTTGGTGATCTTCTGCGTGGCGGCGACGGAACGCCGCCGCTCCCGCAGTTCACGAAGACTGGCCGGCATACGCTCAGCCCTTCTTCACGACGATCTGCTCGTTGGACACATCGTCGTCCTCGATCGGCTCATGCTCCTCATGGCCGGCCAGCACGCGTCCGGCCGAGGTACGGAACGTGGACTTGTAGACCTCGATCTCGCGGCGGACCACGTCCTGGGCCTCGTCAGAGAACTCCTTGGCCGCCTTGATCCCGGGCAGCACGTCAGTGGCGTGCCCGAGGTGCTCCAGGAAGCCCTGCTCGAAGCGCAGGATGTCGTTGACCGGGACGTCATCGAGGAGACCGACGGTGCCAATCCACACGCTCACCACCTGATCCTCGACCGGGTAGGGGCTGTACTGGCCCTGCCGCAGCAGCTCGGTGAGCCTCGCGCCTCGTTCCAGCTGACGCCGCGACGCGGCGTCCAGATCCGAGGCGAACATGGCGAAGGCCTGCATGTCGCGGTACTGCGCCAGGGTGATCTTGAGGGTGCCAGAGACCTTCTTCATCGCCTTGATCTGCGCGGCACCGCCCACGCGGGACACCGAGATACCCACGTCGATCGCCGGACGCTGGTTCGCGTTGAACAGGTCCGATTGGAGGAAGATCTGGCCGTCGGTGATGGAGATCACGTTGGTCGGGATGAAGGCCGACACATCGTTGGCTTTGGTTTCGATGATGGGCAGCCCCGTCATCGATCCCCCGCCCAGCTCGTTCGACAGCTTGGCGCAGCGCTCCAGCAGGCGGCTGTGGAGGTAGAATACGTCGCCCGGGTATGCCTCGCGGCCCGGGGGGCGGCGCAGCAGCAGCGACATCGCTCGGTAGGCCTCGGCCTGCTTGGTGAGGTCGTCGAAGAGGATCAGGACGTGCTTGCCTTGGTACATCCAGTGCTGGCCGATCGCCGAACCGGCGTAGGGGGCGACGTACTTGAACCCTGCGGCGTCGGCGGCCGAAGCGTGCACGATCGTCGTGTACTCCATGGCGCCGGCGGCTTCCAGCGCGCCGTGGACCTCAGCGACTGTCGAACCCTTCTGACCCACCGCCACGTAGATGCAGCGCACCTGCTGCGAGGGATCCCCAGAAGCCCAGTTCGCCTTCTGGTTGATGAGGGTGACCACAGCGATGGCCGTCTTACCCCTCTTAAGATCGCCAATGATGAGCTGGAGCTGCCCGCGGCAGATCGGGATCATCGCGTCGATGGCCTTCAAACCCGTCAGGAGCGGCTCCCGCAACTCCTGGCGGGCCATGACGCCGGCCGCCTGAAGCTCAAGGGCGCGTCGCCCTTCAAGGTTGGCAATGTCACCGAGGCCGTCGATGGGGTTACCCATGGCGTCGACGACGCGGCCGAGGTACCCCTCTCCGACCGGAACGCTCAGGACCTCACCGGTGCCGTGAACCGAAGAGCCCTCCTCGATGCCCTCCGAGTCGCCGAGCACCACGACGCCGATCTCGCGCTCATCGAGATTCAAGGCGATGCCCATCGTCCCGTTTTCGAAGCGAAGCAGTTCGTTGGCCATCGCCGAGGGCAGCCCCTCGACGCGGGCGATGCCGTCACCTGAGGTGGCGACGACGCCAACCTCGGTCTGGCTCGAGCCCTGCGGGCGGTACGACTCGACGAATGTGTCGAGCGCGGAACGGATCTCGTCCGGACTGATGGTCAACTCAGCCATGTATCGGCCTTTCGATTACGAGGTGGTCAGGAGGCGACGGGCGTCGGCTAGACGTCCCGCCACGGAAGCTTCATAGATGTGATCGGCGATCTGGACGTTGATGCCGCCCAGCACGGCGGGATCCACGCGGATCTGCAGCGAGATTGCCCGCCCGGTGCGCGCCTCGAGCAGGCGACGCAGCCGCCCGGCCCTCGCCGCGTCCAATGGCTTGGCGACTGTGACATTCGCGATCTGCTGCCCGGCCACCGCGGCCCCCTCGGTGAGGTAGCTGTCGAGCGTGGCCTGCACCCCGCCGGAGCGTTGGCCGCAACTGCGGGCCACCAGCAGGGAGGTAGTGGCACTGACCCGTCCAGCAATCAAGGTCTCGAGCAACCGCCGGCGCTGCGCCACACCCGGCCGGGGGTTACGCAGGGCATTCGACAACTCGGGCTGAGCGTGGATCAGGGTGATGACTGAACCGAGTTCGGCTTGCACGGTCTCCAGCGCCTTGGCACCGTGGGCGATCCGGAGCGCGGCCCGCACACCCTGCCGTTCCAGCCCGGATACCAGCCTTCGCGGGCCGGCCCATGGCGTGCGTACCGTCGCAATCACGATGTCGAGTGCCACCGGCGGGATCTTGCCTGCCAACAGAGTCCGGGCCAGCTGCTCACGGCTATCGGCGGAGGCCGACGAGTCAGACAGGGTTCGCCGCAGCGCCGGTGACGATTCCAGGGTGTCCACGACGTCGAAGACGGCCTCGGCGGCCCTGGCATCGGGGGTCAGCGAATCCAGCGTTGCGTCGAGGTCGGCCGACTGCTGCCTGGTCATGCCTTCGTGCCCGTGGTTTCGAGTTCGTCGAGGAACCTGTCGACAGTGCGGTTGGTTCGCGCGTCGTCGGCAAGGGACTCACCCACGATCTTCTCGGCCAGAGTGGTGGCCAGGCCGCCGATGTCTCGGCGCAACTCGGCGATCAGGTGTTCACGCTCGGCGGCCAGCTGGGTCCGCCCGCTGGCCACGATCCTGGCCTTCTCAGCGCTTGCCTGATCCCGCGCCTCGGCAAGGATCTGGGCGCTGGAGTTCTTGGCATCCTCACGGATCTTGGCGGCCTCTTCGCGCGCAGTGGCGAGCTTCTCGTTGTACTCGTCCAGCGCGGCCTTGGCGTCAGCCTCGGCGCGAGCCGCGCGCTGCATCCCGCCCTCGATCTTGTCTGAGCGCTCTTGGTACATGCCCTCGAATGCTGGGACGACGACCTTCCACAACGCTAGGAAGATCAACAACAGCAAGACGATGCCAACAAGCACCTCGGAGAGGTGATGCGGTGCTCGGGGGCCGAGGCCCGACTCCAGCACCGTGGAAAGCGGTGCCATAGCAGGGATCAATTCAGCACGAAGGCGAGGGCGAACCCGAACAGGGCGAGCGCCTCGACCACTGCGAAGCCAATGAAGGCTGTGTTCATCATGGCGCCGCGGGCCTCAGGCTGGCGGGCCGTGCCGTTGATGACCGAGGCGAAGATCCAGGCAACGCCGAGGGCCGGGGCCAGCGTCGCAACGCCGTAGCCGAGCACATTGAGGTTGCCGGTCAGTTCGAGAAGGGTCATTTCTTTCCTTTCGGGGACTTAGTGCGCCTCGGAGATCGACGACGACACGTACTGGGCGGTCAAGACAGTGAAAACGAAGGCCTGCAGGGCTCCGATGAACAGCTCAAGCAGGAGGATGATGAGGCTGAAGGCCAGCGAGAGGCCACCGGCAACGTTCAGACCGATGGTGTCGGGCAGGCTCACCAGATAGGCGCCGCCGACGATGACCACGAGCACCACGAGATGCCCAGCGAAGAGGTTGGCGAACAAACGAAGCGACAGCGTCAGGGGCCGGGTGATGAACGTCGCCAGGAACTCCAGCGGGATGACCAGCCCCCACATGACCATCGGCACGCCGTCAGGGACGAGCGAGCGCCGTAGAAATCCAAGAAAGCCGTGCTTGTGGAAGCCTGCGCCTACGTAGACGAACCAGGCAACGATGGCCAGCCCGTAGGCGTATCCGATGTTGGAGAACGTCGGATACATGAAGAAGAAGAACTCGCCGAACCAGTTGTTGACCAGGATGAACGAGAACAGGGCGAGCAGGATCGGCAGGAACCGGCGGTACTCGTGGTGCAGCGCGTCCCGGGCGATGCCGTTGCGCACGAACTCGTAGACATATTCGGCCAGGAACTGGCCCCGGGTGGGCTTGACCTTGAGGTTGCGTGATGCCCACCACCACAAACCGATCACGAGCAGCGCGCCGATGACGGCCTGCATGAATGGCTTGTTAACCCAATCCGGGAGCACACCGGGCCAGATGGACTCCCAGTAGAAGTCCTCCACGCCGGGGGGCGTGTAGCCGCCGTCGGTCTCCAGGGGCAGGAGGAGTGTCGTCACGTCCGGCTCCCGTATCGCTTGATGATCACATAAACACTGGTCACGAGACCGAGGATGAGCCCAGCCGGCAACAGCCAGCTCGTCTCCAGAAAACGGTCTGCGAGCCAGCCGAGCCCACCATAGAACAACAGTCCTGCCAAGAGGTAGCTCAAGACGGCCATTCCGTCGTCGTTGCTTGGCGATTGGCTCATGGTGCGGTCGAGCCTAGCGGAAGTCGGGGACGGTTTCACAGTTGCGAAGCGGGCGGCTGATACTCCACGTCATAGACCGGCACCCGTTGACGGGCGGCCACGAAAACTATCCCCCCCAACCAGCCGAGGACCCCACCGACGAGTCCGGCGACCAGCCAGCCCTCGGAGAGCCGGGCGGCGATGTCGGGATCACCGAGGACCAGGAACAGGATCAGGCCAAGCCCCACCACCCGGACCCCGTAGGAGGCCAGTGCCAGGGCCATGCCTTGGACCGGGTCGAGCTCGCAGGCAACGATCTCGATCGCCTGGCCGATCGAGAAGAAGACCACGACAGCGGCGAGGCCGATGGCGGCGCTGGCCACCGCCGTCGCGCCGGCGAGGCCGAGGGCCAGCCCGAGCACGCTCAGACCCACGGCATTGCCCACCACCAGCCCACCGATCATCATCGCACGCGCCCGGACGGCGGCACCCGAGGGGCTGCCGCTGCTCATTCGCTCGATCCCGCGGTGCGCACCGGCCACAACGTCAAGGCGAGCACCAGGAGCACCGATCCGGCCACCAGCCATGGGATCATGGGGCCGTTTGTCATCGCGAGCACCACCAGGCCGCCGGAGACCACCAGGCTCCAGCCGTACATCAGCAGGACAGCGCCGACCTGCGAGTGGCCACGATCAAGGAGCCGGTGGTGCAGATGCTGCTTGTCGGCCACGAACCAATACTGGCCGCGGCGGGTACGGCGGATATAGGCCAAGACGAGATCAAGAAACGGTAATGCCAGCGCCGCGACCGGTAACAGAATCGGCAGCATCGCAGGCAATATGTCGCCACCGGAGGCGGTCAGCGCCCTCGAGTCGATCTGTCCGGTGAACGAGATGGCACTCATCGCCATGAGCAGCCCCAGCAGCATCGCTCCCGAGTCGCCCATGAACATGCGGGCCGGATAGAAATTGTGGCCGAGGAAGCCGAGGCAAATGCCGCAGGTGGCGACGGTGATCAGGCTGGCGGTGGTGGCAAGGACAAGTTCCTGCTCGTAGGCGAGGAAGTATGAGTAGGCGAAGAACGCCCCGGCGCCGATGGCCACGATCCCCGCGGCGAGCCCATCAAGACCGTCGACGAAGTTCACCGCGTTGACGCACAAGGCGATGAAGAACACTGTGATGAGGATGCTTGAGGCGTCGTCGAGAGCGAAGATCGAATCTGGCAGCGGAATCCAGTAGATCCGCACCCCCTGAGCCACCGCGACTCCTGCGGCGAGTACCTGCCCGGCGAGCTTCACCATTGCCGAAAGGTCGTAGATATCGTCGAGGGCGCCAACAATCGTGATGATGAAGCCGGCCGCCAACACAGCCATGGCATCGTGCGAGACAGCCGGGTGCCGGCCGAGGAAGGGCAGCTGCGAGGCCAACAGAAACGCCACGGCGAGTCCGCCCAGCATGGCGATTCCTCCGAAGTAGGGAATCGGCACCGCATGCACATCGCGGTCCCGCACCGGCGCCATGGCACCGGTGCGCTGCGCGATCGCGCGGGCCAGCCCGGACAATATGAATGTGGTGAACGCGGCGACGAAGAGGACCAGCAGGTAGACGCGCACAGCTAGACCTCGATCGCCGGGGCCACCTCGGCCAGCTGCTCGGCGGTGATGACGCCGGCCCGGACCACCCGTCCGGTGGCGGAACGGGTGAAGTCGACGATCGTGGAGGCCTGTCCCCCGGCAGTGGTACCGCCATCGAGGTAGACGCTCACCCGATCGCCCAGCTGATTGTGGGCCTCGGCGCAGGTCGTGGCGGCCGCGCGGCCCGAGATATTGGCGGAGCTGACGGCCAATGGGCCCGTGCGGCGCAGCAGGGCCCGGGTGGTCTCGCAATCGGGGACACGGAGCGCCACTGTGCCGCCGGTATCCCCCAGCTCGAGCCGGCTCGCCTTCTGCGAACCGAGGATCAACGTCAAGCCCCCCGGCCAGAATGCCGCGGCGAGCTTGTGGGCGTCCTCGGGGGCCCTCCATGCGATGGCCCGCAGCATCGAGGGTTCAGCGAGCAGCACCGGCGGGGGCATGTCCTGGCCCCGTTCCTTGGCCTCCAGTAGCCGCTGCACAGCTTCGGCGGAGAACGCGTCCGCGGCGATGCCGTAGACAGTATCGGTCGGCACCACGACGCACTGCCCTTCGGCGATGGCAGCAACGGCGGCGGCGATGGCCTCGTCGCGTTTGTCGTCGAGGGTGAAGGTGCGGGACTTGCTCACGGCCCAATCCTGCCATGCGCCCGCCGGGAAGTGACGTAGCGGGGACGCCCGGCCAGATCCCGGTGGCCCTGGGCGTCGATGAACCCAGGTGCGCCCAGCAGCGCCGCGACCTCACACTGATGCTCCTGGTGATGTTCGCAGACCAGCAGACCCCCGGGCCGCAGCAGCCGCTGCCCGGCCTCGGCGACCGCGCGGATCACGTCCAGACCGTCCTCGCCGCCGAAAAGGGCCTCGTCCGGGTCATTGCCTGCGACATCGGCGGGAAGCGCGGCGCGCTGGGCCGAGGGGATATAGGGCGGATTGACCACGACGACGTCGACGGTGCCGTCGAGCTCGCCCAGCTCGTCGTGCAGCCTGCCCAACACCAGATGGGCTCCGGTGCCGCTGAGGTTGCGCCGCAGATAGGCGAACGCCGCCGGTGAGGCCTCCACGGCATGGAGATCGACGTCGACCAGTTCGTGGGCCAGCGCCAGTGTGATCGCTCCGGAGCCAGCACATAATTCGACGATCCGATGCTGTCGCGGCGGGCTGGAGCCGACAAAACGGATCACCTCGTCGACCAGCAGTTCGGTCTCTGGGCGTGGGATGAACACGCCTGGCCCCACCGCGAGCGTCTCATGGCGAAAATATGCCTGGCCCGTGAGGTGCTGTACCGGCTCCCCCGCCGACCGTCGACGCACGAGGTCAAGCAATCGGGTGGCCTGCGCCGGTGAAGGGGCCTGGGCCATCACGAGAGCCGACGCGTCGACTCCGAGCACATAGGACAGCAGGAGCCGGGCATCGCTGGCAGGACTCGGTAACCCGGCCTCGCTGAGCAGCCGTGCCGCGTGCGCCACCGCCCGGGCCGTCATCAGGCCGAGGCGCCGCTGAGTCGCTCGGCGAGGTCCTGCTCGGCCAGGGCATCCAGCAGCGGTGCGATGGCCCCGGCCAGTACCTGATCGAGGTTGTGGGCCTTGTAACCGATGCGGTGGTCGGCGATGCGGTTCTCGGGAAAGTTGTAGGTGCGGATCCGCTCGGAACGATCGACCGTCCGGATCTGAGACTTGCGCGCGGCTGCGGCCGATTCTGCAGCTTCGGCCTCAGCCAGTGCCACGAGGCGGGCGCGCAGCATCCGCATCGCCGACTCCCGGTTTTGAAGCTGGGACCGCTCGTTTTGGCAGGACACCACAGTCCCGGTGGGGCGATGGGTGATGCGGACCGCAGAATCTGTGGTGTTCACGCCCTGCCCGCCTGGCCCTGAGGAGCGGTAGACATCGATGCGCAGGTCGTTGTCGTCGATCTCGACCTCGTCCGGCTCGACGTCGGGCATCACGAGCACACCGGCCGCCGAGGTATGGATTCTGCCCTGGGACTCAGTGACTGGCACGCGTTGCACCCGGTGCACCCCGCCCTCGAACTTGAGCCGGCCGTAGGGGCCGGCCCCATCGACCGCGGCGCCCTTGATGGCGACGGTGACCGATTTGAAGCCACCCAGGTCGGTGGCTTGCTCGTCGAGCACCTCAAGCTTCCAGCCCACTTGTTCGACGTAGCGGGCGTACATGCGCAGCAGATCCCCGGCGAACAGGGCCGACTCTTCGCCACCCTCACCCGATTTGATCTCCAGCAGCGCGTCGGCGTCATCGTTGGGATCACGTGGCGCCAACAGCCGCGTCAACCGCTGCGTTGCCGTGGCGATCAGCGCGTCCAGAGCGCTGACCTCATCGGCGAAGGCCGGATCGTCCTCTGCGAGTTCCGCAGCGGCACCGCGGTCGTCGAGGAGCCGGTGGTACTCCTGGACTCCTTCGACAATCGGCCGCAACGCCGCGTAGCGGCGGCCTGCTTTGCGCGAGCGCGCCGGGTCGGCATGGACTGCCGGATCGGACAGCGCCTGTTCGAGAGTGCGGAACTCCTCGATGAGGCCGTCAGCCGCATCGAACATCCCGGTGATGCTACTTCTTCTTGGCGTAGCGGCGCTCGAAGCGTGCCACCCGGCCGCCGGTGTCGAGGATCTTCTGCTTGCCGGTGTAGAAGGGGTGGCAATCGGCGCACACGTCGGCCTGCAGCGTCCCCTTCTTGGACGTGCTATGGGTGGTGAACGAGTTGCCGCAGGTGCAGTGCACCTGGGTCTCGACGTATTCAGGGTGAATGCCCTGCTTCATCTCTGCTCCTTGGTTGCTCGTGTGTGCCGGGTCGCCGCAAATGACTAGGCAGTCGAGGGCGTGAACCGGCACGGCCGGTCCAGTATTCCACCGATCGACGGCGGCTCCAACTCAGCCCTCGGCCGCCGGAGTTGTCTTCATTACGCTCAGCAAGAAGTCGTGGTTGGTGGCAGACTTGCGCATGCGCGCCAGCAACGTTTCGAGTGCCTGCTGGTCGTCGAGCCCGGACAGCGCCCGACGCAGCTTCCAGATGATGTTGAGTTCGTCTCGGCCCAGCAGCAGGTCCTCGCGCCTGGTGCCGGAGGCGTCCACGTCGATGGCGGGGAAGATCCGCTTATCAGCCAGCTCGCGACGCAGCCGCAGTTCCATGTTCCCGGTGCCCTTGAACTCCTCGAAGATCACCTCATCCATCTTCGAGCCGGTCTCGATCAGCGCCGTCGCCAGGATCGTCAGCGAGCCACCGTTTTCGATGTTACGGGCGGCGCCGAAGAACTTCTTGGGCGGGTAGAGCGCAGCTGAGTCGACGCCACCGGAGAGGATCCTGCCTGAGGCGGGGGCCGCCAGGTTGTAGGCGCGGCCCAAGCGGGTGATGCCGTCGAGCAGGATCACCACGTCGTGGCCGAGCTCGACCAGGCGCTTGGCTCGCTCGATGGCGAGTTCGGAGATGGCCGTGTGATCTTCGGCGGGCCGGTCGAATGTCGAGGCGATCACTTCACCGCTGACCGTGCGCTGGAAGTCGGTGACCTCCTCCGGGCGTTCGTCGACGAGCACCACCATGAGGTGCACCTCGGGGTTGTTGGCAGCGATCGCGTTGGCGATCGCCTGCATGATCATCGTCTTGCCTGCTTTCGGCGGCGACACGATGAGCCCGCGCTGCCCCTTGCCGATGGGTGAGACCAAGTCGATGATGCGACCGGTGACCTGGGTCCCCACCGTCTCAAGCTGCAGGCGCGATTGCGGATAGAGCGGGGTCAGCTTGGCGAACTCCGGGCGTCCCTTCGCTTTCTCCGGGTCGTCACCGTTGACGGAGTCAAGCCGCACCAGCGGGTTGTACTTCTCCTTGCGTTCGCCCTCACGCGGGGTGCGGATGGCCCCGGCCACGACGTCGCCGCGGCGCAGCCCGAACTTGCGCACCGTGGACATGGGCAGGTAGGCGTCGTTCGGGCCGGCCAGGTAGCCGGTGGTGCGCACGAATGCGTAGTTGTCCAGGATGTCGACGATGCCGGAGACCGCAGCCAGGACATCGTCCTCGCTCACCTGAGGCTCGGCCTCGAAGCGCTCCATGCCACCGCTGCGGCCGCGGCGGTTGTTCCGGTCGCGGTTGCGACGGCGGCGGCCGCGACGCCCCCCGGAGGAGTCGTCATCGTCATAGCTGGGGCCGGTCTCGACGGGTGCGGGGGCGGCCGGGGGCTGCCCCATGGCCGCGGCGAGGCGCTCGCCCACTTCCTCGTTGACGGCCTCTTGCGTCGAGCGATCCCGATCGCGGTTGCGGGATCGGCGGCGCCCGTTACGGGAGTTGTTTGACGGTCCCTGCGGATTCTCGCCCTCGCGGTTATCCGGGGCCGCTGCCTCACCGGCAGGCGCCGCCTTCTCGGCGGCGGTCGCCGGGTCGGAGCTTGCGGGGGCCGCGGCCTGCGCGGTGGCGGCAGCGCCGCCTTGCGGTCCCGCGGCGGATTGGCTGGTGGGCTGGTCGGCGACCGGTAGCTGCGGCTCGGCCTCGCTCGTGGCCGCTTTGGCGCTCTGGCGCCGCTTGCTGGCGCGGGCCGGAGCGGGAGCCTCGCTAGCCGCGGCACCGTTACCGCTGTGGACTGCGATCGCCTGGACCAGGTCGCCCTTGCGCATCGCAGAGGTGCCCTTGATACCGAGGCCGGCCGCGATCGACTTGAGCTCTGGGAGCTTCTTGGCCTCCAATGCGGCGGAACCTGATTCGGTCAATGGGATGTCCTTCCTGAACTCGGGCACCGTGAACCAGGTGACCCGGGGGTAAGAATGTAGGTTTCACCGACGCGAAGAACGGGGCGGAAGCACTGCGCACTCAGAACTGAGCGGCGAAACTTCCGCCAGAATACCACTGGCCGGGCGGTGAACGAAACCATCACCCTCTGCGCAGACTCGCGCCATGTCCCGGGCGTACTCGGCGAGGGGTGAAGTAGCCAATCTCAGTCCCGGCGGGATCTGCGAAACACATCACGGCCGGCCCTGCACCGGAGATGGCGGCAGCGACACCAGCCTGGCGTAGCCGATCGACCAGGGCCATCGACTCCGGCATCAGTTCACGACGGTAATTCTGGTGCAGGAGGTCCCCGGTGGCCTCCAACAGCAGATCGGGGCGATCGGTCAGGGCCCGGGACAGCAGGGCCGCCCGGATGGCCTGGTGCACTGCGTGGCTGCGCGGCACCGACTCGGGCAGGACCTCCCGGGCATGCTTGGTGGCTGAGTGATCCTCGGGGATCAGGACCCAGCATTCGATCTTCGGGTGCAGGGGAAGTTCCAGCAGGTCGACCCCCTTCGAACCGCGCCAGGCAAGCACAGCTCCCCCGAACACTGCCGCCGCCGCGTTGTCCGGGTGCCCTTCGGCCTGGTCGGCAAGACGTAGGATCTCACGCCGGTCAAGCTCGCCATCCCTGGCGATCCCCCAGGCCAGGCACAGGCCGGCCACGATCGCCGCCGCGGATGATCCCAGGCCTCTGCTGTGCGGGATCGAGTTGTGGCAGACGAGTTCGAAACCCTCGACGGACCCGTCGAATTCGCTGAGGCCCGCCAACAAGGATCTCACCACAAGATGCGATTCGTCGAGGGGGACACTATCGGCTCCCTCTCCCGTGACCCGCACCCGAATCGAGTCTCCACCGCTGGTCAAACTCACCTCGTCGTACAGGTCAAGCCCGATGCCCATGGCGTCGAAGCCTGAACCCAGGTTGGCGGTGGAGGCCGCAACGCGAACGCTCAGTGAGGTCACGCGTAGCCTTCGACTCGCAGCACCCGCACGCTGTCGGCAACGAAGGGGGAATCCCGCAGCTCGGCCACCACAGCCTGAACCCCAGACTCGGTGGCGCCGCGGGTCATCACTCCCAGCCGGGCCCCGAACTCGCTGGCGTCCTCCGTGGGCTCGGCATAGGTCTGGTTGACAGTTTGCAGGCTGACGCCGTGGCGTCCGAAGGTGTCAGCGACGCGGGCGAGAACCCCCACCCGATCCGCGACGTCGAAGCGAAGATAGAAACGGGCGACCGAATCACCGATCGGAGCAATGGGCAGGGCCCGGTGCGTTGCCTGCAGATGCGAGGCGGTGCCACGGTGGGCGTTGCGAGCGGCGGTGACCACGTCCCCCATGACAGCGCTCGCGGTGGGGGCACCGCCCGCGCCCTGGCCGAGGAACATGAGCTGCCCGGCCTCACGAGACTCGACAAATACCGCGTTGTAGGCACCGGCGACGCCGGCCAATGGGTGCTTGACCGGCACCATCGCCGGATGGACCTTGACCACGATCCGCGGGCGTGGTTCGTCGGTGAGCTTGGCGATCGCGAGCAGCTTGACCACGAAACCGAGTTGCTCGGCCGCCTCGATGTCCTGCTTGGTGACCTGAGTGAGTCCCTCGGTCGCGACCTGGTCGAGCGTCACGCTGGTGTGGAAGGCGAGGCCGGCAAGGATCGCGGCTTTGGCGGCCGCGTCGTAGCCCTCGACATCGGCCGTCGGGTCGGCCTCGGCGAACCCGAGTTCCTGGGCTTGGCTCAGGGCAACGTCGAAATCGAGGCCGTCGGTGGCCATCTTGTCCAGGATGTAGTTGGTGGTGCCGTTGACGATACCCATGACGGCCGTGATCTCGTCGCCCACCAGCGATTCCCGCAACGGGCGGACAATCGGGATCGCACCGGCCACTGCCGCCTCGTAGAGCAGATCGCACCCGTTGGCCGCAGCGGTCTGGGACAGCTCGGCCAGATGGTCGGCCAGCAGCGCCTTGTTCGCGGTGACCACTGACGCCCCACGAGACAGGGCCGCCATGATCAGGGACCTGGCGGGTTCGATGCCGCCTATCACCTCGACCACGAGGTCGAGATCGTCGCGGCGGACCAAGCCCTCGAGGTCAGTGGTGATCAGGCTCGCATCGATGCCGGGACGGGTCACATCGGCCCGCCGCACGCCGATCCCGACCAACTCCAACCGTCGACCGATACGTTCGGCAAGACTGTCACGCTGATCGATCAGGATCCGGGCGACGTGGGTGCCGACGACCCCCGCGCCCAGCAGCGCCACTTTGAGTGGCTGTGTGTCGCTCACTACTCGCCCACGTCCAATCGCATCAGGTCATCAAGTGTCTCTCGGCGCAGGAGTGTCGAGGCCTGCCCGTCGCGCACGGCCACCACGGGGGGCCGCGGCACCTGATTGTAGTTGGAGGCCATGGATCGCGCGTAGGCGCCCGTGCCGGGGACCGCGATCAGGTCTCCGGGGCGCAGGTCCGCGGGCAGGAAGACATCTCGGATCAGGATGTCGCCGCCCTCGCAGTGCTTGCCGACGACCCGGCACAGCACCGGCGGCGCCTGGCTCGTGCGGTTGGCCAGGGCACACGAGTATTCGGCGGCATACAGCGCGGGGCGAATGTTGTCGCTCATCCCGCCGTCGACCGACACATATACCCGCGACCTGCCGCCTTCCAGGTCCACAGTCTTCACCGTGCCCACCGTGTACACCGAGACGCCGGCGGGGCAACTGATAGCGCGCCCGGGCTCGATCGACAGCTGCGGCCGCTGAATCCCGTAGGCGCGGCATTCCAGGCTCACTATCTCTTCGAAGCCGCGAGCCAGTTGTTCGGGGGTCATCGGGTCATCGCCTGCCACGTAGGCGATGCCGAAGCCACCGCCGAGGTCGATCTCCGCCAGCGTCGAGCCGGTGGCGGTGCGGAACTGCTCGGCGAGCTTGACGGCGCGCCGGATTGCCACCTCGAAGCCGTGGGTCTCGAAGATCTGCGAGCCGATGTGGCTGTGGATACCGCGCAGGTCGATCGCGCTGGAGCTGTGGCAGCGAACCAACGCTGCCAGTGCGTGCCCGCCCAGAATCGACAGGCCGAACTTCTGATCCTCGTGCGCGGTGGCGATGTACTCGTGGGTATGGGCCTCGACGCCCGTAGTCACGCGCACCAACGCCGCCACTGTCGTGCCGAGTTCGCGGCAGGCCGCCTCGATGCGCTCGATCTCAAACATCGAGTCGACGATGATGTGCCCGACACCCTGTTCGATCGCGAATCGGATTTCGGCGGCGGACTTGTTGTTGCCGTGGAATCCGAGCCGCTCGGCGGGCATGCCGCCGGCCAAGGCGATCGTCATCTCGCCCATAGTGGTCACGTCGAGGCCCAGACCCTCCTCGGCGACCCATCGTGCGACTGTCTTGGTCAGCAGGGACTTGCCCGCGTAGTAGACGTTCCAGCCAGCGAAGGCGTCACGGAAGGCCGCCGCGCGGCGCCGGAAGTCAGCTTCATCGACAAAATACGCGGGCGTGCCGAACTCTGCGGCCAACTCGGGTAGGCGGGCCCCCGCCACCACGACGGCTCCGTCCGCGGCGCGGTAGGTCGCCTCGGGCCACAGCGCAGGATCGAGCGCGTTGACATCCTCGGGCACCGTCAACCAGTGCGGACCAGCTGCGGTGGCCTCGGCATGGATGGATCCCGCAATGTGGGTGTGCGTCATGATGACTCAGCCTGCCAGATGCGGCACGGGTACCGCGATGTCACTCGCTGACGGCGCTCACGGTAATTGACTCGTGATCACGCAGGACGAGCCCGACGGGGTCACTGACCGGTTCGCCGTCAGCCGTGACGACCACGCCCCCACACGCCGCCCCGAGGCACTGGGCGTCGAACTTGACCCCCCACAATGTGAACAACTGGCCGAGGGTCGCCTGGCGGTTGCCCTCACCCTCCAACCAGACATCGCCCGTTGCGTCGTGGGTGTGCACCGGCGCTTGCACCGCACGCAGGCGGTCAACGCCGATGTAGGCCGGCAGATCGACCGCCACCCCGTCGACGAGAACATCCACATCGACACTGTAGGGATCCTGGTCGGTGTCGAGTGGGAGCTCGGCGAACCCGGCGGCCTCGATGTAAGACACCGCATCCCTGGGCGCCTCCCAGGGCGGCGCGGCGCTCGACATCACTGCCGGGTCCGGATCGGGACGTGCGACGCAACCGGTCACCACAACGACGGCCACCAGCGGCCACAACCTACGCATGGGCAAACCCTAGACGACACCGCCACGTCGCGATCCTCGCTGCAGGGCTGCTAGGCTTCGCTGGTCGCCTCGCGGTAGCGGGGCACGGCCCCCGTAGCTCAGGGGATAGAGCACCGCCCTCCGGAGGCGGGAGCCGAGGTTCGAATCCTCGCGGGGGCGCCGCAGCGCACTGGCCTTCAGGTCTGGCACGACCCAGGACTAGGCTCAGGCGTCATGAATCGGTTGCGTCACTGGCCGCTGACACTGGTCGCGGTCTTCGTGGTGACTCGGGTCTTCAACCTCTTCGCCTGGCAACACCCTTCGGCATCGTTCGTCGCCAATGACATCTCCTACTATGGCTACCACCTGTACCAGTTGGGCCTCGGTGCGACCGATTCAATGGTCGAGTACCCGATGCCCGCGCTGTGGATCCTGCAGGCGATATATACCTTGGGCGGCGGCTGGGAAACGTGGATGCCCTGGTTCGCCGGCGCCATGATGATCCTCGACGCCACTGTGGCGGCCTCGCTGTACCGACGCACCTCCCCGTGGGCCAGCGCGCTGTGGATCTGCTTCACCGGAGCCATGGGTGCCATCGTGTGGTTCCGCTTCGATCTGATCCCCGCGGCACTGGTGGCCTGGGGCTGCGCCTGGGCGGTCTCCCGTCCGAGGCTGGCCGGCGCACTGGTCGGGATCGGTGCGGCAGTCAAGCTATGGCCCGCGCTACTGGCTGTGCCGATGTCGGCGCCCTCCCCGCTGACCGGTGGGGGCCGGCGCAGGCTCGGCGGATTCCTCTTCGCCGGCCTGGGCCTGGCTGCGGCGTCGCTGATCACCAGCGGATGGACCCGATCGGCCTCCCCCGTGACCTGGCAGTCCGAGCGGGGCCTGCAGATCGAATCGGTCCCGGCCAGTCCGCTGATGTTCCTGCGCACGTTCACCCATGATCCGAGCTGGCCGGTGGCACTGTCGCAGTACAACGCGATGGAACTCACCGGCCCCGGGGTGAATTTCTTGCTGCACGTGGCAACGGCACTTACCCTGGGCTCGTTCGTGTTGACCGGGTGGCTCGCCTGGCGGCTTGCACGCTGCTTCGATGACGATCGCGGGGGCTTCCGGGTGGCGCTGCTGCTGGTGATACTCACCGTGGTGTTGGCGACGATCGTGGCAAACAAGACGCTGTCCCCGCAGTACATCACGTGGCTCGGCGGCCCCGTCGCAGCTCTCTGGCTGAGCACTCCCCCGCCGTGGCTCAAGCGCCATGCCAAAGTCCTGGCGGTCGGCCTGATCGCTGTGGCGGGGCTGACACAGTACACCTACCCGTGGGGCACATACGGGATCATGGGTATCCCCCAGGGCTCGGGTTTCGAGACCTCGTTCCTCCTGCTGAGGAACACGCTGCTGATGCTCGGATTGGGTTATGCGACGTGGCTTTCATGGCGCGCCACCATCACCGCGAGACACCGGCCACGATTGGGTAAGCTGACTCGAGCAGGGCGTGCGGACGCCGACTCATCACACAGAGGGGATCGTGGCTCAGCCACAGCGAGATGTCTTCAGCTGACGACCTGGAAGATTTCGGTGCCAACGCTTGGCTCATCGACGAGATGCGCGAGGCATTCCACGCCGACCCTGATTCAGTAACCTCCTCGTGGCGCGAGTTCTTCGCTGCGGAGTCCTCGGCACCGCCTGCGGCGAGCGCGCAGGCGGCACGTCCACCGGCAGACGCTACGGCGACAACCGCCGCGGCCCGCCCCGCCGAAAGACCCGCGCCCCGCGCCGAAACACCGGCTGCGAGCACAGCGACTCCGGCTCCCGCCGAGGCGAGGGTCTCGGCCAATGCGCCCAATCCGGCGGTGCGTCCCGATCCGGTGAAGTCGGATCCCACGCTGACCAAGCTGAGGGGTGCGCCGCTGCGGACCGCTCGCAACATGGACGATTCGCTCACGATCCCGACGGCGACATCCGTGCGGTCGATTCCGATGAAACTCGTGATCGATCAGCGCACTGTCATCAATGACTTCTTGCGCACCTCCAAGGGTGGGAAGGTCTCGTTCACCCACCTGGTCGCCTACGCGATGGTGCAGGCGCTCAAGGCCGTGCCGAGCATGAACGATGCCTACGACGTCGTCGATGGCAAGCCCACCCACGTTCACCATCCCGACATCAACCTCGGCATCGCGATCGATCTTAAGAAGAGCGACGGCAGCCGTCAGCTCCTCGTGCCGAGCATCAAGGGCTGCGAGACTCTCAACTTCGCGCAATTCTGGGCCGCCTATGAAGATCTGATCGCTCGTGCCCGGCGTGGCGAGATCACAGTGGCAGATTTCGCCGACACCACCGCCACTATCACCAACCCCGGCGGTATCGGCACCAATCATTCGATTCCGCGTTTGATGAACGGCCAGGGCCTCATTCTGGGCGTGGGCGCGATCGAATACCCCGCCGAGTTCCAAGGCATGAGCGTTTCGCGGATCACCGAGCTCGGCGTGTCACGCGTCACCACATTGACCTCCACCTACGACCATCGGGTGATCCAGGGAGCCGACTCCGGTGAGTTCCTCAAGCGGATCCAGGATCTGCTGCTCGGCGCCGAGGGCTTCTACGACGAGGTCTACCGGGCGCTGCGGATCCCCTACGAGCCGCTGCGCTGGTCGCCGGATATCTCCGCGCACCGCGCGCATCAGGTCTCCAAGACCGCCCGGGTGCTCGAACTAGTCAACGCCTATCGCTCATTGGGCCATCTCATGGCCGATACCGATCCCCTGGAGTATCGCCAGCGTTCACACGAGGACCTTCGTCTGGAGACCCATGGCTTGAGCATCTGGGATCTCGACCGAGAGTTCGCCGTGGGGACTTTCGGCAGTGAGGACCAGGCCTATCTGCCGCTGCGGGAGATCCTGTCGATCATGCAGGACTCGTACTGCCGCACCGTGGGCGTCGAATACATGCACATCGCCGATCCCCGGCAGCGTGAGTGGTTCCAGGAGCGCATGGAGATACCGCGCACCCCGCTGACGCACCAGGAGCACATGCACGCCCTCGACAAACTCAACGAGGCGGAGGTTTTCGAGACCTTCCTGCAAACCAAGTTCGTCGGTCAGAAGCGCTTCAGTCTGGAGGGCGCCGAGTCGTTGATCGTATTGCTCGACGAGGTGTGCCAGCAGGCCGCCAATGACTCCCTCGACGAGGTCTGCATCGGGATGCCGCACCGCGGCCGGCTCAACGTGCTCGCCAACATCATCGGCAAGAAGTACTCCCAGATCTTCCGCGAATTCGACGGCACCGTGGATCCCAGGGGCGGCACCGGGGATGTGAAGTATCACCTCGGTTCCGAGGGCCAGTTCGTGGCTTCCAACGGCGCAATCATCAAGACCTCGGTGGCAGCAAATCCGTCCCACCTGGAGGCGGTCAACCCGGTACTGGAGGGGATCGCCCGCGCCAAGCAGGACGTGCTGGCCACCGACGACTTCCCGGTGCTGCCGATCCTGCTCCACGGGGACGCTTCGTTCGCGGGGCAGGGTGTTGTCTTCGAGACACTGCAGATGAGCCAGCTGCGCGGCTACACCACAGGCGGCACCATTCACGTGGTGGTCAACAACCAGATCGGGTTCACCACAGGGCCGGCGGAAAGCCGCTCCTCGACCTACTCCACCGACGTGGCCAAGTCGATCTGCGCGCCCATTTTGCACATCAACGGCGACGACCCGGATTCGTGTGTCCGCGCCGCCCGCATCGCCTTCGCCTACCGGGAACGGTTCCATCGCGACGTCGTGATCGATCTGGTCGCCTACCGGCGCCGCGGGCACAACGAGGGCGACGATCCGAGCTTCACCCAGCCAAAGATGTACGACCTCATCGAGCAGAAACGCTCGGTGCGGCGCCTCTACACCGAATCCCTGATCGGCCGTGGCGACATCTCGATGGGCGATGCCGAGAACGTGATGAACCGGTTCCGGGACCGCCTGGAGACTGTGTTCCGCGAGGTGCGCAACGCCAAGAACACCCCCGACGATGACTACGCGCGGGTTCCCTACTACCCCACCAAGCCCGATCAGCGGCTCACGGAGATCACCCCCGAGGTGATGCACCAGATAGCCCAGGTGCACACTCAGCTCCCGGAGGGGTTCACCGCGCACCCCAAGGTGCTGCCGCAATTGGAGCGCCGGGCCAATGCGATCATCCACGGGCCGGTCGATTGGGCCTCAGCCGAGTTGTTGGCCTTTGGATCATTGTTGCTGGAGGGACGGCCGGTCCGGCTTGCCGGGCAGGATTCCCGGCGCGGCACCTTCTCGCAACGCTTCGCCGCCGTCGTTGACCGGGTCACCAACGAGTCGTGGCTACCACTGGGCCATCTCGCGGCCGACCAGTCAAGCTTCTACGTCTACGACTCGCTGCTCAGCGAATACGCCGCCATGGGCTTCGAGTACGGCTACTCCGTGGCCAGGCCAGACGCGTTGGTGTTGTGGGAAGCGCAGTTCGGTGATTTCGCTAATGGCGCCCAGACAGTGATCGACGAGTTTGTCACCTCAGGCCAGGCGAAGTGGGGGCAGAAGTCCGGGGTCGTCCTGCTGTTGCCGCACGGCTACGAGGGCCAAGGCCCCAACCACAGCTCCTCTCGGCTGGAGCGCTTCTTGCAGCTCAGCGGCGACAACAACATCGCCGTGTGCCAGCCCTCCACAGCCGCCAGCTACTTCCACCTGCTGCGCCAGCACGCATATGTCAACTACCACCGGCCGGTGGTGATCGCCACGCCCAAGTCGATGCTGCGCAGCAAGCAAGCAGCGTCGCCGGTCTCAGAGTTCACGCACGGCCGCTGGCACCCCGCCCTGGACGACCCGACCATCACCGATCCCAACTCAGTCACCACAGTGCTCCTGTGCTCGGGCAAGCTGCGGTGGGAACTAGTGGCCAAGCGGGAGGCGCTCGGGCTGGAGTCAAAAGCGGCGATCGTGTCGCTGGAGCGGCTCTATCCGATGCCCACCGAGTCCCTGGCCAGGATTATCGACCGTTACAAGGGCGCCACTGTGCGTTTCGTTCAGGACGAACCAGCGAATCAGGGCGCCTGGCCGTTCCTGATCAATCAGCTTCCCGCGGACCTTCGTCGTCACAACGGCACATCGGTCCAGATCTCGCTGGTCTCCCGGGATGCGGCCTCGGCGCCGTCGGTCGGTTCGCAGAAGCTCCACCTGACGCAGGCCGACGAGCTACTCACCGAGGCCTTTGCGAGTTAGTCATGTACTTCACCGATCGTGGACTTGAAGAGCTGATCGACCGACGCGGCGATGAACAGGTGAGCTTCGAATGGCTCGCGGAGCATCTCCAGACCTTCGTGGATCTCAACCCTGAATTCGAGACGCCGGTCGAACGCCTGGCGACGTGGCTAGCCCGCCTGGATGATGAGGACGACGAATGAGCCTCGAGAGCTTGAAGGCTGACTTTACGGCCCTGACCCATCGCGACCCTGACGGGGTGTGGTTCGCTCCGGGACGGGTCAACCTGATCGGGGAGCACACTGACTACAACGACGGCTACGTCTTGCCGTTCGCGCTGCAGTTGCGGGCCTTGCTGGCGGCCGGTCATCGCAGCGACGGGCTCGTGGTGGTTTTCTCGCAGCAGCTCGACGAGCGGGTCAGTGTCGCAGTGGACGATCTCGCCCCAGGTGTGGGCGGCTGGGCCGCCTACCTGCTGGGTGTGGTGTGGGCGCTGCGCGAGGCAGGTCACCGCGTGGGTGGCGTCACGCTGGTGCTGTCCTCCGATGTGCCGTTGGGGGCCGGATTGTCGAGCTCGGCGGCCATCGAGTGCGCGGTCGTCACGGCCATGTGTGACCTGTTCGACCTGGAGATCGGTCCGCTCGACCGGGCCCGCATCGCCCAGCGCGCGGAGAACGACTTCGTCGGCGCGCCCACCGGGCTGCTCGATCAGGCGGCCAGCACCCTGTGCCGCGCCGATTCCGGATTGTTCCTCGACTGCCGATCTTTGGAACACCGGCAGATCCCCCTCCCGCTGGCCAATCACGGCCTCGAACTCCTAGTACTCGACACCAAGACCCCGCACAGCCACGTCGATGGTGAGTACGGGCAGCGGCGTGCCACCTGCGAGGCGGCGGCGCACCTGCTTGGCCTCGCCGCGCTGCGCGATGTCACTGATCTCGACGCCGCCCTGGCCGGGCTCCCCGAGGAGACGATGCGAAGGCGCGTGCGTCACGTCGTCACCGAGAATCTGCGCACGCAGGAGGCGGCTCGCTTGGCCGAAGAGGGACGGCTGGCGGATCTGGGGCCGCTCCTGGATGCCTCCCACCAATCGATGCGTGATGACTACGAGATCACAGTGCCCACCGTCGACCTGGCTGTAGCGACCGCGCGTTCGGCGGGGGCGATCGGGGCCCGCATGACCGGCGGAGGTTTCGGTGGCTGCATCATCGCCCTGTGCCGGGCGGGGAAGGCCGACGATATCGGCCAGGCAATCCGCGAGGCTTTCGGGGCCGCCGGTTACGGCGCCCCGGTCTGGTTCACGGCAGTTCCGTCCGCGGGGGCCAGCCGGATCAGCTAGGCCCGCTGGCCCGGCCCACCGCGCTTCTGGTGGCGGGCATCACGCTGGCCACCACCACGACCAGCGCCACGGCACCGGCGATTCCCGCGATGAGATGCTGCCCGGTGTCTCCCCCGGTGAACAGGCTGGCGGCAGTCGCTAGGTGCAGCAACGCCGGGGCGAGCATCAATCCCAGAGACCAGGATCGCCGACGATAGCCCGCCCAGGCCCCCCAGCACACGAGGGCACCGTAGCCGATCAGCATCGCACCCACCCCTACCCCGAATACGGCGCCACGGCTGAAGATCGAGGCAACGCCCACGCAGCAGATCGCGAGCCCGCTCACCGCGGTCCCGAACACGGCCACAAGTAGTGACACCGGCGCTGTGATGGAGGCTAACATGGAGCCCAGGGTGCCGAATCTCTTGCCGAGCGGCAAACCAACTAGACACGCCACACGGCGAACTACGCCAAAGTGCTCCCCAGATGGGCGGAAGTTGTCTATCGTTGGGCCCTGACGTAAAGTCGGCCTGCTTGCGAGCGAACCGACACACCCGATACGAAGGAAGTGCCCCGTATGGACTGGCGCCACAAGGCTGCCTGCCTCACTGAGGACCCGGAGCTCTTTTTTCCCGTGGGCACCACCGGTCCTGCGCTCCAGCAGATTGAGGACGCCAAGCGCGTGTGCCAACAATGCGACGTTCGTGACCAGTGCCTGTCGTGGGCCCTGGAGGCCGGGCAAGATCACGGCGTTTGGGGGGGAATGAGCGAGGACGAGCGGCGCGCCATCAAGCGCCGCGCGGCTCGCTCCCGGCTTCGCAATCGATAGGGGCACGCCGCTTCAGCCTGCCAGGCCCGCCTGGGCCAGATCAGCCGCCACGAGTGTGTCGCGGTCAGTCCTCGGATAGGACCGACACGGGAAGGCGGAGCCGGGCGCGGGCGCCGGTGACGTTGTCGCGGTTCGTCAGCCGCAGCGAACCCCCGAGGTCCCCGACCAGCGTCGAGATGATCGCCAGCCCCAAGGATGTCTGCTGCTCCACGCTGAAACCTTCAGGCAGGCCTTGCCCGTCATCGAGGACGTCGACCACCAGGCCGTCGTCTGCACGCTGCGGCTGCACTTCCACCCGCCCAGAACCACCGTTGAGCCCGTGCTCCACAGCGTTCTGGCACAGCTCAGTGATCACCATCCCCAGCGAAGTGGCGGCCCGCCCGGATATCCGGCCAAAGCTGCCCACTCGCAGCACCGTCACCTGTCCGCTGGCGGCCGCCACGTCGCCGACCATCGCCAGGATGCGGTCCACCACATCGTCGAAGAGCACGTCCTCGTCCACCGAGTGACTGAGCGTGTCGTGGACCAGCGCGATCGAAGAGACCCGACGGGTCGCGTCGGACAACGCCTCGCGGCAGTCTGGGCTCTGCACCCTTCTAGCCTGCATCCGCAGCAGCGCGGCCACAGTTTGGAGGTTGTTCTTGACCCGGTGGTGGATTTCACGGATCGTGGCGTCCTTGGTGACCAGCATCCGATCCCGGCTTCGCAGATCGGTGGTGTCCCGCGACAACACGAGAGTGCCCCAGGAGACCCCGCCAATGTGGAGCGGAAACAGCACGAAGCGCATGCTGGCCCGGCTGCGTTCCAGGTCGAAGGTGGTGCTGCGCCCTGCCGACAGGTCCCCGAGCAGGGTCTGGCCCACCGACTCAACATCGGTCCGCAGTTCCTTGATGATCTCGCTGAAGTTCTCCCCGGTGATGTCGCCGTCGTAGCCGAGGCGCCGAAAGGCGGTCACCGCGTTGGGCGAGGCATAGGACACGATGCCGTCGGATTGCAGACGTTCCATGCCGTCACCCACGCGCGGTTCCAACGCCTTGTCGCCGGTCATCGGCAGCGGGAAGTTCCCATCGTGGAGCATCGCGGTGAGCACATCGGCCACCTCGGTGAATGACTCCTCCAGCACCCCCGGTGCCCGCACCCCCATCTGGTTGGTGTGCCGCTCCAAGACGGCGATGCACACTCCCTCGCGCATGATCGGCACTGCCCTTACGTCCACGGGAATCCCGGCGCCGAGGGCGTTGTCGCTGGTCTCGGTGATTTCCTGGGACATGAAAGCGACCACGACCGGGTGGTCGGGCTCGTGCCAGATAGTCTCACCAGTGACGTCGTCCTCCAGCGCTGTGGGACCTGTCACCGGCCGGACCTGGGCGATACATTCGAACCTGGCTCCGTCTTCGCGTGGGAGCCACAGCAGCAGGTCGGAGAAGCTGAGATCAGCCAGGAGGTGCCAGTGCTCCACGAAGGCGTCGAGCCATTCGAGGTCGGTTCGTTCGACGAGGGACATAGCTGACACTGTGCCACCAATCACAGCATCACAGGGCCCAGCGTCGAGGGTTTCGCCGGTTGCGGTCGCGTCTGACACAATGGGGCGTTGTTCGCCAGCACGGGAGGATTCTTCATGGGCAAGACAGGACGCAAGCGGCGCGCACGCCGCAGGAACAAGGCCAACCATGGCAAGCGCCCCAACGCTTAACTAGCAAAGCCCCCGCTTCGGCGGGGGCTTTCTTCTTAGGTGCGGCGGATGGTCAGCGTGGTGATCCGCATTCGCAGGGAGACCGGAGCCGGACACTCGGGATGCGAGCGCTTCAGCAGCTGCGTGATCGTTCGTTCGATCTCGTAGGACTCAAGACAGCCCTCGCAGGCATCCAGATGACGCCGGATCTGATCGGCGTCGGCGTCGGGCAATTCGTCGGCGAAGAAGGCGTGGATATAGGTAAGGGCCTGCACACACTCGTCGTGGTCATGGTTCATGGCGGGGTCGGTCATGAGGAAACCCCCACGGCCATACCCTGCTCGCCGGCGTATTCGGTCAGCAGTTGACGCAATTGCGCCCGTCCCCGGTTGAGCCTGCTCATCACTGTGCCGATGGGCGTGTCCATGATCTCGGCGATCTCCTTGTAGGAGAAGCCCTCGATGTCGGCGAGGTAGACCGCAGTGCGGTAGTTATCGCTCAGCTGGGCCATAGCTTGGGTCACGGCGGAATCGGGCGTGAGCTCGAGAGCCTCGGTCTCGGCCGAACGCAACCCGCGGGCCTGGTGGGTCGCCGCGCTCGCCAGCTGCCAGTCCTCGACCTCGGCGTCCGGGGACTCCTTCGGACGCCGCTGGGCCTTGCGATAGTGGTTGATATAGGTGTTGGTGAGGATGCGGTACAGCCACGCCCGAAGATTGGTCCCCGGGGTGAAGCTGGCATAAGCAGAGAACGCCTTGGCGTAGGTTTCCTGCACCAGATCCTCGGCATCGGCCGGGTTGCGCGTCATCCGCAGCGCCGCGGAGTACAGGCGGTCCAAGTGGGAGATGGCCTCCATCTCAAAATCGAATTCCCCCGCTGCCTCATTCTCGGCGGGTTCATCGGAGGTCGTATCGAGGTCCACGAGATACGACGATACCTGCGACCATGCGGCCGGACGCAGCTGTTGCGCGCGTCGCGCCTGAGTCGTTGCCATCACGAACAGCACAACGCGCAGCGGGCCAGACCTATTCCCCTGTCGGCTCCAGCAGTTCCGGTCCGTTGTTGGCAACGTTGCCCACCGCCCGCGACACCGGGTGGGCCCGCATGTTGGGGGCGCTGAGCAGCGAGAGCGCAGCCGCAGAATCCGTGAGGCGCGGATCGAGCCAGCGGTCATTATCGAGTACTGTCATGGGCATCCTGTCATGTACCCAGCCCACCTCGTCGCTGGCTTGGCAGGTGATAATTGAGACGGTCGAGAGCCAACCGGCGGAGCCCCGCCAGAATTCATAGATTCCGGCTATCATCAGCCTCGAGTGCCCTGACGGCTGCAGGAAGTACGGCTGTTTGAGGCTGCGGCCACCCTCCGTCTGCGGCTTCCATTCGTAATACCCGAGGGCCGGGAGCAGGCATCGCCGCGCACGCAACGCCGACCGGAACGACGCCTTGGTGGCGAGGGTCTCACTGCGGGCATTGATCAGCCTGGCCGCGCCCGAGGCGTCCTTCGACCAGCTGGGAACCAACCCCCATCTGAAACCATCGAGGCCTCGCACGCTGCGGTCATCGATGACTCGTTCCCGGATCACGGGAACCAGATCGGTGGGTGCCACATTGTAGTTGGGCACGCAGGCGGCGGCACCCTCATCGGTGAGGACCTCGATGCGGTACTCCTCCATGAGCTCGTCGGGATCGGCCGTGGCAGCGTAGCGCCCACACATGGCCCCCACTGTAGTCACGCGCGCTAGGCTGAGCCTATGAGCCTCTTGCGATTCGCTGCCCGGAGCCTGTTGGCCAGCTATTTCATCAACGAGGGGGTGTCGGCCTTCCGCAACGCGTCGGCGCTGGCGCCGCAGGCCGAGCCGCTGACCACCACGATCGCGCCGCTGGTGCAGCGCGTGGTGCCGAGTGAGTTGTCGTCATATGTGCCTGACCAGGCCGAGACCTGGGTGCGCGCCACCGGCGCCCTGCAGGTGGCCGGCGGTGTCATGTTCGCCACCGGGATCGGCCGGCGGCTGGGTGCGGTGGCCTTGGCCAAGGCAAGTGTGCTGAACCTGATGATGGCGTGGCCGGGTGCGGGCGCGGACCGCGACGAGAAGGCTGCGGCTCGTCCGGAGCTCCTCAAGCACGGGGCGCTTCTGGGTGCGTGCGTGCTGGGGGCGCTGGACCTGCAGGGCAAGCCCAGCTTGTCTTGGCGCAGCCAGCAGGCCGGGAAGAAGATCGAGGCAACCGCAGGCAAGGCTTCCCAGCGAGCCACCAAGGCTTCCCAGCGCGCCGACATTCGGGCCAAGCGCCTCGCCAAGGTCGCCAGCAAGCAGGCGCGTAAGGCACGTAAGGCCCAGGATTGAGTCAGGCCACACTCCCCGCCGCGGCGGCGGGCGTGGTGTCCGGCACGGTGCGGGTTCCAGGCTCAAAGTCGGAAACGAACCGGGCGCTGGTGCTGGCAGCTCTCGCGGATGGACCCGGCCGGGTCCTCGGCGGGCTTGCCTCGCGTGATTGTGACCTCATGGTCGCCGCGCTATCTGGTTTCGGGGTCACGGTTGATCAGTCCTCGCCCGCCTGGCTCGTCACCCCGCCCCAGAAGTTCGTCGGCGGCTCGCAGGTCGATTGTGGCCTCGCGGGGACGGTCATGCGCTTCGTTCCCCCCATCGCGCTTTTGGCGGATGGGCCCACCCGGTTCGTCGGTGATCCGCACGCCTCCGCACGTCCCATGGCGGGATTGCTGGACGGGCTGCGTCAGCTCGGCGCCGACATCGACGCGGACTCATTGCCCTTCACGCTCACCCCGGGTGCGTTGCCCGAGACCGCCGACATCACCATCGATGCGAGTGCCTCGAGCCAGTTCATTTCCGGCCCGCTGCTGGTGGGCGCCAGATTGGCCGGCGGATTGACGGTGCGTCACGCCGGGTCACGCGTGCCCTCGACGCCGCACATTGAGATGACCTTGCGGTTCCTCCAGCAACGAGGCGTCCCGGCCCGCGCGATCGGGCCGGCTGCCTGGCATGTCGCACCGGGGCCTATCCACGCCTGCGACGTCAGCGTCGAACCTGACCTGACCAACGCGGCGGCCTTCCTTGCCGCGGCCCTGGTCACCGGCGGCCGGGTCAGCGTCGTAGGCTGGCCGGCCGACTCACAGCAGCCGGGGGCGATGTTCTTGGACATAGCGCGAACCCTCGGGGGCACCGTGGAGGCCACGGCCGACGCGGTCACGCTCACCGGCCCGCAGCGGCTCGCCCCCATCGATGTCGATCTTCATGCGGCCAGCGAACTCACCCCGGTGGTGGCGGCGGTGGCCGCGCTCGCCGATGGAACCAGCCGGATCCGCGGCGTGGCCCACATACGCGGCCATGAAACCGACCGTCTCGCCGCCCTGACCACCGAGTTGACGCGCTTGGGGATCCGCGTGGCGGAAACCCAGGACGGGCTGAGAATTCTCGGCGGCACGCCCACGCTCGCTGCTGAGCCCTTCCGCAGCTACGCCGATCACCGTATGGTTCACGCTGCAGCCATTCTAGCGCTGCGCACACCCGGGTTGAGCGTCGATGACGTGGCGTGCGTGAGCAAGACGATGCCGGACTTCACCGACCGTTGGTCTCAGATGGTCGGGCACTAGTGGCCTATCGACCCGACGACGATCATGCGGCCTTCGAGCGGCCGCGACGCCGAAGCCGTCCGCGCACCAAGGAACGTCCCGATTACAGCTCGGCTCCCGAGGCACGGGTCGTCGCGGTGGATCGGGGGCGATACCGGGTGGTCAAGGTGACCGACGACGCCACGGTGTCCGCGACCAAGGCTAGGGTGCTGGGCCGCAAGGGGGTCATCGTCGGGGATGTGGTGAAGCTCGACGGGGACACATCGGGTGATCCAGGGACTCTGGCGCGCATCGTCGAGGTGGCGCCGCGGCGCACCATGTTGCGACGCAGCGCAGACGACGCCGATACCTTCGAGCGACCCATCGTGGCCAACGCCGATCAGTTGCTGATCGTGACGGCACTCGCCGATCCGGAGCCACGGATGGGAATGATAGATCGCATCCTCGTGGCGGCCTATGACGCCGGCATCGCCCCCATTTTGTGTCTGACCAAGGCTGATTTGGCGAGTCCCGATGAGCTGCGTGCCGCGTACTGCCCGCTGGGGGTGCCCGTGGTGGTGACGATGCCCGGAGCAGATCTTGATCCGGTGCGGGCCGAGCTACGCGATCAGGTGAGTGTCTTCGTGGGCCATTCGGGTGTCGGCAAGTCCACCTTGGTCAATGCGCTGGTGCCGGGCGTGGAGCGGGCCACGGGGGAGGTCAGTGGGTTGACCGGCAAGGGCCGCCACACCTCGACCTCGGCCCAGGCCTTCGAATTGCCCGGTGGCGGCTGGATCATCGATACTCCCGGCGTGCGCTCTTTCGGCATCTCCCATGTGCGGCCGGATTCGATCCTGGCGGCATTCCCCGATCTGGCCGAAGTTGCCGAGCACTGCCCACGCGGGTGTCGACACGATTGGGCGGCCCCCGAGTGCGCTTTGGACCAGGCAGTGGCCGATCACGACCTGGATCCCGCACGACTTACCTCGCTCCGACGCATGGAGCGCGCTTTCGGTTAGGTAGATTCGTCCTATGCAGTCCAAGACCCTCACTGATGACCTGCGCCTTGCGCACCTCATGGCCGACGATGCTGATTCGCTGTCCATGAATCGGTTTAAGGCTCGCGACCTTGAGATCGCGACTAAACCGGACGACACGCCGGTCACCGAGGTGGACACCGCGATCGAAGAGTCCATCCGGCGGACCCTCTCGCGGGCCCGCCCACGCGATGCTGTGCATGGCGAAGAGATGGCCGATTCCGGGGAGTCCGAACGGCGCTGGATCATCGATCCCATCGACGGAACCAAGAACTACCTGCGCGGGGTACCGGTGTGGGCCACCCTCATCGCGCTGGAGGTGGGCGGGGAGATCGTGGCCTCGGTCGTCTCGGCCCCCGCCTTATCGCGACGTTGGTGGGCCAGCCAGGGGGGTGGTGCCTACACCGGCCGCTCGATCCTCAACGCCACTGAGATCCGGGTCAGCAAGGTCGACTCGCTGGCCGATGCGTCATTGTCGTACTCGGAGATCGCTGAGTGGGTGGAATCGGCCCGCGGGCAGGGCTTCGTCAATCTGATGAGTTCCGCGTGGCGCACCAGGGCCTATGGCGATTTCTGGAGCTACATGCTCGTGGCCGAGGGAGCCGTCGATCTTGCCACCGAACCTGACCTGGCGCTCTACGACATGGCCGCGCTCGACGTGATAGTGCGGGAAGCAGGGGGCCAGTTCACCAACCTCGACGGCCTCAGCGGGGTCAAGGGGCCGGGTGCGCTGGCCTCCAACGGCCTGCTCCATCAGGCAGCCTTGGAGTACCTCGCAACCCGCTGAGCTTCCCCCGGGCCTCGGGTGGCCGATGCCGGCTCGGCGCCGGCCGGCGGCAGCGGTGAACATCCCACCCGGCGGGTCCGGGAATCACTCAGTTCACAGCACCCGCACCCGGATGGTTTCATCCAGGGCCTCCAGCTCGGCAAGGAGACCGTCGTAGCGCTCGCCCGACACGTCGGTGACCACGTAGCCCAGGCTCCCGCGGGTGGCAAGCTGCTGCGACCCGATGTTGATCCGGTGGTCGGCCAGCGCCACGTTGAGCCGGGCCAGCACCCCCGGCACGTTGTGGTGGAGGTGCACGATGCGTTCACCGGAAATCGCCGGCGCCGGGACCTCTGGCAGGTTGACACTCATCGAGGTCGAACCGTTGAGTTCGTAATCGACGAGTTTGCCTGCCACGAACCTGCCGATATCGACCTGGGCCTCCAGCGTCGAGCCACCCACGTGGGGCGTGAGGATGACATTGCGCAGCCCACGCAACGGCGAGTCGAACTCTTCGGCCTTCGACTTGGGCTCCTTCGGGTAGACGTCGATCGCGGCGCCGGCCAGGTGCCCGCTCGCCAGCGCGTCGCGCAGCGCCTCACGATCGACGCCGTTGCCGCGGCAAAGATGCAGGAACAGGGATCGGGGACGCAACGCGGCGACCTCGTCGGCCCCGAAGAGCCCAGCGTTGCTGGCCCGGCCGTCGACGTGCAGCGAGACCGTCTCAGAGGCTTCCAGCAGTTCGGCCAGCGACCCGCAGCGTTTGGCGTTGCCCAGCGCCAGCCGCTC
>JBKEBG010000032.1:0-5179 GCA_047972985.1 Arachnia sp.
CAGGTCGACGACGCCGGCGAGGTCGGCCGCGGTGAGCCCCTGTTCGGGTGAACCGTCGGCTCTGCGCAGGGCCTCGACGATGGTCCGGCGGACCGGGGAGGCCATCAGGGCGGCGGCGTCAGGCTCCGTCGTCGTCATCCAGACCTCCAATTAATAGTATTTCAATGATCGCATCCAAGCACAGTTCCGGATGCCTGGCAAACGCCGTCGAGTAAGGAACCATGCCCGCGAACGCGCAGGTGGGAGAGCATGAGTTGAGGTTTGGCAACCCTTGCTTGGCGAGCGGTCCGCGGGAGGTGTAGCGTCCGGCTCACCGAGATTTAAAGGATTCCACTCCGTCAAATATGGAGGTCACGATGACCGGCAGGGCGTCCGCCCAGATCACCAGCGATCGAGGAGCGGGCAGAGTCCTGTGGCTGTCGACCATCGCCTTCACGCTGATGTTCGCGGCCTGGCTGATGTTTGGGATCCTCGGCGTGCCGATCCAGAGCGAACTCGGTCTCAGCGATCCGGAACTGGCCTGGATCACTGCGGTCGCGGTGCTCAACGGCTCGATGTGGCGGCTTCCGGCGGGCATGCTCACCGACCGGATCGGCGGTCGCAAGGTCATGACGGCGCTGCTGATCATGACGGCCATCCCGTCGTGGTTCGTCGCTCAGGCCCACAGCTACGCCGCCATCCTCGCGCTCGCCTTCCTCGTCGGGTTCGCCGGCAACTCCTTCAGCGCCGGGATCGCCTGGAACGCCGCGTGGCAGCCGCGCGAACGTCAAGGATTCGCCCTCGGCCTGTTCGGCGCAGGCAACGTCGGCGCTTCGGTGACCAAGTTCATCGGCCCACCCTTGATCGCCGGCACCGCGGGGGCTACCTACCTCGGTGGCTCGGTCGAGGGCGGCTGGAGATTGGTGCCGGTCATCTATGCCGCGCTTCTGGTCATCATGGCCGTCATCCTGTGGTTCGGAACCCCTGCGCACGACCGGATGCCGGGCAAATCGGCCACCCTCGCCTCCCAGCTGGCGCCCTTGAAGCAACTGCGGGTGTGGCGTTTCAGCCTCTACTACGTGGTGTTCTTCGGCGCGTACGTCGCCTTGGCCGCATGGTTGCCGAAGTACTACGTGGACAACTTCGGCGTCTCGTTGACCGCTGCCGGGCTGCTCACCGCGCTGTACATCTTCCCGGCCTCGCTGCTGCGGCCCTTGGGCGGCTGGTTCTCGGACCGGTGGGGAGCCCGGCGGGTGATGTACTGGGTGCTGGCGGTGATGCTGCTGGTGTGCGGCATCCTGATGATGCCCAACGGGCACATCGTCATCGACCATGCGGACGGCACCCAGAGTTCGCACCTGGCGTACGCGCTCGGAATCGCGCCCTTCACCGTCCTGCTCGTCCTGCTCGGCAGTGCGATGGGCGTCGGGAAGGCCGCCGTCTACAAACACATTCCGGAGTACTTCCCGGACAACGTCGGTTCGGTCGGGGGCCTGGTGGGCATGCTCGGCGGTCTCGGCGGGTTCTTCCTGCCTCCGCTGTTCGCGTACACCAAGGAGTGGAGCGGATTCCCGACCTCGACGTTCTTCGTCCTCTTCCTGCTCATCGCCGCGTGCGCCATCTGGATGCACGTCACCGTCGTGCGCATGCTGCACGACCAGTCGCCTTCCCTTGCAAGGCAGCTCGAACCCACGACAGCGCCAGCGGCTCACTGAGCCTCGACCAACGAGGAGTACACGATGGCAACACCGACCACCCAGGGGGACTGGCTGAAGTCCTGGGATCCCGAGGATGAGAAGACCTGGGACTCCACCTTCGCCTGGCGCACGCTGTGGATCACCACCTTCACTCTGGTGCTGGCGTTCGTCGCCTGGTTCCTCCCCAGCGCGATCGTGCCCAAACTCAATGCGCTGGGCTACGACTTCACCAAGGAACAGTTGTACTGGCTGGCCGCGATGCCCGGACTGGCCGGTGGGTTGTTCCGCCTGGTCTGGATGGTGCTCCCACCGATCGCGGGTACCCGCAAGATGGTGGCCCTGACCACCCTGCTGCTCATCGCCCCGACCCTGGGCTGGGGTGTGCGGGTGCAGAGCCCGACGGCACCGTACTGGGAACTGCTCGTGCTGGCCTTCCTCGCGGGGATCGGCGGCGGCGCCTTCAGCGGGTTCATGCCGAGCACCTCGTACTTCTTCCCGCGCTCCAAGCAGGGCACCGCGTTGGGCCTGCAGGCCGGGATCGGCAACTTCGGGGTCTCCCTGGTCCAGTTGGCCACACCGTGGCTGATCGGATTCTCGATGATCGGTTTCCTCGGCACCAGCCAGTCGATGTCGGTGCCCGGCCAGCCGGTGCGAGAGGTCTGGTATCAGAACGCGGCCTTCACCTGGATCCCGTTGATGCTCATCGGAGCCGCCCTGGCCTGGGTCTTCCTGCGGTCGGTGCCGATCAAGGCCAACATCCGCCAGCAGTTCGATATCTTCCGCAACCAGGACACCTGGTGGATGACGCTGATCTACATCATGACCTTCGGCACGTTCTCCGGGCTCGCGGCCCAGTTCGGGCTGCTCATGCAGAACCTGTACGGCACCGGTAACGCCGCGATCGTGGCCGGATCCGGGCCCAGCGCGCAGGTGTTGATCGCCGGGTACTCGGTGCCCGATCCGGTCAACTACGTCTTCCTCGGCGCGCTGGTCGGGGCCGGTACCCGGGTGCTCTTCTCGCCACTGACCGACCGGATGGGTGGCGCGATCTGGACTCTCATCTCCGGAGTCGGCCTGGTCGCCTCGATCGCCTTCACCATGACCGCGCTGACCCCAGACCTGTCCTCCGCGCAGTCTCTACACTCCGGGTTCACGCGGTTCCTGTGGGGCATGCTGGCGATCTTCTTCTTCACCGGCATCGGCAACGCCTCGACGTTTAAGCAGATGCCGATGATCTTCGAGCGGCGTCAGGCCGGTGGCGTCATCGGCTGGACGGCCGCATTGGCCGCCTTCGGCCCCTTCATCTTCGGGGTCGGCCTGACGATCATGAGCCCGACGACGTTCTACGCCATCGGAATCGCGTACGGCGTGATGTGCATCGTCATCACGTGGTGGCGCTACGCCCGCCCGGGTGCGCCGCGGCCGAGCTGAGCCCCGGTGCCCAGCGCGGCGACCGGCACGTCCAACAGGCAGGCCCCAGGCCGCTCGAACGGCGTCAGATGAACCTCGCCGTCGATCTCCTCGCCCTCGAGGATCGATTCGATCAGGCCGGTGTGCACCTGGCACAGCACCTGCGGATGGGCGCGGGCGGAGGCCAGCATCGGACAGGTTGTCAGGTGTACCAGGGCACGGTCTGGGCGGGGATCGGCTTGGGCGGGTCGGGGGGTGAAGCCCAAGCGGGACAGGATCGCGGTCAAGGCCGCGCCCGGCCCGGTGCGGGTCAATCTCCGGGTCGCCAGCGCGCGGCCCCAGGCGCGTCCGATGCCGCGGGCGGTATCGCTGTCGGTACCGGTCGAGTCGGCCATTCGCTGCGCGAAGGCCTCTGCGAGAGCGGCGTATTCGGTGAGGATGTCATGTCCTCCGGCGAGCAGGGCGTCACCGGAGGGGGTTGCTCGGTACCGGGCGGCGGGTCGTCCCGGGGTGCGCCCGAGGCCGGACTCGAGGTGCTCGACGAGGTGGTCGGCGCGCAGCGCCTGCAGATGGTGACGCACGGTGTTGGGGTGGCCGCCGAGTGCTTCGGTGAGTTCGGTGATGGTGGCCCCGCCGGGCATCGCCGTCAGCGCTTCCAGGACGCGGCGTCGGGCCGGGTCGATCGGCGGTGTCTCGGGGGCCTCGAATGGCGCCGGACCCAGGATCGGGGTAGATTTCACAATGTCATTGTAGAAATGTTGTCGTTCGGAGGCCACCCCTGATGGAACCACGCACCGAGATCCCGCTGACCGCGCACCAGCACTCCTGTGGGTGCTCCGAGAGCGACCACGGCGTCCCCGAGCTCGACGTGCGCCCCATCCCGCACGCCATCCGGCACGCCACCGTCTTCGGTGCCCTCAGCGCCATCCCCGACGGTGGTTCGCTGGTGTTGCTCGCGCCCCACGACCCCAAGCCACTGCTGGCCCAGATCGCCGAGCGCGAAGGCCCGATCACCGTGACCTATCTGCAGGAAGGCCCGGACGCCTGGCGCCTGCGCCTGACACGCGCCTGAGCCTGCCGGGTCTTCGATGGCGATGGCGGGTCGGGGGCGGGGCTGGCTGCTGCTCCCGGCCGGGATCAGTCTGCTCGTCGGGATCGACGCCGGACTGATCCTGCTGCAGGCTCCGGCCCCGCTGCCGATGGCCCGCCTGGCCGAGGTGCACGGGCCGCTGATGGTGCTGGGGTTCCTCGGCACCCTCATCGCCCTGGAGCGCGCCGTCGCGCTCCAGGCGCCCTGGGGGTACCTCGCGCCCGTGCTGCTGGGTTTGGCGGGCCTGAGCCTCATCGCCGGGATTCCGCTGGCGGCCACCATCCTCCTCGCACTACAAGGACTGGGCACGCTCATCGCGGTCCTATTCGCCTTGTGGCAACGACGTCATGACGACGCCGTGCTCGCCCAGGCGTTCGGGGCCTGCCTGGCCCTGCTCGCCACGGTGGTGCTCTCGCGGGTGGAGATCGCTGCCGTGGTCCCGCTGCTGGGGGCGTTCATCGTGGTGACCATCGCCGCCGAGCGCATCGAGCTCTCCGTCCTGGGTCGCCCCGCGGGGGCGACGTCGATGCTGCTCACCATGGCCCTGATCGTCGGTGGCGCGGCCACCAGCACGCTCGTCGAGCCGCGCGTCGGCTCACGGCTGTTCGGGGCCGCCCTGCTCGGCCTCGTCGCGTGGTTGGCGCCTCGCGACGTCGCCGTGCGCCTCGCGCGCAGCGTGGGTCTCCCGCGCTACTCGGCCGTGGCGATGCTGGCCGGGTATCTCTGGCTCGCCGTCGCCGGCGGTGCGTGGCTGGTGAGCGGGGTCACGACCGATCCAGGGGTCTACGACGTGCAGGTGCACGCGGTCTTCCTCGGCTTCGCCATGAGCATGGTGCTGGCACATGCGCCGGTCATTCTGCCCGGGGTCCTGGGGCGCGCCATTCCCTACCGCGGCGCGTTCTGGATACCGCTGCTCGCACTGCACGCCAGTCTGCTGCTGCGGGTCGCGGGCGATCTCGCGGCCGCGCCCGGGGTGCAGGTGGCCGGCGGGGTCGGCACGGCC
>JBKEBG010000067.1:0-13049 GCA_047972985.1 Arachnia sp.
CATCAGATCCCGTTCTCCCAGGTGCCCCGGGGTGAGTTGGACAAGATCACTGGTGGCCTGGTCCAACAGGGCGTCGCCCTGCAGTTGCCCGCCTTCGAGTACGCCGAGGTTGACGACGTGCTCGACGCGGCTGCCTCGGGCGGCATCGTGGTGGCGCTGGACTCGGTCACCGATCCGCGCAATCTCGGCGCGATCATCCGTTCGGCCGCTGCCTTCGGCGCAACGGGCATCATCCTGCCCAAGCGCCGGTCCGCGTCGATGACCGCTACCGCCTGGAAGGCCTCCGCCGGGGCCGCGGCACGGCTGCCCGTGGCAGTCGGCGGCAACATCAACCGCATGTTGGAGCGGGCCTGCGGCATCGGGTTCACGATCATTGGCCTGGCGGGTGAGGCGGAGCTACCGATCAGCTCCGCCTCCACCGACGGCCCGGTAGTTCTCGTGGTCGGCTCCGAAGGCGAGGGTCTTTCGCGCCTGGTCCGCGAACACTGCGACGCCCTGGTCACCATCCCGATCTCGGGCACCGTCGAAAGTCTCAACGCGAGCGTCGCGGCCGCGATCGCGCTGTACGAGATTGGCCAGCAACGCGGGCTGGCCTAGGCCGCCCGCACCCCGTGCCCCGATGATCAGGTCCTGGTCAGCTGGAGCAGGTCGTCCGTGCTCAGGACGGGATCATTCTTGGTGTGGTAATCCACACGGGTGGACGAGTTGTTCGCGATGATCCTGGGCGAGTCCAACGTCCAACCGAAACTCGGCGCTGAGATCTCCGCAACAGCTCCACCAGGCGCCGAGGCCATGTCCCGCCATGCCACACGCGGCGCCACAGGCAAGCCCAGCTCGATCGGGAACCAGAACCCCCGAGTCCGCGTGACCGGGGGTCACTCGGCTCTCGTCACTTGCGAGGCGGCGCTTCGCCACAGGTCCTGCAAACGCTCCAGATCCAGATCTCCGGCCACACCGTCAATGTCTGTGCGGTAATCGTCTCCCTGTAAGTCGCGTACTTCGGAGTAGAGCTTCTCCATCTTCTCGTCTAGTTCCTCGGAGACTCGCGCCGCTGCAGTGAGGTTCTCGACGAGATGGCTGGGGACTGATCCCTCGTACTTGTAGTAAATCTTGTGTTCAAGACTCGCCCAAAAGTCCATAGCGATGGTGCGGACTTGAACCTCCACCGTCACCGGGACGGGACCGGTGGACAAGAACACTGGAATCTCGATGAGCGCGTGGAGACTCTTGTAACCGTTGGGCTTGGGGTGCTTGATGTAGTCCCTCACCCGCACCACGCTCACGTCATCTTGCGAGGTGAGTGCGTCGAGAACCCGGTAGGTGTCTGCGATGAAGCTGCAGGTGATGCGGACGCCCGCAATGTCCTTGACGTGCTCCCGGATCGAGGCCGCTGTGGGCGCGAC
The DNA here is from genome assembly GCA_047972985.1 of Arachnia sp. Lineage (GTDB taxonomy): Bacteria > Actinomycetota > Actinomycetes > Propionibacteriales > Propionibacteriaceae > Arachnia. The sequence continues at coordinate 1,404 of JBKEBG010000067.1, forward strand.
CCCGAGGCGGATGATCTTCTTGAGGGTGCTCTCGGGGGACTTCAACCGGGAGTTGACGTGTTCGATAGGGTTGTAGCGGTGAAGCTGCAGGAACTCCTTGCGCAGGATTGACACCTTGGTGAGTACTTCGTCGATGGCAAACTCGTTCTGCAGCTGAATCGCTGTGAACTCCTTGCGGAGCTGCATGGCAGTTGTGACCATCTTCGGGTCCGGGGGCGGCGCCACGGAATCGTTGTCTGCGTGCGGCATCCCCACTAGGCTCCCTTCATATGAAGGATTAGGTCGTCGAGGCTGGGGATGGGATCGTCCTTGGTGTAGTGGTAGTTCAGGACATCAAGTTCACGAGGATCGCCGACGTTGAGGTTGAAACCATAAGGGTCTTCATTGAGGTCGATGATCATCTTATGCAGCAGGGGTGCGACAATGTCGACATCATTGGAGGCAAACACCACCTGGACGTTGACGAAGGCATCGGTGCCCTCGACGAACTCACTGACCGTGTGGGTTTCCGGGGTCCATGTCTGTGAACTCTGACGCATGTGTGGATAGAACCGAACCTCGGAAAGCTCCCCCGCCATCTCATCACACACTTGAATCGGCACCGCGGCGATCTCACCGAAATACTGCCACACCGCCCAGCCATCGCTGAGACGGCCTGACAGCCCCGCCACCCGGGCGCTGGCTGTCTGCTCCGGGGCTGACACAGGCGCGACCTCCGCGCTGTAGCGGTTCCAGAATCCGTCGCTGTATTCCTCGTTGGCGGTCACCACGAATGGGGTCCCGTACTTGTCCTCCAGTGCCTGGCGCAGGTAAGCATCTGCCTCGGCGGCATCACTGAACGCCGGCGCCCCCACACTGCACGCACTCAGCGGCACGAGCGTGCCGACAGCAACACATAGGAGACTCCTGCGGGTCACTGGCATCAGCAGTCTCCTCGGTAGGGCCAACCGTCGAACACGGGATGTCGCGGGTCAGGCTCCAGGATAGGCGCCGCGCCCACCGCCGTGGGCGATGAACACTGCTCAGACGCGACAACGTCCAGGTCCTGGAGCCTTTTCACCGCTGCCGCAGCAATCCGGATTCTTCTGATGGCGACCCCTTCATCTGAGGAGAAACCCCATGCGAACATAGACCGGATACCCCCGATGGGAAATACCTAGCCGATCTCGGTTCAGCAACACGGCCCCGGTCGGGGTGAGGCAGAGCCCGCCAACACCCGGGCGCTCGAGGAGGTAGATTGACCCCCGACCCCACACTAGGAGTTCCATGACCGACATGGCTGCCCTCAGCGGCGCATACCAGACCCTGCTGGCTGCGGTAGGCGAGATTGAGCCCCGCATCGCCGACGCCACGCGCGCTGAGCTCGCCGACCAGCGAGCCTCGCTCAAGCTGATCGCCAGCGAGAACTACGCGAGCCTGCCGGTGCTGGCCACCATGGGAACCTGGCTCAGCGACAAGTACGCCGAGGGCACCATCGGCCACCGCTTCTACGCGGGCTGCCAGAACGTCGACACTGTCGAGGGCGTGGCGGCCGAGCACGCCCGGGAGCTGTTCGGCGCCGACTCCGCCTACGCCCAGCCCCACTCCGGGATCGACGCCAACCTCACAGCCTTCTGGGCGATCCTGGCCCACCACGTCGAACTCCCGGCGCTGGCCGAGTTTGGGGCGCGCACCGTCAACGACCTCAGTGAGGCCGATTGGGAGACGCTGCGTCGCCGCTTCGGCGATCAGCGTCTGCTGGGCATGAGCCTCGACGCGGGTGGGCACCTGACGCACGGGTTCCGCCCGAACGTGTCGGGCAAGATGTTCCACCAGCGCTCCTACGGCACCGACCCCGAGACGCAGCTGCTCGACTACGATGCGGTCCGGGCCCAGGCACGGGAGTTCAAGCCGCTGATCCTGGTGGCTGGCTACTCCGCCTACCCGCGCCGGGTGAATTTCGCGACGATGCGCGAGATCGCCGACGAGGTCGGTGCGGTGCTGATGGTGGACATGGCCCACTTCGCCGGTCTGGTGGCGGGCAAGGTCTTCACCGGCGACGAGGACCCGGTTCCCCATGCCCACATTGTGACCACCACCACGCACAAGTCGCTGCGCGGCCCCCGCGGTGGGCTCGTACTGGCCACCAAGGATTACGCTGCCGACGTCGACCGCGGCTGCCCGCTCGTGTTGGGCGGGCCGCTGTCCCACGTGATGGCGGCCAAGGCCGTCGCGTTGGCCGAGGCCCGTACCGAGGCCTTCCGGACCTACGCGGCTCAGGTCGCCGACAACGCCCAAGCACTGGCCGAGGGGCTGCTGCGCCGCGGCGCCAGCCTGATCACCGGTGGCACCGACAACCACCTCGTGCTGCTCGACGTGCGCAACTTTGGGTTGACCGGCCGCCAGGCCGAGTCGGCGCTGCTCGACGCGGGAATCGTCACCAACCGCAACGCGGTGCCCAACGACCCGAACGGTGCCTGGTACACCACCGGAGTGCGGCTCGGCACCCCTGCGCTGACCACCCGCGGGTTCACCACCTCCGACATGGACGATGTGGCGAAGCTGATCAGTGACGTGCTGACCGCCACGTCCCCCGCCACCACCAAGGACGGCAAGCCGGGCAAGGCGAAGTACGATCTGTCGGCCGACGTGGTGGCGCATTCCCTGGCGGAGGCGGCCCGGCTGGTGGACGCCCATCCGCTATACCCGGGTTTGAGTATCTAGCCATGCCCACGGCCGATGTGGTCGTGGTCGGGGCCGGAATCGTCGGCCTGGCGGTCGCCCGCCAGGTGCTCATCGACCGGCCCCGCGCCCGCGTCGTCGTGGTGGACAAGGCCGGAGAGGTTGCCGCGGGCCAGACAGGGCACAACTCGGGTGTGATCCACGCCGGGCTGTATTACGCGCCTGGCTCGCTGAAGGCACGGCTGTGCCGGGCCGGGGAGGCCGCCACCAAGGCGTACTGCTGCGAGCGCGGTGTGCGCTACGACGAGATCGGCAAACTCGTCGTGGCCACCGACGATTCGCAACGCGAGCGACTCTCCGGGCTCCGGGAACGCGGACTTGCCAACGGCATCGACGTCGCCGAGATCGACACGCCCGAGCTGCGACGCCTGGAACCCGCGGTACGGGGTGTGGCGGCGCTGTTATCACCCAAGACTGGGATCGTCGACTACCGCGAGGTCTGCCGGGCCCTGGCCGAGGATGTCAGCCAACGCGGCGGAACCATCGCGCTGGGCCAGGTAGTCACCGGGATCCGCGAAACCGCGGCCGAGGTCTGCACCACCACGAGCCAGCACACTTTCCTGGCCGGTCAGTTGATAGCCTGCGCAGGCCTGCAGGCTGACCGGATCGCCCGAGCCGGGGGCGTGTCCACCGCCACGCGCATCGTCCCATTCCGTGGCGAGTACTACGCACTCCCACCGCACCTGGGCGGCGTCGTGTCCCGGTTGATCTACCCGGTGCCGGATCCCACTCTGCCGTTCCTCGGGGTCCACGTCAGCCCCATGATCGGCGGCTCGGTTATCGTCGGCCCCAACGCGGTCCTCGGGCTGGCCAGGGAGGGCTACCCGAAGGGCTCGGTGAACCTGCGGGACCTGGCCGATATAGTCGGCTATCCGGGTCTATGGCATCTGGCCCGCCGCAACCTACTCACCGGCGCCACCGAGGTGCTCGACTCGTTGATCAAGCGCCGCTACCTGCACCGGGTTCAGCGCTATCTCCCCCAGCTGCGCACCGCGGATCTTCGGCCACACCCGGCCGGGATCCGAGCGCAGGCGCTGCGGCCGGATGGCACCCTCGTGGAGGACTTCGACATCGCCCAGACCGCCAGACAGCTCCACATCCTCAACGCACCATCCCCCGCCGCCACCTCGGCCCTGCCCATCGCACGCGAGGTGACCTCGCGGCTCGGGTGAGCCCCGCCAGCCAGGCGGAGCACACCCGCGGCGGCGGGGCCAACTACTGCTTGGGGTGGGCCAACAGCAGCAGTAGTTGAAGCACCAGGCAGAATGTAATCAGCGGTACATAACGCCGAGACGACCCTGCTCGCCCCAGTGCCGCGACCGGAAGGCCCCGAATGCTGCAGCTTCACGACGTGCGAAAGTCCTACACCACCGCTGACTTCACCCAGGTAGCACTCGACGATGTATCTATATCGTTCCGCGACAACGAGTTCGTCGCTGTGCTCGGGCCATCCGGCTCAGGCAAGACGACACTGCTCAACATCGTCGGCGGGCTCGACCACGCCGATGCCGGCAGCCTGGAAATCGACGGCATCGACACCTCTGAATACCGGGACCGGGACTGGGACACCTACCGCAATAACCGGATCGGCTTCGTCTTCCAAAGCTACAACCTCATCCCCCACCAGAGCATCCTGGCCAACGTCGAACTCGCGCTCACCCTTTCGGGCATCCAGCGCGCCGAGCGGCGGCAGCGCGCGATGGACGCGTTGGATCGGGTGGGGTTGAAAGATCACGCGGCCAAGCGCCCCAGCCAGCTCTCCGGCGGACAGATGCAGCGGGTGGCTATTGCCCGGGCCCTGATCAACGACCCTGAGATCCTGCTGGCCGACGAACCTACCGGCGCGCTTGACTCGGTGACATCGGTCCAGATCATGGGTCTGCTGACCGAGATCGCCAACGACCGGCTCGTGATCATGGTGACGCACAATCCCGAGTTGGCCGAGCAATACGCCACCCGCACAGTGAGCCTCAGGGACGGCAAGGTCGCCGCGGATACTGATCCATTCCTGCCGGCCGAGGATTCCGAATCGGATAAGCCGCCGCGGCGCACCTCGATGTCGCTGTGGACGGCTTTGACGCTGTCGTTTAACAACCTCATGACCAAGAAGGGCCGCACCCTGATGACCTCGTTCGCGGGGTCGATCGGCATCATCGGCATCGCCGCCATCCTCGCCCTGGCCAACGGTGTCGCCGCCTATATCCAGTCCGTCGAGGAGGAGACCCTCTCGCTGTACCCCTTGAACATCCAAAGCCAAGGGCTGGACATGACCTCGTTGCTGATGGCCACCGCTGACCTCGGCGATGAGGTGGGCGGCAACTCCGAGGCCGGGGAACATACCAGCGGCCAGGTGCGGGAGGTGCAGATGATGTCGCGCTACTTCTCGTCGGTGGGCGCGAACGATCTGGCCTCGCTCAAGAAGTACCTGGACGGCAACGGCGGGAACGTCGACGAGTATGTTAACTCGATCCAGTACTCCTACAACGTGGTCCCCCAGATCTACAAGAAACTCAATGCGGGCGGCGTGCGCCAGGTCAACCCCGACAATACGTTCGCCGCATTGGGCCTTGGCGGGGGCTCCTCACAGAGTTCACTCGTATCGTCCTCGCTGGGATTCAACGTCTTTCACGAGCTGATGGATGATCGGGCGCTGTTCGAGGATCAGTATGACGTCATCGCAGGCGACTGGCCGAAGGCCGCCGACGAAGTGGTGCTGGTGCTGACCGAGAGCGGCTCCATGTCGGATTTCGTCTTCTACGCCATGGACCTGCGCGATCCCGCGGAACTTGAGGCGATGGTCAGGCAACTCGCCGAGGACGAGCCGATCGTCACTCCCGAGGCTGGCCCGCTGTCGGTATCGTATGAGGAGATACTCGATGTGACCTTCTCACTGGTCCCCGCGTCGTCCTACTTCGTCTATGAAGAGGGGTACGGCGTGTGGACCGACAAGAGCGGTGACAAGGCGTTCGTGGAGGGCCTGGTTGCCGAGGGCGTCGAGATTCACATCAGCGGCATCGTGCAGCCCAGCGAGGATTCCAGCACCAACGCCCTGCAGCCAGGCCTGTACTACACCACCGACATGGTGCATCAGCTGGTGGCTGAGGCCACCGCATCCAATATCGTCCAATCCCAGCTCGACCAGCCGGCGGTGAACGTGTTCTCGGGACGCACTTTCGCCGATGAGGCGGCCAATCCCGAGACCCAAGACTTCGACATGACCAGCCTGTTCTCGATTGACGATCAGGCGATCACCGACGCCTTCACCATCGACGAATCGCAGCTGACCATCGACCCTAGCTCGCTGAACCTGACCATGCCCGAGCTCGAACTCGACGCAGCCAGCCTGCCCGCCATGGATCTGACATCGGCCATGAGCGGGGTGGAACTCGACCTCGAACTCGACCTCGAATCCGCGCTCGCCGAGGTCGACGTGAGCAACGTCGATCTCGGCATCAATGGGGAGCAGGCCACCGAGCTCGCCTCCGGCCTGCTGCTGGGATACACCGGCTACTGCGCCACGGGCCAGGATTGCACAGATCCGGTGGCCAGCTTCCAAGCCTACCTGGCAGCACCCGAGACCCAGGGATTCCTCACCGAGATGGAACCGACCCTCGTCGAGCTGGAGCAGGGAGTGGACGTCGCGGTCACCGACATCACCAATCAGCTCTCCTCCGTCATAGCGGCCGAGGTCCAGCAGGGGGTCGAGGCCAGCTCCGCGGCGCTGCAGGCGCAGCTGGAGAGCGCGATGACGCAGTACATGAGCGAGGCGATGGCAGGAATCGGCGAGCAGCTCCAGGCCCAGCTGGGCACCGCCTTGGAGCAGCAGATCGGTGCTGCGATGGAGCAGGCGATGGGTGACCTGGCCGCCAACATGTCCGACGCCATGAACATCGACGAAGACACCTTCATGGAGGCATTCGAGTTCAACTTCGACGAGCAGGAACTGACCGATCTCCTGATGTCGATGATGGGAGGCGAGCAGGCCTCCTACGATGCGAACCTAGTGCGCCTGGGCTACGCAGACTTCACCGATCCGTCGGCGATCTCCATCTACCCCAAGGACTTCGTTGCGAAGGCCGAGATTGTGCAACTCCTCGACGACTACAACGCAGACCGAAGGGCCGAGGGCGCCGAGGACCAGGTCATCACCTACAGCGACCTCGTGGGCACCCTGATGAGTTCGGTGACCGACATCATCAACATGATCAGCTATGTGCTCGTGGCGTTCGTGTCGATCTCGCTGATCGTCTCATCGATCATGATCGGCGTGATCACCTACATTTCGGTGCTCGAACGCAAGAAGGAGATCGGCATCTTACGTTCGATCGGTGCCTCCAAACGTGACATCCGTCGCGTATTCAACGCAGAGACCCTCATCGTCGGCTTCGTCGCCGGCGTCATCGGAATCGGCGCCACGGTACTGCTGACAATCCCGACGAATGCTATCGTCTCGGCCCAGTTCGATGTCGATCAGGTGGCCGTCCTGCCGTGGCAGGCGGCCCTGATACTGATCGCCGTATCGATGGGCCTGACCTTCCTCGCCGGACTGATCCCGTCCTCGGCGGCCTCCCGCAGGGACCCGGTGGAAGCGCTGCGCTCCGAATGAGCCTCCCGAACGCGCCTCGGGCGCGGCGGACACGCACTCGGAGACGGGCGAGCCCGGAGTTGGGCTACTGCCCCGCGGTGGCAATGACGAGCCCCGATTGATAGGCGGCCACGACCAGTTGCGCCCGGTCACGCACATCAATCTTGGTCATGGACCGGTTGACGTGGGTCTTGACTGTCAACGGCGACAGGTAGAGCTGCTCGGCGATCTGGTCGTTGGTGAGGCCTTGCGCGACGAGGCTAACGATCTGGCGCTCCCGCTCGGTCAGCCGACGCATCGGGCCTTCGTCGAGACTGCGAGGCGTTGCCACAGGGTCGGGCTGGGCGAGGAAGCGGGCGATGAGGCTTTGCGTGGCGGCCGGGGACAGCAGTGAATCTCCGGAGGCCACCACGCGGATCGCATCCAGCAGCCGATCCGGCGCGGTTCCTTTACCGAGGAACCCCGAGGCACCCGATTGCAGTGCCTTGAACACATACTCGTCGACCTCGAAGGTGGTCAGGATCAGCACCTTCACCCCGGCGAGGTCCTCGTCGGCGCAGATCCGATGGGTGGCCTCGAGCCCATCGAGCCCTGGCATCCGGATATCCATGAGCACCACGTCGGCGCGTTCGGTCTTGAGCAGGTCGATGGCCGCCTGCCCATCGTCAGCCTCACCGACCACTTCCAGGTCTGCCTCCAGATCTATGAGTACCCGGAACGCCGCCCGGATCAACTCTTGATCATCGGCCAATACTATGCGGATTGTCACGGTGACTCCTCGGCGGTTCTGCGGGTGGTGAGGCGTCCGGGCACGTGCGCCCGGACCCGGAAGCCGCCGTCCTCAGTGGGGCCGGTGACCAATGTGCCGCCCACCGAATCGATCCGTTCCTGCGTGCCGATCAGGCCGAAGCGGCGGCGGTCAGGTTCCGGGTCGGCGGGTGAGTGATCCGCAGCTGAGTTGCTGACCACAACCTCTACGCCGGCTTCGAGGGCCTCAACTGTGATGGTGACCGGGGCTCCGAGCGCGTGGCGGTGGGCGTTGGTCAAAGACTCCTGCAGCAACCGATAGGCGACGATGAAGCTCTCCGCGGGCAGGGACTCCAGGTGTTCCACACCTGAGGCAGATAGGTCGACGCCGTTGGCCCTGCTGGTGGCCAGCAGCTCTGCGATATCGGGGCGCCCGACCTGAACCGCGGTTGGCACCAACGATTCGCCCTGGCGCAGGACACCCAGCACCATCTGCAGTTCGTCCAGGACCCGCGCAGCCGAGGCTCTCGCGTCCAGCAGCAGCTTCTTGGCCAGGTCGGGGCGGGTGTCGATGACGTGGGCTGCCGAGCCGGTCTGCACCCCGACGGCGCTGACGTGGTGGGCGATGATGTCGTGCAGCTCGCGGGCGACCCTGACGCGATCCTCGGCGATGCCCCGCAACACGAGTTCCTCCCGCGCCGATTCGGCGCGTTCGGCGCGGTCCTGCAAGGCCTGAACCATCTGGCGTTGGCTGCGTACCGCCATCCCCACTGTCGTACCGGCCACGACCCACAACACCCCATCGAAAGCGGCGCCGGGAGCGTCGGATCGCCAATTGAATATGGACATCACCAGGAACACGACGGCGATCACGCTGGCCATGATGAGGCTTCGACGGCGCTCGTTGCGCAACACGAAATAGCCCATCGTCACAGTGAGGTAGATGTGAAGCGGGTTGATCGGCAGCTGCATGAACTCCACCGAGACACTGGCAGCAGTCACCACCAACAGGCAGATGGTCGGCCACCGCCGTCGAAGCAGTGTCGCGGCCATCGACACAGCTGTCATGGTTGAGAAGAGGGCTTTCACCGGGCTCGAGAAGCTGACGTCAAACGTGTGCGGACCATTGAACGCCCCCGTCGCGAAGCCAAGGAGCATTGCCCCGGGCAGCGCGAGGACGATCACCTCCAGCGTGCGTCCGAAACGGAGCCAGGCCCTACTCCTCAAGGGGATGAGCGTGGCTGGCCCGCCCGGTGAGGTCGCTGGCAACGTCATGGCGCCGGTGCCTCCTTCGCTCGTTGGTTCCCCCCATTGTGACCCTTACCCCGGGTGCCCATCATCCTCCTGGCGCATGCTGGTGAGTACTGCTGACGCGGTACGGCAGCGCCAGGAAACTGGCGCACTGCCGCCGGCACCTACCACGGCAGGTGGAATCGTTCGTGGTACCACCTGCCTGCCCACGGACGATGTGCCACTGGCCCGCGTGGCGAAGGATGGAAGGGTCCGATCGTGCCCGAGGCTCCCCACGGGCTAGTTTCGTAAAGGAGACCACAGTGAGTAACGCCATCTTGTCCGCCCGCAATGTGCGGAAGACCTATGGAGGAGGTTCCGGCATCTTCGAGGCGCTCCGCGGAGTCACTCTTGACATCCACGAGGGTGAGACTGTTGCCATCGCGGGCAAGAGCGGCTCCGGCAAATCCACGCTGATGCACCTGCTGGCGCTGCTGGACCAGCCCACCGATGGCACAATCCTGCTCGACGGCATGGACACCGCCGATATGAACCGGCGCCGGATCAACCGCACCCGGAACAAGACCTTCGGGTTCATCTTCCAGCAGTTCTTCCTCAACCCACACCAGAGTGTCCTTGAAAACGTCATGCTGCCGCTGAAGATTGGCGGACTACCGCCTCGGGCTCGCCGGGAGCGGGCAATGAGTACGCTGCGCGAGCTGGACCTGGACGACAAAGCCCGCAACCGGGGCACCGATTTGTCCGGCGGCCAGAAGCAGCGAGCGGCAATAGCGCGGGCGGTGGTGAGCAATCCGCGGGTCATCTTCGCCGACGAACCCACCGGGAACCTCGACAGCGTCACCGGAGAGGTGGTCAACGAAATCTTGTTCAACCTCAACCGGGAACAGGGCATCACCCTGGTATTCGTCACCCACGACGCTGACCTCGCCGAGCGCTGCGATCGGCGCGTGACGATCAGCGACGGCAGGATCACCCACAGCGAAGGCGAATCGCACGGCATGCGGGAGGTGCTGGCGTCATGAAGGTACGCGACCTGGCTAGCACCGCAGTAGGCGGTGTGTTCCGTTCGAAGGCCCGCACCGGCCTCACAGTGATCGCCATCTTCCTGGGCGCCTTCACTCTCACCCTCACCAGCGGTGTGGGCACCGGAGTGAACCGGTTCATCACCGACACAGTGGCCTCGATCGGCACCGATGACTCGATGAACGTGACCAAGCCCCGGGACACGACGGTGGACCCGCAAGACGACACGCCCGCCGAATACGACCCGGATGCCACCACGCTGGATCGCGGGCCCGGCGTGACTGATGTGTTGACCATGAACACCAGCGATTTGGATGCCATCGCCGACGTCGACGGCGTCGATGAAGTCACGCCCGTGGAGCCCATCGACCTGGACTTCGTCCAGTACGAGGACGGCACCAGGTACACCGCCGCCACCACCTCCTTCATCTCCGGCCAAAGCCTGGAGCTGGCTTCGGGCGACGTACCCGACGACGACTCCACCGACCCCCAGGTAGTGATTCCGATCCGCTACCTGGAACCCCTCGGCTTCGAAGAGGCTTCCGATGCAGTGGGTGAGACTGTCATCTTGGGTCTGACCAACGGCAGCGATGAGCAGGTGACCACCGAGGCCGAGATCGTCGGTGTGGCCGAGAGCATGCTGGCCGGCCCCAGCGGCGCCAGCCTGCTGCCCAACACAGCCCTCACCGACACGCTGTACGACCTGCAAAGCGTCGGTGCCTCCGCCGAGGACATCGAGTCCTTCACCGAGGCAACCATCACGATGGACAGCAATTTGACCCCCGAGGAGATCGACACCCTCAAGGAGGAGCTGCTCGATATCGGCTACAGCGCAACCACAGTCGAAGACCAGTTGGGTGCCTTCACAGCAGTGATCGACGGCATCGTCTTGGTTCTCAACGGATTCGCTCTCATCGCACTGCTCGCGGCCGGCTTCGGTATCGTCAACACATTGCTGATGTCGGTGCAGGAACGAACCAGGGAGATCGGCCTGAACAAGGCCCTCGGTATGAGCAGCGGCACCGTCTTTGCCCTGTTCAGCGCGGAGGCCATCACCATCGGGTTGTTGGGCAGCCTGATCGGTGTGGTGACGGCGATGATCACTGGCACCACCATCAGTAATGCCCTGTCGACGTCATTGCTGGCGGACCTACCGGGGCTCCAGCTGATCGCCTTCACCCCAGCCTCCATTATCGCGATCATCGCGCTCATCACGGCGTTGGGGTTCGTCGCCGGGGTACTGCCCGCGGCACGGGCCGCGGCCAAGGACCCCGTGGAAGCCCTCCGGTTCGAGTAGCGCGGCACAGCGGGGCGCGGGC
>JBKEBG010000109.1:0-9137 GCA_047972985.1 Arachnia sp.
GACTGGTACAACCACCGCCGGCTCAACGAGTACTGCGGGGACATGCCGCCGGCCGTCCTCGAGCAGGTCCACTACGCTCAACAACAGCCCGCAGCAGCAAGCTGAGGAGTCAACGAACTGAGTCTCCGGACACACCGGGGCGGTTCACCCCCGCAACGACACCGCACTCTGGCTACCACTCCCCAAGCCATAACGTTCCGCAGCACAACCCGGGCGCCCAATCTTCGGAACGACCGTCAACCCAGCGTTCGGGGCACGGCGCCGCTCCTCCCTGAAGCCGTACCAGCGGTCGAGAAGGTCCGGCCGCTCCGCCAAGTCCCGGTCTAGAGGTTCTCGGCCTCTTGGAGCCGCCACCAGGAGGACAAGAGCCACGAACTGACAGTCGTGATGTCTCGAAGAAGGCCGGCGGGCGGCGAAAGGCCCGAAGCGATCTTGCCCGGATAGCGGTCGAGCAGTTGCGCTAGTTCGCCGAAGCCGGCGGTGCTTCGGTAGGACAGAAAGTGAATGCCAGGAAGTTCGTCGAGCGCGAAAAGGAGCAGGGTGATGCCGTACGGACTGTTCAGGTCAATGGCGGCGAATCGGATGGTCCAGCCATCGTTGATCCAGTAGGCGATCTGAAGGTTCAGCGGGAGGTCGATCAAGACGAAGGCTTCAGGTAGTTCGAGGATGTGGTCCCGGAAGGGTTGGTTTCGGGTGGTCGTCAAGGTGGTGAGGACGAGGACCGGCAGCCCGGGGAAGGCAGCTTGGAGGGCTGGCGGGGTGAAATCCGGTGTGAACAGAGCGAGCGGGACGTGGCGGGTGTCGTCCGCGTCGAGCTTGGGCCAGCCGGCAAGCGCTAGCACGGCGGGGATCGACGCCAGTGCTTGAAGCCCAAACTGCGAGGCGTATGCGTTCCCCGGGAGGTAGATAGCCAGGATCGCTGGTTGGCTGTCAGGGGTTCGAAGGACGAAGCGGGCATCACCCAGTTCGTCTGCTGTAACTATGTCGGCGACAGCCGGCGTGGGGTGGAGTTGGATGCGCTCACGCTCCGCCCCGAGTGGCTCGTGGTTCATAGGCCTGCGCTGGGTAAGCACCTCGACCTCCCATTCGGCCGGTGCGAGTCTTTGGAACGAGAGGCGGAGCGATTCGGCGACCTGGAGGTACTCCTGTTCGTCGAGGCAGTCGATGCCGAGGTGCTTGAGTCGGGAGCGAGCGGTCTCGCCAAGCCGGGGGATCATCACGGTCTCCTCGTAGGTCCGTAGCGTCTCCATTGCCTCTGGGTCGTTAGGAAGGTTCCTTGCCCAAGGCCCTCCGGTCTCGCCGCCTCGATCAGGGTCATCAGCGAGGAGATCCGTGAAGGCGGAGTCCCACCATGAGCCTGCGGTTCTTGCCAACCGAAGGCGCGCGTCGGGTGAGTAGACGGAGCTCAGGTCGGTCGCGGTCAGTCGCTCGAACCCGACCTCGGCCAGAGGCAGCAGTTCCCGGGGCTGCATCAGACTCCTCAGGAGCATCTGGATCGCGGACTCACGGAATTGCCAAGGCCACCGCGCGAGGTCCCCGCCCAAGCTCAGCCCCTGATCCAGATAGCGCAGGTATTGCCGATTCCCCACCAAGAGTTCGCGTGCTCGCTGGACTCCAAGCACTCCCGCACTAATGGTCGTCGCGAAGACTTCGTGGACGTGCCGCGCTTGACGGTTCGCGTGGCTCGCGAGGGACCTGAGCCGATCAGACTCAGGATCGGAGACGGCTAGGAGGCCAGCCATTGCGCCAATGAGGCCCCAACCCGTCGACCACTGGAGTTCGTGGTGAAGTTGCTCGTGGACTGACACCAAGAGTTGCGCTTCGCCTGGCTCAACCGCATAGGCGTGGAGGTCACGGGCGTCGCGCCCATCGAACGAGCCTAGGAGACTGTCTCGAGCGCTGGCCAGGAAATCGCCGGACTTGCAGGCGAACTGGACTCCACCGAGTTCTTCCCCGGCCAGCTCGAGAGCGTCGGGGTCGTCCCACAGGGCGCTCATGTCCATGTGATGCGGATCCACGCGGGCCTGCCTGCGGGGCGGGCGCGTACATCGTCGAAGCCGGCGTCGTCCATCTCGCCCGCTGCGATGAGGTGATCACAGAAGCCCACGAAGTCGTCGTAGCTAAGCTGTGCAGCCACGGCTGGGTCGAGCCGGTTGTACAGAACATGTGGGCTCACGGCCATACCTTCGATCCCGACAGATGCGACGCGGAGCGGCACGAGCAGTTCACGGTCCCGCCGACTCAATCGGACCCGATCCATGTCGACAAGAAGCGGGACGACAGCGGGGATCAACTCGGCGGGTATGTGGTCGGCGCCGCTAACGAAGAGGGCTCCGGCCAGGAGTCCCGACGCAAGGACAGCCTTCGCCGTCGTGGCGCCCACATCGATCCGCCAGCCTCCGGGACGCATGTTGAACGTGTCGTCGCTCTCGAAGAGAAGCGACGCGATGACGTCTTCGCAGGGGCCCGCCAACTCACTGTCGGCTGTGATCCCGAGGGGTGCAAGGAACTCGTCCAAGACCCAACTCCGGCTAACAGTCTCAGGTAACTCCAGAGCGGCTACGTAAGTGGAAAGGCTGGACATCGTCATCTTCAGGCTTTCGCTGTCGGGCGTGTCGAGAAGAGTAGTACGGGCCGCCCCGCCTCCAAGTAGCGGCGACCAGATCGCACGATCGCAACCTCCGCTCTCAACCAGATCGGGATGCAGAAGCCCACCATCCTCAACGCAATGCTTCCGCCCACCGCCAGGCGACTGGACGTGGTGACGCCCATCGTCCCGCGAGCAGGTATCAATGCTGACGAGGTCCTCCCGGCGCGGCGACATCCGCATCCCGACCGGAGCCTGACACGCCCAGATCGACCCCCTCGACATGCGAGGAACTCGTCACGATGTGGGTCTGTCGGCGCCATGTCTGGGGTCTAGACAGACACGCTGGGACGCCGGACAGGGTCGCGAGACCGTGTTCGTACGAACTCATGTCGGCTGTCTGCTCGCCCAGCCGCGAGAGTTGATGAGTCCGCTGCTGCGGGTGTCCGGGTCGATCGGTCCTTCGGAGTCGCGGTGCCGGAGGAGGGTGTCAGCGATGGCTGTTGAGTTGTCACCGTTGTCGCCTTCAGCTTGGGCTATCGCCGCGAGATCGAGCTTGGGCACTTGTTCGTGCGGTTCGGCGCTCGCGGCGATGCTCGCCGCACGTCGCGCAGCCTTGGTGTTTCCTTGCTGGAGTGCCATTGTCACGGTGAGGTGGGCGACGTCGACGATGGCGACTCCCAGGTGTTGGTCGTCGCGGTCGTCGGCGAGCCAGATGCCGCCGCCGTCGCGGAGTTGGGTGTAGGGACGCCCGGTGACCAATTGGAGCGCCATCTGGTAGTCCTCGATCCCTTGCTCGCCGCGTACTTGTCCGCGGGAACGGAGGCGGCGGAACAGGTCGGCGTCGCAGAGCACCCGGTCGAGGTGGTAGGCCCGCTTGCCATTGGTGGCCGGGGTGGGCCGGTCGGCGTCGGGCAGGTGGGGGCGGCCCGTGGCGGGGTCGTCGCCGAGCCACTTGCGGACCACGCTGAGGTCGCGGTGGATGCGGGCGGGGTTGGTGGCGAACGCCTTGCAGAGTTGCTGGGTGGTGGCGCCGGCCTGCTTGGTGGCGAGGTAGGCGACGAGCTCGGTGTAGTAGGGCTTGCGGGTGCCGGTCTCGGCCGGTGCGCCGCCGGCTCCGACCCGGACGCGGACCCGGCCGAGGACGGACAGCCGTGGCCGTACGCAGGCGTCGGACCACCAGTCGGCCAAGTCCTGGTCGAGGCTGGGGTCGGCGTCGCCGACCTGTCGGCGTGTGTCTTCGGGGACTTGGGGTGCCAGGACGGCGAGGTCTTCGGCAGTGGTGGCGGCCGCGGCGAGGATGTCGGCGTCGGGCTGGGGCAGGTTCGAGCCTTCTGGGTCGCTGCTGCCGGCCGGGTCGCGGGGTGCGGTCCAGGCTGTCCGTAGCCGTCCGGCGTGGTCGGTGTAGCCCCGCACGCCCCGCTCCTCGGTGTCATCCACGGGCAGGTCGGTGCTGTTGAGCTGGCTGGCGGCCTGGATGAGTTGGACGCAGCCGCGAGCTTCCTCGGAGGTGATGCCGTTGGCGATCAGGTCCAGTCCGAGGGCGGGGATCTGGGCTCGGCCGTTGACGCCGACGCTGATCTGGAGCGCTGGTCTACCGGCGTCGTCGGGGGTGCCGATGAGGAGTGCGGCGATGCTGGTGCGGCGCGGCTGGTCGCCGATGAGCTTGGTGAGCTGGTCGAAGTGGCCTGCGGTGGTGGCGGTGATGAGGATGCGGTTGGGCCAGATCTCTTCGCCTGCTTGCTTAGTGCGTGCGGCGGGCAGGTCGGGTTCGTGGAGCCGGTTGAGCCGGTCAATGGTGTCGACGGCGGATCGGATGGTGTCGTCGATGCCGTCGGTGTGGTGGTGGCGCAGGCGTCGGGGGTCGAGTCCGGTGAGTTCGCCGAAGATGTCGATGAGGTCGACCTGGACGTCTCTGGACCAGGGGGTGGTGGCGAGTTCGGCGGCGAGGTAGCGGGCGAGGTCGGCGGCGTAGTCGGGGTCGCCGCCGATGGTGGTGAGCCCGGCGACTTCGAGGTTGAGCAGCCACGCGTTGCCAGCGTCGTCGGCGCCGATGGTGGCCAGGTGCGGCCAGGGTGCGGGCCCGTCGAGTTCGAGTGGTTCGAGGTCGTCGGGTATGTCGTCGACAGCCAGTGTCCACACCGCTGGGGTGTCGCCTTGCTGCCAGGGGTCGGGCAGGTCGGCGTCCTCAGCCAGATGCAGCCGCAGCGTGGTGCTGGTGGCTTGGATGGCGAGGAGGACGGGCAGCGGCCGGTGGGTGTCGATGAGGGTGAGGGCGAGCCGGCGGAGGGCTTCGTCGATGAGGATGAGCAGGTCGGCTACGGGTTGGCCGTGGCGGCGCAGGGTCTTCTCGACCGGGAGGGTGTGCGGCGGTGGGGGCGCGGTGACGTAGCCGGGGCGCCGGTGGTGGTGCTGGATCGCGCGGCGGCGCAGCAGCAGCAGCCAAAGCGCTCCGGCCAGGACCGCCCCGCCTCCGGCGAGACCGCCGAGCAGCCACGCCGGCGGTGCGTCGGTGTCGGAGGCGTCGACCGGGGCTGCGCTTGGCGGGGCGTGGGTCACTGGTGCCGTGGGCGCGGTCGGGCCGGGAGTCGGAACGGTTGGCGGCGTCGGCGCACCTGGTGCGGTGGCTGCCGGTTTCGGCTGGACCGGTTCGGGCTTGGATGTCCTGTCGGGCCTGTCGGGCTTCTCGGCACCGGTGGGGATGTTGAGTTTCCAGCCGATGTCGATCACGTCGGGGTCGGTGAGTCGGCGTCCGCCGGGTTGGTCGATCTTGCGGGACGCCCGGTAGATCTCGGGGTAGCGGTGGGCGTCGCCGAGGTGGTCGAGGGCGAGCTGGGAGAGGATGTCGCCCTTCTTCACCGTGTACCGCTCGAATGCCGGCGCGGCCTTAGCCGCGTCTGCTGGTGCTGGGTGTGGTTGGCCGGGTCCTGCCGGTGCGCCGGCCGGTGCGGGGTGGGCGCTCGCCGGTGCGGGTGCGGTGAGGGTGGTGCTGGTGTTCAGGTACAGGGCGATCGCGGCGGCGACCAGGGCGCGGGCCAGGCCTTGGGGAACAGCCAGGCCGGGGAGGTGAGGCGCGGGCAGGTGCCGGATGGCGGCGGCGATCTCGGTGAACACGGCGATGGTGAGCAGCGCCCACACGATCCAGCCGGCAGCTTTGACGAGGGTGAGAAACAGGGTGCCGTCGTCGGGGCGCAGCAGTGCCGCCCAGATCCCGGCGAGGGTGGGTTCGACGTGCAGCAGACCGACCGGGCCGATGGCGATCAGCAGGATCGGCAGCCCGACCAGCAGGAGGGCGAGGAGGGCGATGGCGCCGAGGCCGGTGAGGCCGGTGAGGATTCGTCGCATTAGCGTTCCGTTCCGTCCTGGGCCCGGACGAGGCGGGCGGTGGAGTTGCCGGTGACCGGGAGAGGACCGATGCCGATCGCGGTGAGGAACACCGGGGTGTAGGTGGCGGTGACGCTGATGTCGAGCTGGGTGCCGCCGGCGGTGATGGTGGCGGCGCCAGTCATGTCGGCGCCGGCGATGTAGTCCAGCGCGGCCCGGCGGGCCCGGCTGGTGTCGACGGTGACAGTGTTGCCGCCGCCCATCAGCTGGTTAGGGTCGGCTTGTTGGCCGGCGATCCGAGCGGCTTGGGCTGCGATGTCGGTGGCGTGTTGTTTGGCTGCGATCTGGCCGGTGAGGTCGACCGAGATCCCGACGACCAGGGTGAACGCGGCGACGATCAGCACCGCCCAGACACTGACCGAGCCCCGCTCGTCACGACGGCGCCGCCGGGTGCGCATGGTGGTCATCGTCGTTCTCGCCAGGTGTCGATAGGGCTGGTCATGGTGGCCTGGATAGTCAGGTCGGGAAGGCCGGGCAGTCCGAGGTCGCCGCTGGCGACCCGGCAGGTCACGGTGGCGGTGACCGAGGCGGGGGTGCCGGCGGGCCGGGTGAAGCCGGTGAGGTCGAGGTCGACGGTGTGGCTGGCGCAGGGCAGCTGCTGGGCGAGGCCGGCCTGGGCGACCGTGTTGGCGCTGCTGCGGGCTTCGGTCTGGGTGCGGGCCAGGGACGCGGCCCGGGCGGTGTCCGCGGCGATGCCCTGCACGGATTGGTGGGCGAGCGCGACCCGTCCGCCGAAGATCACCAGCAGGATCAGCAGCACCACGGCCGGGCCGGCGATCACGGCCTCGATCGACGCCGAGCCCCGGTCGTCCCAGCCCTGGCGGAACTGGCGTTGCCGGTTCATCGGGTGACCCGTTCGACCTGCTGCACCCGTTCCTGGGCGACCTGCGGCTGCCACCCAGGGATGACGCTGAGGGTGGCTCCGGTGACCCGGGCGGTGACGGTGGTGGCGGTCCGGGCGCAGTCGATTCCCGGGTTGGTGAGGACGTCGCCGAGGCTGGTGAGGAACTCGGCGGCCGCCTGGTGACAGGCGGTGGTGGTGCCACCTTCGGCGGCTGCGGCGCGGGCTCCGGTGGTGGCCGCGGACAAGGCGGCGGAGCGTCCATAGAAGTACAGGCCGGCCTGCAGGCCGGTGAACGCGATGCCGAACAGCAGCGGCATGAGCACGACCATCTGGACGCTCATCGAGCCGCGTTCGTCGAACGCGGCGGGCTTGGGGTTCCGGATGGTCATGGTCTTGGGCTCAGTGGAGCAGGCCGATTTGCCTGCTGAGGAAGGCGTTGATCGCGGCCACGACGACAGCGACGAACGCGACCGCCGCGGCCGCCCACAAGGCCTGTTCGATGGTGAAGTTGCCGCGTTCGTCGTGCCGCAGCTCGGCGAGACGCCGCCGGGTGGCGACGCTGAGCGCCTGGGCTTGAGCGGCGAGCTGTTGGGCGAGTTCGGTCATGGCGGGGTTCCTTCCGGTCTCTCAGGCGGTGAACAGGCGGACGAGGGCGGGGATGATCAGGATGGACAGGAAGATGACGGCGGTGAGGCTGGCGGGGATGGTCATGCGTTCGCCGATCTCGTTGGCCTGGCTGAGGTCGGCGGCGAGCAGGGCGTTGCGGCCGGCATCGGATCGGGCCCGGAGGGTGTCGTACACCTGGGCGCCTTCCTCGCCGCACAGCCGCATGATGTCGGCCAGGTCGTTCAGGTCGGGGATGGCGAGTTCGTCGGCGAGGTGCCGCAGCGCGTCCCAGGGTTGTTGGCCGGAGAAGCGGGACCGGGCGAGTTCCTCGGCGATGCGGCGGAACGGCCAGCTGTCGCCGACCTCGGCGGCCAGTTCCATCGCCTGCCGGGAGCCGGAGGCGCCGCCGTGGCGTTCGAGCGCGACCAGGTCGGTGTAGGCGCCCAGGGCGCGGCGGAACTCGACCCGGGCCCGGGCGGCGTCCTGGCGGGCGTTCAGGTCGGGCACGAACCAGCCGGCCACCATCGCCGCGACAGTGGCGATGACCGGGATCGTGACCGGCATCGGCACGGTCCAGGAGACCAGCCAGGACAGCAGCGGCATCACCAGTGCGGCCAGCCCGGCGAACGCGAGCTTGTCGCCCACGAGCGAGGCCGGGGTCTTGCGCAGCACCGCCAGGTCCGCGGCCGGGACCCGCAACCAGCCCGCCGGGAGGCGGCGGACCGCCCACAGTCCGGCCCGTTCCCCGCCCGTGGTGGCCGTGGTCTGGGCCGGGGCGGTGGTGGTGTGGCGGGGTGAGAGCCGGTTGAGGGCGTCGACCGGGTCGGGTTCGGCCGGGGACGCCCACCAGAGGAAGGTGGCCACTCCGGCCATGACCAGCATGCCGGCCAGGATCAGCAGCGGCAGCGAGGTCACGACCGGGCCTCGGCATTCGTGAGCCCGCGGGTCTGGTTGAGGAACCGGGGCGGGGCCTGCGCGGTGGCCATGCGCCGCATCCACACCAGGATGGCGGCATACGCCCCGAGCAGCACCGTGAGGACGAGCTGGCCGAGCGGGGTGGCGTAGGGGGCGAGGAACTGGCCGGACAGGGCGAGTGCGACCAGGGCGCCGGCGGACAGGATCGTCACCCAGCGGGCGGTGGCGCGCGGCTTGGCCCGGTCGGCCTCGATCTGGCGGCGGGCCCGCACGTCGGCCGCGGTCGACTCGGCCAGCCCGGTCAGGACCGCGGCCAGTCCGGGGCCGCGTTTGCGGGCACCCAGGATCAAGGCGGCGGCGACCAAGTCGCCGGTGGCGTCGTCGATGTCGTCGGCGAACCCGCGCAGCGCCGCCTCGGTCGGCCAGCGTCCCTTCAACCTGGCCACCAGTGCCGTCACCTGCGGCCGGACCGACTCCGGCGTCGAGCGCAGGCTGGCGATCAGCGCCTGCTCCAAGCCCTGGCCGGCGATCAGCACCCCGGACAGGTTCCGGGTCCACTCCGCGATCCCTTCCAGCCGGGCGATCCGCTCGGTCTCGGTCGAGGTCGCCAACAGAACCGGCAGGCCCAGCACCATCACCGGCAGCACCACGATCAACACCAGCCAACCGGTCAGCAGCCCGGCAACCACCCCGGCAGCCAGCGCGGCCAGGGCGAGCAGACGTCGCCGCGGCGGGACCCTGCGCCAGCGCGTCGACCAGGTGCTGGTGCGGCGGGCCGGTCTGGGTGGGGGTTCGGGTGCG
>JBKEBG010000154.1:0-16255 GCA_047972985.1 Arachnia sp.
TCCAGTCTACGGGGCCGCGGTATCGCAGGCGGCTACGCCTGTCGCTGGACCTTTGCCCGGGTGATGTCAGCCCGTCCATGCATTAAGGAACTCGGCCGCCCAGGTGGCGACTCCCTGCGGATCCCGGGTCCCCGAGATGGCGAGAAAGCCAGTGCCGACATCTCTCGTGCACGTCACGTAGCGGCGATCCTCGGGGGCGTAGCCGCAACTCCATTGGCCGTAGTCCGCCACATCCGCCAGGCCAGTGTTGAACGAGTCGCGCATCGGTGAGCGGAAGTGGAACACGAAGAACGATTCCCCGGCGGGGCCGTAGTAGATGCCCGATTGCGAATCTGGTGGTTCGCCGTTGGCGAACTGCCCCACCCGCTCGGGCATCAATGGGTAGACGGCATCCCGCGGGCCGCCCGTCGGCGCGTCGCTGCTCGGGCTGATGGTGAGGCTCGGATCCTGTACCGGCTCGGCCGACTGCCCTGCCCACACCAGGAACCCGCACCCGATGAGGGCCATAGCCAGACCCACCCAGATCAGGAGTTCTGTGCGCGCGCCATGCCCTGGTCTTCTCTGCGAGTTCGGGGCTCCCTGGATGGGCCTCAGGGGTGAGGGCGGGCTCGCTGCTGTTGCTGGTTGCGCCGCTAGGAAGGCCGGGCCGGGGCCCACCGGCTCCGGCTGCTGCCCCCCGCTCGTCGGTTCCATGCCAAGCTCATCGCGTGGTGTTGTCTACTCGGCCATGGGGTTGCCGTAGGGATCGAGCCGACGCCCCTGTTCGTCGCGCGGGATCTCGTAATCGTCGAGATCGGGTGCGCCATCAGCGGCGCCGGGTGCCGCGTCTGATTCCACAACCGCCTCGTTGGGGATGATCTCCATGGTCTCGGCGACCGCAGAGTCCACATCCGCTTCGTCGGATGCCTCATCCGTGCCGAGAGGATCAGCGGCGTCGTCACCGGTGGGATCGAGATCAGCGGTGTCGCCATCGGCGGGCGTGGCGGAATCGCCGTGGCTTTGGGTTGCTCGCTGCCGCAGCATCATCGTCACGGCGGCCGCGATGATTACCAGACCGAGGACGGCCACGAGGACCCAAACCCAGATGGGCGCGTCAGACATAACTTTCTTCCCTTGCTAGAGGCACTTCCATGCCAGGGTAACTGGCGCTTTCGCCTGGACGGTAACTCTGGGACGCCGCGAGGGGCCCGGATTGGTTGCCCGCCGGGAAGCCGTGCTAACGTTGGTCGTCGGGCTCCTCGGGGCCCATGCGCGAGTGGCGGAATGGCAGACGCGCCGGCTTCAGGTGCCGGTGCCCGCAAGGGCGTGGAGGTTCAACTCCTCTCTCGCGCACACTTCGGGACTCCCGGTTGGCAACGCTAAATACCTTCCGACTGGGGGTTTCTTCGTTTCTACGGTCCGCCACCGTACGCCACCCGCCGCCAGGAAATGCCAACAGATGGGCACACGGTGGGTACGTCGGCCCGGACGGTCGGCGCTTGTCTGAACTGGGTGAGCAACAAGCCCACCAACAACTCCAGCGTTCGTGCCCGGTATGAACATATTGTGGACATCTGTCTACGCGGATATTGCGGCCAATGCGGTGCTCCACACCTGACACGCGTCCTGACCCCACTGCATCGGCCGCCCCGGTGGCCTCGGCCATTCTGAGGTGATTCTACCGCTCAGGAAGGCGCTTTCGGCGTCCCACGCCGATGCAGCACTGACTGCATGTCATCGCCTGGAAGTCGCGCGGTCTAGGGGCGGAGCTCGTCAGTGTGCGGCGGTGGGGTGGCTCGTGGAGTCGCGCACGATGAGGCGGGTGGCCAGCTGGATGTGGTGCGAGTCCGGGCGTTCGCCGCGGGTCAGTTGGAGCAGGGTGCGCAGCGCGACGCGACCGATATCTGTGAGCGGCTGGCGGATGGTGGTCAGGGGCGGTGCCGACATCGCGGCGGCATAGGTGTCGTCGAAGCCGATGATCGAGAGATCCTCCGGCACCCGCAGACCACGCCGTCGTGCCACCTCGATCGCGCCGAGGGCTGACGCGTCGCAGCCTGCGAATATCGCCGTGGGTGGGTCCGGCGCGCCAAGAAGGCTCGTGCTCATGCGGACCCCAGACTCGAATCTGAAATCCTCCTGTAGGACGAATCGGGGATCGGGTTCGATGCCTGCGGTCTCCATGGTGCTGCGGAACGCCTGTAGCCGCTCGCGCGCCGCTGCGGAATTGGGCGGGCCGCCCGCGAACGCGATGCGCCGGTGACCTAGATCCAGCAGGTGGCGGGTGGCCTGGACTCCGCCGGCGAAGTTGGCTGAACCGACGCTGACCGTGTCGTCGTCGAGGGGGTTGACGGGGTCGATGACGACCACTCCGAGGTCCGCCTGGCGGAACCGGCGCCGCTGCTGCGGTGTGAGTTCAGAGGTGACGATGATCACCCCGACGCTGCCTTTGGCTGCGAGTTCCTTGACCCACCCGCTGCTCAATGGGGCGGCGTCGTCGCGGTGGCGGTGGTTGAGGACGTTCACCACGACGTCGATGCCGGTCTCTGCTGAGGCAGCGACGACAGCGTCGAGCACCTGCAGTGAGTGGACGTTGATGAGTGTGTCGAAAACGATGTTGACCTGGCGCAGTTCCGAGCCGAGGCGGGGACCGGTGCTGGGCACGTAGCCGAGGCGCTCGATGACCTCCTCGACGAGGGCACGCGTGTCGGCGGAGATGTTTGGGCGGCGGTTGAGCACCTTCGAGACCGTCGCTTTCGACACTCCCGCCTCCCGGGCAACGACGTCCAAGGTTGGCTTGCTCTTCCGGGTGGGTGGATTGCTGGACGCCTGGATCACTCAGCAAAGATAGCAGGACCGAAACTGTTTCGGCGCTGGAATGGCTTGACCATCTCCTTCACCCCGTTCTGCCGTCGTGTTGTTCACGAAAACTGCGGAAATAGTTTCTGTAGCCGGCGGTGTTGCCGGGGACGAAAGGACTCAACCAATGAAGCGACTCAGTGGACCTCGACTCGCCACCGCGGCGGCCGCCTCCATCATCTCCCTCGCCATGGTCGCCTGCGGTGGCGGCACCCAACCGGGGGGCAGCTCGTCAGTCTCGGGCGACGCGGTTGCGTCGGCCTGGAACCTGACCGGTGGAAGCGAGCCCATGTTCCGGGCCTCGTTCGAGAAGTGGAACTCCGAGAATCCGGACGCGCAGATCGCGACCGAGTGGTTCGCCAACGACGCCTACAAGGAGAAGATCCGCACCGCGGTTGGCTCCGGTAATGCGCCGACCCTCATCTACTCCTGGGCTGGCGGCACGCTGGCCGACTACTCCCGCAACGAGTCGGTCGTGAGCCTGGACGGGGCCGTGGACGATCTGCTCGCTCGGGTGATTCCGTCGGTGGCGCAGAACGGCCAGGTCGATGGCGTCACCTACGCTGTGCCGAACACGCAGAGCCAGCCAGTGGTCCTGTACTACAACGCCGCGGTCCTCGAGGAGGCCGGCGTCGCCGTGCCCACCACCTACGATGAGCTGCTGACTGCCGCCGGCGAGTTGCAGTCACAGGGAATCATCCCCATGGCGCTCGCGGGTGGAAGCCGTTGGCCTGAGCTCATGTGGATCCAGTACCTGACCGATCGCATCGGCGGTCCGGAGGTATTCCAGGCAATCCTCGACGGTGAGCCTGGCGCGTGGTCGGACCCGGCGGTCATTGAGGCCACCACCAAGATCCAGGAACTGGTGGACGCGGGCGTCTTCGGCGACACCTTCGGCTCGGTTGTTGCCGACGCCAACGCCGACGTCGCGCTCGTCCACACCGGCAAGGCGGCGATGCTGCTGCAGGGCAGCTGGGTGTACCCGACGTTCCTCAGCGACGCCCCCGACATGGTTGCCGCGGGCGACCTGGGCTACGCCACATTCCCTGCCGTCGAGGGCGGTGCTGGCGACCCCGCCAACATCGTGGGCAACCCGTCGAACTTCTGGTCAGTATCTGCCAGCGCCAGCCAGGAGGCCCAGCAGGTTGCCATGGACTTCCTCGCTACCGAGGTTCTCTCCGACGACGCCGTGGATGAACTGCTTGCCATCGGGACAGTTCCGCCGATCGCAGGCTTGGAGGAAACTATCGCGGACAACGACAACGCCGAGTACCTGTCCTTCGTCTACGGGATGGTCCGCGACGCCCCGCACTTCCAACTGTCGTGGGACCAGGCGCTGCCTGCCGATGCGGCCCAGGAGCTGCTGAATAACCTCAGCCAACTGTTCCTCGGCGAGATCACTCCGCAGCAGTTCTCCGACAACATGAACGCGACCCTGGGATGACAACCCGGCACGCTGCTGCTGGCCGGGAGGGAACTCCTGGCCGGCAGGCCCGGGGCGCACAGGCCTCCGGACCCACGCTGTGGATGACAGCACCCGCGCTCGTCTTCTTCGTGTCGTTCGCTGTGATCCCGCTCATCGGCGTCGTCGTGCTGTCGTTCATGAGCTGGGACGGTCTGGGAACCCCGACCTGGACCGGCACGGCTAACTGGTCGAGGACTCTCGCCGATCCCATCACCTGGAATGCGGCCAGGCTCACCCTGATCCTGACGGTCACGTCGTGGCTGTTCCAGGCTCCGGTGTCCCTCCTGCTGGGGGTGTTCATGGCCGGCCAGCAGCGCTACCGTGCGGTGCTGTCGGTGCTGTTCTTCCTGCCACTCTTGTTCTCGTCGGCTGCCGTTGGTATCGCGTTCAAGGCGCTGCTCGACCCGAACTTCGGCCTCGGTGCGGCGCTGGACATCCCGCTGCTGGCGCAGGACTGGCTCGGTGACCCCGATCTGGCGATGTGGGTAGTGGTGTTCGTCATCGGATGGTGCTTCGTCCCGTTCCACTCCCTGCTGTACCAGGCCGGGGTTCGGCAGATCCCGCACACAATGTACGAAGCGGCCCTCATCGACGGCGCGGGTCGCGTGCGACAGTTCTTCAGCATCACGCTCCCGCAGTTGAAGTACACGATCATCACCTCCTCGACGCTGATGATCGTCGGCTCACTCACCTACTTCGACCTCATCTTCGTACTGACCGGCGGCGGCCCCGGCAACGCGACCCGCATCCTGCCGCTCGATATGTACCTGACCGGTTTCCGCAGCTACGACATGGGCCGCGCCAGCGTCATCGGCGTGATCCTCGTGGCGCTCGGACTCACTGTCTCGCTCGGTCTCAACAAGCTCTCCGGCGGCAATCAGGGCAGCCAAACCGAAGGTGCATGATGCGCACTATCGGGCGGACACGACCCAACATCATCGGTGGCCTCGGCGGCTGGATCTGGCTGGCCATCACCATCGTGCCCATCTACTACATCGTCGTGACCAGTCTGCGCCCACAACCGGACTACTACAGCGAGAACCCGCTGTCGCTACCGAGCAATCCCACGCTGGCTGCCTACCGCCAGGTACTTGCCAACGATTTCCTGCTCTACTTCACCAACTCGTTGATCGTCACGCTCGTCAGCGTCGCTGTGATCCTCGTGGTGTCGCTGCTGGCAGCATACGTCGTCGTCCGCTCCACCAACCCAGCGGCGCAGCGGCTCTTCCAGGCGTTCCTGCTCGGCATCGCCATCCCGATCCAGGCCACGATCATCCCCGTCTACTACTTCATCGTGCGGATGGGCCTCTACGACACATTGTGGGCGCTGATCCTCCCATCGATCGCGTTCGCGATCCCGATCACCGTCCTCATCCTGGCCAACTTCCTGCGCGATGTTCCCGCCGAGCTATTCGAGGCGATGCGCGTCGACGGTGCGGGGGAGTGGCGGACGCTGTGGGACCTGGCGCTGCCCCTGACCAAGCCCGCCATCGTCACCGTGGCCATCTATGACGCGCTGAACGTGTGGAACGGGTTCCTCTTTCCTCTCATCCTCACCCAGAGTTCGGACAAGCGCACCCTGCCGCTGTCCCTGTGGTCCTTCCAGGGCGAGTTCTCCGTGAACATCCCGGCGGTCCTGGCCGCCGTCGTCCTCTCAGTCCTGCCCATCCTGGCTGCCTACATCATCGGCCGCCGCCAGCTCGTATCCGGCCTGACCGCAGGCTTCGGAAAGTAAGAAAGGCAACCCGCATGCCCACGATCCACCACGTCGCCGTCACCGGCTCGGACCTGGCGCCCGGCACCAATGCCGCCCCGTTCCGCACCATCAACCGCGCGGCCGCGGCCGCGATGCCCGGCGACACCGTCACCGTCCACGAGGGCGTCTACCGCGAATGGGTCAAGCCCGTCCGCGGCGGCCGCAGCCACGCCCGCCGCATCACCTTCCAGGCCGCCGATGGCGAGCGCGTCGTGGTCACCGGCGCCGAGCGCGTCACGTCCTGGGTATCCGTCGAGGGCAACGTCTGGTCCGTCACCCTCGACAACTCGATTTTCGGCGACTTCAACCCCTATCTCGAGACCGTCGACGGCGACTGGATCGTCTACGGCACGGCGGACGCGCCCCGCAAGCACCTCGGCGAGGTCTACCTCAATGGTCGCTCCTTCTATGAGGTCACCAGCCGCGACCAGCTCGCCGACCCCCAGGCCCGCACCACGATGATCGACCAGTGGACCGGCGTCAGCGACGAGGTGCGCGACCCCGACCAGACCCGCTACGTGTGGTACGCCGAGGCAGGCGAGGACACCACGACCATTTGGGCCAACTTCCAGGGCGCGGACCCGAACGCCGAGTTCGTCGAGATCAACGTCCGCCGCTCGGTGTTCTACCCGACCAAGCATCACCTCGACTGGATCACTGTGCGCGGCTTCGAGCTCGCGCAGGCCGCCTGCCCGTGGACCCCGCCGACCGCGGACCAGCCCGGGCTGATCGGCCCGAACTGGGCGAAGGGCTGGATCATCGAGGACAACCTCATCCACGACGCCAAGTGCTCCGCGATATCGCTCGGCAAGGAGGCCTCGACCGGCCACAACTACGCGACCGAGCGCGGCGACAAGCCCGGCTACCAGTACCAGCTCGAGTCAGTATTCGCAGCACGCCAGATCGGCTGGGACAAGGAACACGTCGGCTCGCACATAGTGCGCCGCAACACAATTCGCGACTGTGGCCAGAACGGCGTCGTCGGGCACCTCGGCTGCGTGTTCTCCACCCTCGAGGACAACCACATCTACAACATCGCCATCAAGCGCGAGTTCTACGGCTACGAGATCGGCGGCATCAAGCTCCACGCCTCCATCGACGTCGTGATCCGGCGCAACCGCATCCACGACTGCTCGCTCGGCACCTGGCTCGACTGGCAGGCCCAGGGCACCCGGATCAGCCGCAACCTCTACTACAACAACAACCGTGACCTGTTCGTCGAAGTCAGCCACGGCCCCTATATCGCCGAGCACAATGTCTTCGCCTCCCCGGCCTCCATCGAGGTGTTCAGCCAGGGTGGGGCCTTCGTCAACAACCTTGTCGCCGGTACCGTTTCCCTCGAACCGGTCATCGACAGGCCGACCCCGTACCACCTCCCGCACAGTACCCAGATCGCCGGATACGCCGCCATCATGGGCGGCGACGACCGCTGGATCGGCAACGTATTCCTCGGCGGGGGCGGGGCACAGGCCTACGGGCCGACGGTGCGCCCCGAGCAGGCCTATGGTCACGGCACCGCCGGATATGACGGGCACCCGGCCAGCTTCGAGGCCTATCTGGCCGAACTCGCCGATCCGAGCCAGGGTGACCATGAGCGCTTCGCCCACATCAAGCAGCCCGTCTACATCCGAGACAATGTGTACCTTTCTGGCGCTCGGGCCTTCGAAGGCGAAGCCGGTGCTGCCCGCCTCGAGGGGCCAGCCAGGGTCGCGATAGTTGAGGAAGACGATGCCGTCTACCTTGAGGCGGAGTTGCCGGCGGGCTTTGACACGGCCCGGACCGGGCTGACATCCGGCGCCGACCTTGGCCGCGTCCGATTCGTTGACGCAGACTTTGAGGAGCCAGATGGCACCCCCGCGGTCTTGGTGACCGACCTGACCGGCGCGGTCAAGGATTCCTCGGCCACCTATGTCGCGGGCCCCGTCGCTGCACTGGCCGAGCGCACCAGCCGAGTCAGAGTGTGGTGATACCACCGCCTAGCTGACCCCGGGGGGTTAGAACACCCTCGGATCGCCGGCCGAGGCCGATTCCCGGCATCTGGGCCAACGCGCATGCGCTCCGGCACCAGTCAAGTGCGGGAGCGCAAGCGGTGAGCACGGCCGGATCAGGCAGAGCGCTCGAAAGTATGGCTCCAGATCTCGGTTCCGTCAGGATTGAGGTAGGTGTAGCGCACCTTGGGGTCGGTGACACCTCGCTGTTCCATCGGGGGAAATACCTTGGAGTCGCAGGTTTCTTGGAGTGAGTCGGCCTCGGCGTCGAAGTACGCCTTGGCTTGGTCTGGATCCGGCGCCTGCGCGTAGGTGAAGGTGTAGGAGATTGTGTCATCGCCTTCCACGACGTATTCGGCAGCGATGAGGACGCCTTCGGACTCCTCCAAGACCTGGGGGATTTGATCCCGCTCCGCCTGGAGCATCTCTTCCAGGGCCTCAGCCACCGAGGAATCGGTGGTTCCGTCCGTCCCGGGCTCGTCGGTGCCTTCTCCGGTTGTTTCGGTTTCGGTGGTGGTTGTTTCGGCCGGTGGTTGGTTCACCTCAGTAGTATTCGAACAGGAGCCGAGGAGGCCCACAACAATGGCAACTGAAATTGCCGAAATGCCTTGAAATAGGGGCTTCAACATTCCTAGAAAACTCGCTTCGCATCGGGTGTCGCTGACCTTGCGGTTGGTCGCCAGCAATTCCAGGTTAGCAGCCGTCGGGTAGAAAAAAAGGGCTCAAGGGCTGAGGTGGCCACTTGAATGAGCGGGTATAATGCCAACCAGACAGATGTGGTTGAGGCGTGTGAAAGCCCTCCCGGCTGATTCTTCTTGGGCATAGAAAAGTATTGCCCGGCTACCGCAGGGGCAGCCGGGCGAAGGGGAGTACGGGTTAGGCGGAGGGCTCGAACAGCGCGGTCCACACCTCGGTGCCGTCGGCATTGATGTAGGTGTAGCGGACCAGCGGGTCGGGGATGCCCTGGCCTTTCATGACGGGGAAGACGTTGGTGTCGCAGTCGTCTTGGAGGGTGGAGATGTTCTCCTCGAAGTGCGCCACGGCCTCTTCGACGTCCACTGGATCGGCATAGGTGTAGACGTAATGTACGGTGTTATCGCCCTCGGCGAGGAATTCGATCTCTGAATAGGCGCCGTCCATCGATTCTAAGAGCGAGGGGATTCCCTTGCGGCCCTCCTCGACCATCGCCTCAAGGCGTGCGGCCTGCTCGGCGTCGTAGTCGTCTTGTGTGGTGGTCTCCGTCTCGGTGTCGGCAGGGGTCTCTTCCACTGCGGTCTCCGCGCTCGTGGTCTCTTCGGCTGTGGTCGCCGTCGTGGTCTCGTCCGAATCGGAGCAAGCGCTGAGGGCGGTGAGGGCGATCACAGCGGTGATCGCGGTCGTGGCGCGAACCAATGCCTTGTTCATTCTGGGGATCTCATTTCTCGGGGGGACCGCACTAGAGGTGCGTCGTCGCGAAGAGCGCGACCTATGTAAAGAATATCAGGGCGTGGTATCACATCTCGGTTTCAACTACCCGGCGGGGCAAGGGTAGCGACTCGATCTTGCGGCGTCGGTGACATCTTCGGCGCGGCCCGGGAGCCTCGATCCAGTACGACGAGCCGGTCTAGTCCTGCCTCGCGAACCCCGACGTGGCAATGACGAGGCGTTCTGCCTCGTCGCTCGCGTCGAGATCGACATCGGCGGTGATGGCCCAGTCATGGTTGCCCGCCGGGTCGTCGATGATCTGACGCACGTGCCAGGTGCGGGTGGCCGAATCGATCATCAGCAGCTGCGGTGAGCGGGCCTGGGGGCCGTCGCTCAGCTCATCGTGCTCGTCGAAGTAGTCGGCCAGCGCGTCGTCCCAGTCGTCACCGGAAAAGCCCTCGTTGCCCTGTTCCAGGGAGCCCAGCGCGGTGACGTCGTCGCGGGCGGCCAGCTGCACCCGGTAAAACATGGCATTGCGCACCATGACCCGCATCGCCCGCTGGTTGCTGGTGAACCGCGCCGCCTGCGGGGTGGGTGCCGCCGTCGGTGTTTCGGGGTGGGTCAGGGCGTCCCACTCGTCGAGCAGCGAGCTGTCGGTGTGGCGGATGACCAGGCCGAGCCAGTCGATCAGATCGTCCACTTCGGGGCTCTGGTAGCGCTGCGGAACGCTTTGGCGCAGCGCCCGGAACACATCGGATAGGTAGCGCAACACAGTGCCCTCGGAGCGCTGCAGCTGATAGTAGGCGACGAACTCGCCGAAGGTCATGGCGCGTTCGGCCATGTCACGTACCACCGACTTGGGCGACAGGGCACCAGCGTTGACCCACGGATGACGGGGCGCGAAGAGCGAGAATGTGTGCTGCAGCAGCTCATCGAGCGGCTTGGGCCAGGTGATCTGCTCCAGCAGCCTCATGCGCTCCTCGTACTCGACGCCGTCGGCCTTCAGCTCGGCCACCGCCTCGCCCCGGGCCTTGAACTGCTGCTGCAGCAGCACCTGCATCGGATCGTCGAGGGTGGCCTCGATCACGCTGACCACATCGTGGGCGTAGGTGGGTGAGTCTGGGTCGAGCACCTCCAGCACCTCGGCCGCGAACGCGCTCAGCGGCTGATTGAGCGCGAAATCTGTCTGCAGGTCATCGGCCAGGGCGAACCTGCGGCCCCCTGCGGTGGGTTCGGCAAGCCGGACGACGGTGCCGGAGGCCAGCAAGGACCGCCCGATCGCCACGGCCCTGCGGTACAGGGTGCGCCGCACCGCGTCATCGGCGGTGGCTGCCTGCACCAGCGAAGCGAATGCGGCCGCTGTGTCGGTGTCGCGTTGCAGCAGGTTCAGCAGCAGCGCGGGGGTGACACTCAACCGTCCGTGCAGGGCCTCCGGGGTGGAGCCGATGAGTTTCTCGAAGGACTGCTCGGTCCAGGAAACAAAGCCCTCCGGCGGCTTCTTACGCACCAGCTTTTTCAGCTTCTTCGGATCGTCTCCCGCCTTGGCCACCAGGCGATGGTTCTCGATGACGTGTTCGGGGGCCTGGGCCACGACGAAGCCCTGCGTGTCGAACCCGGCGCGCCCCGCGCGCCCAGCGATCTGGTGGAACTCACGGCTGCGCAGCACCCGCATGCGGCGGCCGTCGAATTTGCTCAGCTGGCTGAATAGCACGGTACGGATCGGCACGTTCACCCCGACGCCGAGGGTGTCGGTGCCGGAGATCACCGGCAGCAGCCCCTGTTGGGCAAGGGTTTCGACCAGGCGTCGGTACTTGGGCAGCAGGCCCGCGTGATGCACGCCCACCCCGGAGCGGACCATTGTGGCCAGCAGCTTGCCGAATCCGGGGGCGAAGCGGAACCCGGCGATCGCCTCGCTGATAGCCTTCTTCCGGGAAGCTGGCAGCTCCAGGGTGAGGCTCTGGGCACGTTCGACAGCGGCGGCCTGCGTCGGATGCACGACGTAGACGGGGGCCTGATCCTCCCGCAGCAACCCGGCGATGGTCTCGTCGATGGGGTCCATGGACCAGCGATAGCTCAGCGGCACCGGGCGGGTGGCGCCGGCGATGATCGCGACGTCGCGTCCGCTGCGCTCGGTCAGATCGTCGGCGAGCTGGCCGACATCGCCGAGGGTGGCCGACATGATCACGTGTTGGGCCTGCGGCAGCTCGGTGAGCGCCACCTGCCACGCCCAGCCCCGATCGGGGTCGGCGATGAAGTGGAACTCGTCCATGACCAGCTGATCGATGGCCGCCTCGGCGCCTTCGCGAAGGGCGAGATTGGCCACTATCTCGGCGGTGCAGCAGATCAGCCCCGCCTCGGGGTTCACCTGGGCGTCACCGGTGACCATGCCAACGTTCTCGGCCCCGAAGGTGTGGCACAACGCGAAGAACTTCTCGCTGACCAAGGCCTTGATCGGTGCGCTGTAGTACGTCCGGCCCCCCGCGGCTAGACATGCTGCGTGTGCGGCCAGCGCGATGAGGGACTTGCCCGATCCCGTGGGCGTGGTGACGATGGCGTGTTCCCCGGCGAGGATCGCCACAAGGGCCTCCTCCTGATGCGGATACAGGCTGAGGCCGTCATCGTGGGCCGCCTTCGTGACTTGCTCAAGGACCTCGTCGGGGGTGCTGCCCCGCAGCCTGGCTGCGTCGAATCTCACACCCCGACCCTACGCGGCTGCACGCCGTGTTCTCCTGGCCCGTGCCTGTGTTGGCGACGCTTGGCGCCACCGGGCATCACCCAACCTCGCGGCCGACAGTGCGCCCACTGCCGGGCCTGGGCGCGCTGTGGCCTACTGTGCTGTGAGCAAACCCAGACCCAACGAAGGAGGCGCCGATGAGTCTCACCCACCTCGTGGTGATGGGAGTCTCCGGCTGCGGCAAGTCCACAGTGGCCCGGCGCCTCGGCCAGGAGCTCGGCTGGGTATTCGCCGAGGGCGACGGGTTCCACCCGGCCGCCAATGTCGCCAAGATGAGCGCGGGGGTGCCGCTGACCGACGAAGATCGCTGGCCGTGGCTCGACGCGATAGTGGCCTGGACATCCCGGCAGC
Organism: Arachnia sp.; assembly: GCA_047972985.1. Classification (GTDB taxonomy): domain Bacteria; phylum Actinomycetota; class Actinomycetes; order Propionibacteriales; family Propionibacteriaceae; genus Arachnia. Next base: position 12,534 of record JBKEBG010000154.1, read on the forward strand.
ACGCCTGCGGCCACGCCACCGTCGTGGCCTGTTCTGCCCTGCGCCGGGCCTATCGCGATCGTCTCCGCGCCACCCCCGGCCACACGCCCGTGTGTCACTTGACGGGCTCGGAGGCGGTCGTGGCCCAACGACTGGCGGTGCGTGTCGGGCACTTCATGCCGCCGTCGCTGCTGCGCTCCCAGCTCGCCAGCCTCGAGCCGCTGGAACCCGATGAGGCGGGGTTCACCCTCGATATCGCCGCCCCGATCGCCGCACTCGTCGGCCAGGCCCGGACGGCCATCGAAGCCGCGGCGCGACGGCACCCCGCGCCGGCGGATTGAGACACCTCGGCACCGGGGTGCGACTCGCGGCTTCGCAGCGGCGGCTCCACCGGCCGGAAGTGGTGGGGGGATCGGCTTGGCGGAGTGCCTCACAGGTAAACCCCTGCTCTGGTAGAAATACCTTGTGAACAGAGAATTCACCGAGTCAATTCCGGCCGCTGCTGAGCTGGAGCGGGCCGGGGGCGTTTTGCTGGGACAGGCAATTGGCGATGCGCTCGGCGTGCCTTATGAGTTCGCTCCGCTCGTGCCCATCGGGGAGGCCCGGATGATCGGCGGCGGTCTCGGGCCGTACAAACCGGGGGAGTGGTCCGACGACACCCAGATGGCGGTGTGTATCGCACGGGTGAGCGCCGCGGGCAGCGATCTCGCCACCGACGAGGCCTTGGACCGGGTCGCGGAGGGGTTCCTGGCATGGGAACGTGACGGGGCCAGCGATATCGGCAATCTGACCGCGACGGTGCTGCGTTCGTTCCCGGCGGGGGCGGCGCGCCCCGCCGCGCTGCTCGCCAACGCCGCGGCCAGGGCCGGTGCCTCCGGCAGCGCTGGAAACGGGGCGCTGATGCGCACCGCGATCGTGGGGCTCACAGCACTGCGCAACCCGCAACGGACCGCCGCCGTGGCGGCCAGGGTTGCCGCGCTCACCCACGCCGACCCTCGCTGTATCGAGTCAGCGGTGCTGTGGTCGGAGGCGGTGCGCGTGGCCGTCGTAGAGGCGAGGCTCGACGTGCGCGGCGGGCTTCGGCTGCTGGCGGACTCCTCCCGCGCCTACTGGCAGGAGCAGCTGGACGCGGCCGAATCGCAGCCCCCGCAGGCTTTCAACGACAACGGCTACACGGTGACCGCCCTGCAGGCGGCGTGGTCTGCCATCTGGGCCACCCGCGACTGCGCGGCGGCCGAACATGTCGAGGCCGCGCTGCAGACGGCCATCGGCGTCGGAAACGACACCGACACTGTTGCCGCCATCGCGGGCGGGCTGCTGGGCGGCTGTTACGGCGTGTCGAGCCTGAGGCGGCAATGGGTGGAGCAGGTGCACGGCTGGCCCGGGATGCGCGCGGCAGATCTGGTCGGCCTGGCCCAAGCCACCGCGTGCGCGGGGAACCAGCGCTAGCTTTCCGGCGGGTGTGGAAGTTTCAGGGCGTGGAGGGCAGCGCAGACACAGGCGATGCGAAATCGTGCAGGCTCACTCGTCAGCTGTCGTCGCGGACGCCACTACCCGATTGAGCCGCTCCGACATGATCAGGCCGAGCGTCACCAGCACGGCCAGGAAGAGCGGGAAGGTCCACATCCCGGTCCAGGTGCTGATCAAGCCGAACAGCGGCGGCGCGAGGGTCGAGCCCAGGTAGGCGGCGGCCATCTGGATCCCGATGATCGCTTGTGAGTTGCTGCGCCCGAAGTTGACCGGCGTGGCGTGGATGATCGCCGGGTAGATCGGGGCGCCGCCCAGGCCCGCGATCACGAGCCCGGCCAGGGCCAGCGCAGGTATCGGCAGCGGCAGCGCGATGAGGAGGACGCCGAGACCCATGACGATGAACCCGCCGCGGATGAGCTGCCGATCGCCGAACTTGTCCGCGATGAAACCCGCCGCGAATCGGCCACCTGTGATTCCGAGCAGGAACAGCGAGGCAAAGGCGGCCGCGGTGGCTGGTTCGGCGTCCCGCGCCGCAACCAAATACGTGGAGGCCCACAAGATCGTGCTGGTCTCCAACGCGCAGTAGGCGAAGAATGCGATCAGCACCAGGGGGACCCCCGGGATTTGCAGGGCCTGGCCGAGCGGGACATGGCCGCCGGACGGAGGCTCGTCGGCGTCGTCTGCGTTCGGCGAAACCGGCCGGATCTTGCTCCACAGCGGCACGCTGACCACCAACGCGACGGTGAGGATCACCTGGATGATCCCGACGGTGCGGAAGGCGCCCGGCCAGCCCATCCCCGCGGTGAGGGCGTAGCTCATGATGAAGGGGCTGATGGAGGCCCCCACCCCCCAGAAGCTGTGCAGCCAGTTCATGTGCCGCGCCGCGTAGTGCAACGCGACGTAGTTGTTCAGGGCGGCATCCACCGCGCCTGCCCCGAGGCCGTAGGGCAGCGCCCACAGGCACACCATCCAGAAGGAATCCGAGACGGAGAACCCGAGGAGAGCGGTTGCCGTCATCCCGACGCTGACCGCCGTGACGATCCCGGCCCCGAAGCGCCGGGTGATGCGCTCGGAGGCGAGGCTCGACGCGATGGTTCCGCTGGCGATGATCATGGTCAACACCCCGGCCAGGCCCACCGGAACGTCGAAGTCCTGGTGCATCACCGGCCAGCCGGATCCGATGAGCGAATCAGGAAGCCCGAGGCTGATGAAAGCTAAGTAGATGATCACCAGGAGCAGCGAGTACACAGAGCAGGCCTTTCGAGACGAGGGGGCTGGCAAGGGCCCGGCCTAATATATGGACCCTATCGTGGCCGCTGGGCAACCGTGTCCGCGGTCCGGCGGACTTGCGCTTGCCGGGCCACACGACACACTAGAGCGCGTGTCAGTCCAACGCGTCTTGTTCACCTCGGGAACCCACTTCCTGAGCGCCTATTGTGTGGTGGCTTTCCTGCGGGCCGAACTCCCGGTGCGAGTGATGGTTCCGTCCCTGCCGCGCGGGTCCGATGTCAAGGAGATGGTCGCCGCAGCAGCGGCCGATCCCGAATCCGGCCTCGGCCTGGTGCTGGCCGATATCGACGAGCCGGGCTGGGAAACGGCGATGGCCGACTGCCGCGCCGTGGTCCATATTGAGCGCGAGTTGGTCTCCGTGAGCGGAATCCGCAGCAGCGGCCTGCCGGATACCGAGCAGGTGGTGGCCGCCGCGGAGCGAGCCGGCGTGCCGCAGACGGTGGTGCTGCGGCGGCTCGACGCCGAGGCCTGGGAGCCGCCGGCGACCACGAACACTGACCTAACCGTTATCAACCACGCGCTGCCGCTGGGCCCGCCGCTGACCCCCGAGCATCTGGACGCGATCAATCCGCTGACGCGCATCATGTCGGGCAAGCCCGGCTACCTGCTCCCGCGCCGCTACCGTTTCGTCGACGTCCGGGATCTGGCCGGGCAAGCGGTGATGGTGGTGGCCCCGGACGCCGGCGACGCGTTCCCCGCCCAGGAGTATTTCGACCCTGAACTGGCAATGCTGGGGATCGCCGCGCCCGCCCCGGGAGTGGAGGACGTCTCGGTGAGCAATGTCGCCGAGCCGCAGGACGGCCAGCTTCGGCTCCCGGGCTGGAGCCTTACGGAGCGGCAACTTGCGCGCCGCTTGGACGAGCGGATGCGTCGGGTGACCCGGGGGGTCCCGTGGTTCGTGGCGCCCCGATGGTCGGTGGCGCTGAGGATCCGGTTCGCTGGGTGGGTGGGCCGAGTGTCTGGGTTGGCGCCGCTAGGCGGGC